>JBDTVQ010000204.1:0-11820 GCA_040007195.1 Acidobacteriota bacterium | reverse complement strand
AGGGCAACATCTTCGTCTCCGAGTGGGTCGAAGTGGGCCGCATTTCGAAACTGCGTAAGGTCTAGCGTTTGACGTGACCGGGTAGTCGGGCGGTCGAGGCTGTTGCAGAATGGAAGGCATGCTTTCCCGGCGCCGGTTCGCCGCTTCCCTTGCGGCCACGTTAACGTTCCGTTTGTCTGCACAGTCTGCAGACAAGCCCAATCTGGTGATCTTTCTTTCGGACGATCACGGTCTGCTGGACTCAGAGATCTACGGCTCCAAGGCTGTTCGCACGCCCAATATGCGGCGCCTTGCCGCCGAGGGCATGGTATTTAACAAGGCTTTCGTAGCATCCCCAAGTTGCGCTCCCAGCCGCGCTGCCTTGCTTACCGGCCTCTACCCGGCGCGGAACGGAGCCGAGCCAAACCACACTCGGCCTAAGGCCGATCTAAAGAAGCTGCCGGCCTACCTGAAGGAACTCGGATATGAGACCGCCGCTTTTGGCAAAGTCTCGCACTATCGCTACACGCCCGACTACGGGTTCGACCATTGGGGTCACGACACCTTTCACGATCCGGAGGCGATCCCCGCCGCGCTCGCGTTTCTCGAAAAGCGGGACAGCACGAAGCCTCTGTGTCTCTTCGTGGGCTCGAACTGGCCGCATGTTCCGTGGCCGGAAAACTCGGAGCCCTTCCTGCCTGAGAATGCTACGCTGCCCGTCAAATCCGTCGATACGCCGGAGACCCGTGTGTCCCGCGCCCGGTATTACGCCGCCGTGGCGAAGATGGACGAAGAACTCGGCAGGGTGTACGACCTGGCTCAAAAGAAGTTCGGCCGGAACATGGTCTTCCTCCACACAAGCGATCACGGAGCGCAGTGGCCCTTCGGCAAGTGGAACCTGTACGACACCGGGATTCGCACGCCGTTCGTCGCCGTGTGGCCCGGCGTGGTCAAAGAGGGAACCCGCAGCGATGCGATGATCCAGTGGATCGACATTCTACCGACCCTGGTGGAATTGGGCGGCGGCAAAGCGCCCACCGGCATCGACGGACGCTCTTTCGTGCCCGTACTGCGCGGCAAAACGAAGACTCATCGCACCGAGATCTTTACTACCCACAGCGGCGACGGCAACTATAACGTCTATCCAATCAGAAGCGTCCGCACCGGCCAGTGGAAGTACATCCGCAACCTGCATCCGGAGTTCCAACACACCACTCATACAAATCGCGATAGCGGACGCGACGGTATCGTTTACTGGAGATCGTGGGAGAAGGCCGCCGAGACCGACGAGAAAGCGCGCGCGATTGTGCAAGCGTTTCGCCAGCGTCCCGCCGAAGAGCTTTACGATTTAGAGAAGGACCCGGACGAGTTGAAGAATCTGGCGGGCGATCCGAAGCATGCGAAGACTCTGGAGAGTTTGCGGCGGCAGTTGGATGGATGGTTGCAAGCGACCGCCGATACACAGAAGGTCTATGGGGATCCGCTTCCCGTTGGCGCGGAGGCAACGTTGATTCGGCGGCCGTAAGTTTGGCCACGTCCTCGTCAGTCCGTTTCCGGACTGCGCGTCATCTGGCGGCAAGTGTCCCAGCAACCGGCGCGTTGCACAGAGCCCGATCCAGATCGGCCCAAAGGTCCTCGACGGCCTCAATCCCCACGCTGAGCCGCAGGAGTGTCGGAGGAAGGTGCTCCTGCCCCGGAATGCCGGCCCGCCGTTCGATGGTGGATTCGACGGCGCCCAGGCTGGTGGCGTGTTGGATGAGTTGCAATCCCGCGCAAACGGCATCCGCGGCGTAGGCTTCGCCGCGTACGTCGAACGAAATGATCGTGCCAAAGCCCTTGAGTTGGCGCCGCGCGGCCTCGTGAGTGGGATGGCTCGCCAGGCTGGGATAGCGCGTCAGTGTAACGCTTGGATGCCGCGCAAGGCGCTCCGCCAGGATCATCGCGTTACGTTGCGCGCGCTCCAGCCGCACCGCCAGCGTTCTGGCTCCGCGCACGGCAAGATACGTTTCGAGCGCACCTGGTGTCGCTCCCGCGAGTTCCCGCGACTGCCGCAGTGCGGCCAGCAGGTCCGCGTCTCGCACGGTCACGACGCCGCCGAGCAGGTCCGAGTGTCCGCCGATGAACTTCGTCACCGATTGCACCGCCACGTCGGCCCCGAGTGCAAGCGGCCGCTGATTGAGCGGCGTCGCGAAGGTGTTGTCCACTCCCAAGATTGCGCCGCGCTTCCGTGGTGCGGCGCAAATCGCGTCCAGGTCAGCCACCGTGAGCATCGGGTTCGAAGGCGACTCAAGCCATATCAAGTCGGCCATGCCGCACATCTCGATCCAGGCCGCGGTGTTCGTTACCGGGACGCGACGCACAGTCCAACGGCCGCGGCTTTCGCCAAGTTTTGCGAGTCCTGCCACGCCCTGATAACAGTCGTCCGGCAGGGCTACGACCGAGCCTACGGGGAGTTGATCGAAAATCGCCGCGATCCCCGCCATGCCTGAGGCGAAGGAGACTGAGGAGCCACCCTCGAGGCCGCCGACGATCTCTTCCAGTGCATCCCAGCCCGGCGTGCCATCGTCGCGAGAGTACGCCCGCCGCTCGCCCAGCACGAAGTTCGAGGCCGGGAAAGGCGGCACGTTTAGCGGCGATCCCGGCCGCCGGTCCCGTCCCGCCGAGATCAGCCACGATTCGACCGAACCCGGATCACCGGCCCTGTGCCCAGCCCTATCCGCTGATGTCATCGTTCGATTTTATCGAAGGCCCAGGATTGGAACCGCCATTGACTGAAGGGGCGATCGCCGGCAATCCGGAAGTTGACCGGCGATTTGGGAAGCCACCTCGCCCTCCCCAGCTACGATATGCTGACCCAACGGAGTTCCCTGTCTATGCTCAATCGTCGTGAACTTTTCCAATCCGCGCTCGGGCTCGCGTTGCCCGCAAGCGTTCTTTCGCCGCTGCGCGCGGCCACCGAGAAAGCCAAGCCGCTCAACCTGAAGATCACCGGCCTCAAGACGTTCGTCGTCCACTCCGGCAGTGTGAATTGGGTGTACTGCAAGGTCTACACGAATCAGGGCATCACGGGCCTTGGCGAAGGCTCCATTACTTCGAAGGAAGCCACGCTTTCCGACGCCATCATGGAGCACGAGCGCTACCTGATGGGCAAGGACCCGACCGATATTGAGCTGCACTATCAGGCCATGTTCCGCTGGCCGCGCTGGCGCGGTGGGCCGATTCTTAACAGCGCCATCAGCGCCGTCGAGATCGCGCTGTGGGACATTCTCGGCAAAGCGCTCGGACAGCCGATCTACAAGCTCATCGGCGGCAAAGCACGGCAGCGCGTGCGTCTTTATAAGGACTGCGGCTCCACTCCCGAAGCGTTCCTGCAGGCCAAGTCCGAAGGGTATACCGCCGCCAAGAGCGGCTTCATTCGCGTCGACAACGATTTGGTAATTCCGAACTTCGCCGTGCGCGAGGGAGCGAAGGCGCTGGAAGCGGTCCGCAAGGCGGTCGGCGACGATTTCGACATCGCCATCGATGCCCATGGCAAGCTCACCACCACCATGGCCATCGACTTCTGCACGCGCATCGAAGAGCTGCGGCCGTTCTTTGTCGAAGAGGCGACGCAGCTCGAAGACCTTGGCGAACTGGAGTTGCTGCGGCAAAAAACAAAAGTGCCGCTGGCCACTGGTGAGCGTTCTTTTACCAAGTACGGGTTTTCCGAATTTTGCTCACGGCATCTGGTTAACATCATCCAACCCGACGTCTGCCACGCGGGTGGCATCCTCGAGATGAAGAAGATCGGAATCATCGCCGAGACCTATCGCGTCGAGATGGCCCCGCACAATCCGCAGAGCGAAGTTTCGACGCTCGCGTCCCTCCACGTAGATGCCACAACGCCAGCCTGCACCATTCAGGAATACAATCCCAACTCGCAACAATGGGTGAAAGATTTGTTCTATGGCGGCGCGGTGCAGGTGAAAGATGGATTCGCCGAACTACCCGACCGCCCCGGTTTAGGCGTAGATTTGGATGAGAAGGTCGCCGCGGCACATCCGTACCAACCGGTGACCCGCCAGAAATACGTGTTCCAGGATGGAGGCATCGCGGATCATTGATCAGGAGACTCATCGCTCTCGCCGCACTCGCGTTCGCGGTTCAGGCCGCCGACACCGAACGGTCGCTCGCCGAGTGGATCATTCGCTACAACGGCGGAGTGACGCTCGAAGGCTCAACAGCGGAGATCCGCAATCTGTGGGCGCTGCCTGAGGGCGAGTTCCGCGTTGTTGCCGCTGACTTGACGGGAACGCTCATCACGCCCGAAGAGTTGTCGCGTCTGGCCCAATTGGAACATTTGAAGGAGCTCTATCTGCCCGGCCCGATGTGGAACGAAGGCGCGGGCAGCCGCCGCGATTCGAACAAGGACTTGGGCAGCCTGAACAAACTGCGCTCGCTCGAAAAGCTGTTCTTCAGCGTGCACTTCCTCACCGAAATCAACATCCAGGACAAGGGCATTAGTGAGCTGAAGGACCTCACGCATCTGCGCGAGCTGCGCCTGCAGCAGTCGAAAGTGAAAGGCCACACGCTGGCCATCTTCCCCGACCTGACCTCGCTCGACCTCACCTATTCGCACTTCGACGACGAAGGCATGGCGTCGCTTTCACGCATGCAGGATTTACGCCGTCTGCTGTTGAAGGACACTCTCGTCACCGACGCCGGGATCCATCACATTGCGGGTCTGGCGAAGTTGGAGCACCTGGACCTCTACGGCTGCCGCATCACCGACGCCGGCCTCTCGCAGCTCAGTAGGCTCACGTCACTGAAGAAGCTGAATCTGTTGGGCGCGCCCATTACCGACGAAGGTCTGCAAGCCATCGCGGGCATGAACGGCCTGGAGGAGTTGAATCTCAATCGCAGCCACGTCACCAACGCCGGACTGCGCATCCTGGCGGAGAAGAAGAATCTGCGTTCGCTCGACCTGCGCTACACGCGCGTCACCAAAGCGGGTGTCGATCAGCTGCTCGCGGCACTGCCCGGGTTGAAAGTGAACTACCTGGCCGGCGCGCAACAACTGTCGAAAAGTGTCAAAGTGCCCGTGCAGGTCACGGCGCTGTCGGTGAAGAATTTCGTGCAGGCGCTGGGGGGCGAAGCGGAACTTACGCAGGGCAAGCTGACCGCGATTTCGTTGAGCGGTACCCCGGTTGTCGACCGGCACCTGGAGACAATCGCGAAGCTCACCGGCGTTCGGAAACTGAGTCTTGACGCCACCGAAGTTGGTGACGTAGGTGTCGCTTCACTGGCCGCGATGACGGCGCTCGAAGAGCTCGATCTAAGCCAGACGACCGTCACTGATACCGGTCTGGCTAAACTTGCCAAGCTGCCCAAGCTACGCCGCCTCGTGTTGAACAACTCCGGCGCTCGTGCGCTTGGACTCGCCGGATTTCCCGCTCTCGAAGTGTTGGAGATGTCCGGGGCGCCCGTCGGCGACAAAGGGCTCGCCGTCATCGGAACGCTCACCGGGCTGAAGGAACTGAAGCTGAGCATGACCGACGTCACCGGCCGAGGGCTAAAGAATCTGCGCACGCTCACGCATCTGGTGGACCTCGACCTCGCCACCACCGACATCGACGACGATTCGATGGAACACATCGCCTCGCTCACGTCGCTGCGCTCGCTCAACATCAACTACAACCCGATCAACACTCACGGCTATGTGCTGCTTTCCGCGCTGCCCGCGCTCGAGGAGCTGCAATCGGTGCGCACGCGCCTAACCGACGAAAGCCTGCGCCACATCGCGGGCATGAAGAGCTTGCGCACGTTGAACATCAACTACACGGCGACGACGGCCAAGGGCCTTGCACTCATAGCCGGCCTGCCGGAGTTGCGCGACTTGAGAATGGATTCGGCCACCATCGGCGACACCGAAGTCGACCTGCTCGCCTCGTTCCCGAAGCTGGAACACCTGAACGTCTATCACACACTGCTCACCGAAAAGGGACACGACGCGCTGCAACAGAAGATGCCCAAATGCAGAATCGTGTGGGATCGCGAATCGTCGTTGCCCACTCGGAGGAAGAGCTAATGCGCGCCCTGTTCGCACTCCTCCTCGCGGGCTCGCTCGCCTTCGCGGCCAATGACTGGATCGCCGCCCTCGACGGAAAAGCCGAACTAGCGCCCGACGGTTCCGTGCGCGCGCTCAGCTTTCGCCAAGGCTGGGTGAGCGATTCGGACATGGAATTGATCGCCAAGCTCGACAAGCTGGAGCGCCTGGATCTCTCCAACACGCGCGTCACCGACCTCGGCCTGCTCAAGCTCAAGGACCTCAAAAACGTCCGCGAGCTGAACCTGTTCTATGCCGAGCTCGTCACCGACGAAGGCCTGGCCACGATGCGCAACTGGACGAAGATCGAGCGCATCAACGCCCGCGGCACGAAGGTAACCGACAATACGCTGGCGCTCCTCGCGGGCAGGACGACGATCACGGCGCTCGACATCGGCTACGCCGAAGTGACCGACAGTGGATTGCAGCAGCTCTCGACTTTGCCCAATCTGCGCGAGCTCTCCTTCGGTGGCAACAAGCTGACCGAGGTTGGTCTGCAAGTGCTCCGTACGTTGCCGAAGCTGCGGACGCTCGACGTCAGCGGCAAACAGCGCACCGACTCGGGCCTGTGGTCTCTCGGAACGACCGATCTTGGACTCGACCCCATCGCCACGGTAACCGAACTGCGCGAGCTCAATCTCAGCGGCCTCGGCATTACCGGGCGCGGTCTCGGCAAGCTGAAGCCGCTCTCGAAGCTCGAACGCCTCGATTTGCACGCCTGCAAACGCGTGGGCAACGACGCGGTGGCGTCTCTCGCAGCCCTTCCCGCGCTGAAGTGGGTGGACGTGCGCGACACGGCATTCACCGTACAGGGCGTGGACGAGCTGAAGAAGCTACGGCCGGAGGTGCGCATTGAAGGCACACCGGAACCCGCCGCTCCCAGCGCGGCTCCCGCTCCCAAGGACGAACCACCCGCACCCTAATCCGCGCCATCGCTCTTTGTTGTTGCTAAAAATTTAGCATTGACAGCCTCCGCCGTGCGTGCTAAATATTTAGCATACACATGCCTCCGGATACACATGCCAAACTAAGCCGGCGGGAACGCGAAATGATGGACGTTCTCTACCGGCAAAAGAGCGCCACCGCGGCCGAGGTGCGCGCGGGCATGGCCGATCCGCCCAGTTATTCCGCCGTCCGCGCCACGCTTCGCATTCTCGAAGACAAGGGCGCGGTGCGGCACGAAGACCGGGGCGGCACCTATGTCTATATGCCGACAA
Organism: Acidobacteriota bacterium; assembly: GCA_040007195.1. Classification (GTDB taxonomy): domain Bacteria; phylum Acidobacteriota; class Terriglobia; order Bryobacterales; family Bryobacteraceae; genus JAFLBB01. The sequence continues at coordinate 4,539 of JBDTVQ010000204.1, read as the reverse complement.
TCCCGCGCGACCGCGCGCGCCGATCCGCCTTGAAGAGTCTGGTGGAGACCTTCTTTGACGGTTCGTCCGCCAACGCCGCCGCGGCGCTGCTCGGCAATGCCAGAGCTCAGTTCAGCGCAGAGGAGCTGCAGCGTCTGTCCGAAATCATTGAAGACGCAAGGAAGGAAGGTACCTCGAAATGACGACTGCACTGCTCATCGAATGCACGCTGAAGGCAGCCGCGCTGCTGATGATCGCCTGGATCGGCTCGCTCGCCCTGCGAAAGGCTTCGGCCGCCGCGCGCCACATGGCCTGGGTGGCAGCCCTTGTCGCTGTCCTCGTTCTACCCGCCGTGATTGCCCTGGCGCCCGCCTGGCAGGCGTTACCGCAGACGCGCATCATTGTGGACGCAGCAGCTGGCGCCTCGCTACCTGCACAGGGCTCCATGTTCTCGCTGCTGAACCTATGGATGCTGGGCGCGGGACTCACCTTTGCCGTATTCGCCATGGCCCATGTGCGCACGGCGGCGCTGGTGCTTCGTTCGCGCAAGGAAGTGGAGATGCGCACAACTCGCGAGTCCGTGTCACCTTTCGTGTGGGGCTTTTTCAATCCCGTCGTGATATGGCCCGAGCAGGCCAATGAATGGCCCGACGCGTTGCGCCGCTCCGTCCTCATGCACGAGCGTGAACACGCGCGCCGTTTCGACTTCTTATGGCTGATCGTGGCGCAGTTCGCGTGTTCCGTGTACTGGTTCCTGCCTCTGGCATGGTTCGCCGCACGTCAAGCCCGGGAAGAGTCCGAACGCGCCTGCGACGACGCCGTGCTCCGCGAGGGTACGAGCTCAACCGAGTACGCCGAACAGCTCCTGCACGTCGCGCGCACCACGATGGCCAGCGGCGCAGTCCCCGCCATGACCGGCGGCTCCTCTATGGAGCGCCGTATGCGCGCCCTGCTCGACCGCACGGCTAACCGTGGCAGCCTTTCGCGCCGCATCCTGATCACTGCCACGCTTGCCGCCGTCGCGATTCTTGTTCCACTCGCGGCACTGCAAACAGCGAGAGCCGCTGATGACGACACTGTCCACAAGATTGGCGGCGACATCCTCTCGCCGCGCCTGGTTCACAAGGTGGAACCGCAGTATACGGAAGAGGCGCGCGACGCGAAAATCGCCGGCACCGTCAAGCTCTCCGTGATCATCGAGCGCGATGGCGTTGCCAACGACATCAAAGTGATTGAGAGCCTCGATCCCGGCCTTGACGCCAACGCGATCCTCGCCGTGAAGCAGTGGGATTTCGAGCCCGCCACGAAAGACGGCAAGCCCGTGCGGGTGAGCGCGACGATTGAGGTGAACTTTAAGCTGCTCTAGGCAGTTTCCGGCGTCGCCTGGCGGCGGACCAAGTCGCTCAACTTGCGCTCCGCCGTCGGGAACTTGCTGATGCCCGCGCCCATCACGTCGTCAGCCACGGTCAGATAAAGATCGGCTACCGTCCCCGTCGTCCGCGTGTGCAGGTCCGTGGCAAGATTGCCGTGGAAGCCGGCGAGAATCACCGACAGCCCATTATTTTTGTGGTCGTTCGCTTCGGCGTGTTCGTGGACGAACAGCAGCGCGGTACGGTCCAGCAGCGTGCCGTCGCCTTCCGGGATCGAACGCAGTTTGCCCAGCAGGTAAGCAAACTCCTCAACGTGCCACTTGCAGATGTCGCGCATGATGCGCTGGCCGTCGAGCGAGTCCATGCCCGGCGCTTTGCCGTCGCGGTGCGTGTAGTCGTGATGGCGCGCGGCGGTCAGACCGAGCCACGGGAAGCGCGTCAGGCCCTGGCATTTGGTGAGCATGTAGCTCGCAACGCGCGTCTGCCGCGTGGCGAATGCATGCGCCAGCAGATCGCTCTGCAGCTTGGCAATGCGCGGCCAGTCCTTCATATCGCCGTCGTACTGGGGCTCTTCCACCTTGTAATACTGCGGTGGCATGCTGGCGATGGAGCGCTCCACATCGCGGATGGAATCAAGGTGCTCGGTGAGCCGCTTCTGATCCTCCGTGCCGAGGTTGCCTTGCAACGATTTTGCGTCTTCGCGAATAGCGTCGATCACGCTGCGCTTGCGGTTCACCCAGCCGATTTCGCGCTGGCCGAACAACCGGTCGAACAGCTTGTGCGGCAGCATCTCGGGAGGCAACGGCCGGTCATAATTCGCCCAGCTCATGTTGCGCTGGACACTTTCGCCGAAGCTCTCCTGCGATACGCCCAGCTGCAGCGAACGGAAGCGGGTTTCGGCTCCGATCTTCGCCGCGATGGCCTGATCAATCGAAGGCCCACCCGCGCCGCGTCCGGTGAACTGCGTGCCGGTCATCAGGGCGCTCATCGAACGGTGATGGTCGTTACCCGGTCCCGGCATGCGCGCTGCCGGGTTGTCGAGGCCCGTCACCACGTGCATCTGGTCGCGGAATGAGGCGAGTGGCGCCAGGCACGGCGTCATCGTGTAGTCCTTGCCCGTCTCGTTCGGAATCCAATACTTTTCCACGATTCCGTTGCCGTTGAACCACAGCACAAAGCGCGTTTCCCGCTTGGCGTTCTCGGCGGCGTAGGCCGTGCCCGAGGCATTGAACATGGCGGCCAGCGGAGGCAGCGGCAACAACACGCGCGACCCGGCGAAGCTCAGGCCCTTGAGTAGAGTTCTGCGAGATAGCGGTGCTCTCATAACGTTAATTCATGTCGGCGTGGACCCCAAATTCAGTCCACTCCACTACTCCAATCATAAGCTCTTGGAACTGGAACTGGGAGTTTCGAAAATCGGCAAGCACCCGTCCGATCACTGGCCGGTCGGCCGCAGTCTCGCGCCTTCCCATGGCGTAGCGGAAATATTGCTTCACCAGACACTCCTGGCATTGCGGCGTTTTGGCGAGCGCCGCGCCGAGATCGCGTGGCGCTTCGAACTCCGAGCCCTTGATGCCCGCGACCCAACCGCGGCTATCGATCGGCACGGAAACGACGCGCGGTTCCTTCTTGCGGTCGAAGGTCGGAATCTTGATCGACAGATCCTTCCGCCAGGCGCCGACGCCGTCGTATTTCTCCAGGCCCAGGCCGATGGGGTCGATCAGGTTGTGGCATGTAGCGCAGCTCGGATTGGTGAGGTGCATCTGCAGGCGCTCGCGATTCGTCATCGGCTTCTCTTCGTTCTGCGGCGGCAGGTTCGTGTTCACGCCGGGCGGCGGTTGCGGCACGTTCTGGCACAGGAACTGTTCGCGCACGAAAAGGCCGCGCGCCGTCGGCGACGTCTCCGAAGGCTTGCTGGTGAGTGCGAGGAACGTGGCATGGCTGAGGATTCCGCCGCGGCCCGAATCCGCCGGATAGTTCACGCGCGAAAAGTCGTCCGAAGGCGCCTTCATGCTGTAGAGCGCGGCGAGGTCGCCGTTGATGAACGTATTGGGTGAAGTGAAAAATTCGAGGAAGCTGCGGTTGTTCCACACAAGATCGGCGACAAAGCGGCGCGTCTCTTCGGTCATCGCCTGCGCCACTTCGCGGGTGAAGTTGGGGTAGAAGCGACGATCCTTCACCATGGTCACCACGCGGTCGAAACGCATCCACTGCGAGACGAATTCGTCGAGTGCGGGGGCGGCCTTCGGGTCGGCCAGCATGCGGCGCGCCTGCTTTTCGAAACCCTCGGGCGTGTTCAGTTCCCCCTTCTCGGCGGCCGCAATCAGCGCGTCGTCGGGCATCGTGTCCCACAGCAGATAGGAGAGCCGCGACGCGCGCACATACGGTTTGTTCTCCGGCTTCAGCGCTGTTTCGGGCCGGTAAAGAAACGAAGGCGACTGCAGCATCGCCTCCACCACGGCATCCTGTCCGGCCTTGGCGAGCAGCGCCTCGTAGCGCGCTTTTTCGTTCGGCGTCAACGGGCGGCGGAACGCACGCTTGCCGAAGGATTCGACAAAATTCGACACCTTGGGGAGCTTTGCCGTCGCGGCCAGGCGGGCAGCGGCGTCTCCATAGCTTTCCGCGAGCAGCGGCGAGATGGACTGGCCTTCGAACTGATTTTTGAACCCGTCGATGAAGTCTTCCGGCGGAAAGTTGCGCGACGGGCGGCTGATGTCGCCGAGCAGATCGCGCACCGTGTTGTCATATTGCGAATGCGTCAGGCGGCGCAGTACGGGCTTCTCGTGTGCGGAAAGCGTCTTCGTCTCGTCCTGGCGCGCCAGCGGCTTGGTCGCGTTCAGTTGCTTCACCCAGTTGATGAGAACCGTTTCGGCATCACTGCCCGGCTGGATGCGGCGGCCTCCGGCGTGCCCGATTTTATTGGTCGGTTTCAGCACCAGCATCGACTTCGCGGGATCGGCCGCATCGATGAACCGGCGCAGCGAATCGCCAAACAGCGTGCGCTCTTCGTCGGTCGCGGCGGCCTCGGGAAACTGAAGGCGGGTGGTAGAGGCGACGCCGTCGTTGTTGTGGCACCCCTTGCAATCGGCTTTCTCGAAAACGGGCCAGACGTCGCGCACGAAATTCATCTGCGCGCACAGCGGGGAGACGGCGGCTAATGCTACGGCGGCGGCAGTGAATTTGAGCACAT
>JBDTVQ010000203.1:0-11849 GCA_040007195.1 Acidobacteriota bacterium | reverse complement strand
GTGAAGCCGCGGCCGGTGTTGACGGAGGTGAAGCAGTCTGCCGAGAAGATGGACGCGGTTGCGGGGCAGTATGAACTGCGGCCGGGGTTTGTGTTGAAGATATGGCGCGAGGGTGAGCAGATGATGACGCAGGCGACGGGACAGGGGAAGCTTCCGGTGTATGCGTTGTCGGAGAATCGCTATTTTGCGAAGGCGGTGGATGCGCAACTGGAGTTCAAGCGCGGCGAGGATGGAAAGACGACCGGGCTGGTGTTGCACCAGAACGGGCGGCAGATGGAGGCGAAGAGGATCGGCGAATAAGCTGGGGCCGCTTAGTGAGGCGCGGCTAGTGAGTAAGTCGGGGCCGGTGAGTAAGTCGCGGCCGATTTATAGGTGACGCCAGAGCGCCGCCTCGTCTTCTTCGGTGCTTTCTACGTGCGTGGAACTGGGTGCGCCGCCGGAAATCCATTTGCGAACGGCGTGTTGGCCGCCGAGGCCGAAGGCGAGCGCGGAGGCGAGCACTGCGCCGCCGACGAGGATGATGAAGGCCGCGAAGAAAACCGCGGGGGCGAAGTTCAGGACATCGGCCGCGACGACGATGGCAGTGAACATGACGATGACGCGCACGGCCGAGGCCCAGCGGCGGGGGGCCGGGAGGCGCTCATCGGAGGCCCAGAGCAGGATGCTGCGCGACAGGTAGAGGCTCAGCCAGAGGCCGGCGATCAGAATGACGCCCGCGGTGAGCGCTTTGGGGAACAGCAGAACGATGTTTTCGACCATGCGCTGGGTCCACTGCGTATCGAAGACGCTGATGGCGCAAAGCAGTCCTCCGAGCAGGAAGAGCCAGAAGACGGCGCGGGCGACGAGCGGGCCGGTGCGCAGTGTGCCTTCGGACAACACAAGATTGGAGAAACCGCTGGATTTCAAGAAGTGGTCGGCGGCCTTGCCTTTGACGAGCCGCGAGACGGCAAATCGCGCGGCATGAGCGATGAGCCACGATAGCAACAAGATGACGAAGGCGACGAAGAGGGGCGGGAGGTAGAGGGTGATGCCGTAGTAGAGATGGCTGCCGGTGCGGCTGAAAATTTCATTCATTGTTTCGAACATGGGCAGACTCCTTTTCGGGGTGGGTTAAGGCATCGGGGTGGGATGCGGAGGGGTTGTCCCACAGAGCGATGAGGTAGGGTTTCATGGACTCAAAGGTGAGGCAGAGTTGTTCCATCCGCTCTTCGACGGCGGTGGCGTCGAGGGGCGTGGTTTCGATGACCCAACTGGCAACGCGCCCCATGTAGAGCGGGGTGAACGAACGGAGGATGTGGCCGCGTTCGACGGGCAGGCGCCGCCAGGATGCGGCGATCTCGTAGACGATGCCGGTCCAGAGGCGGTCGCCGATGTGGAAGGTTTGCGCGGCACCGGGCTCTTCAGTGGCACGGGCCAAGGCGGCGAGGGCGTGGAGAGTAGTTGGGGAGAGGGCCAGTTTCCAGACGTCGCGAAGATCTTCCGCGCCTTTGCGAAACGTGGTGAGCATGCGCTCGACGTTGACCGCGATGGGTTCGAGGCCGACATCGTAGCGGAAGCCAAAGAGTTCACTGAGCTCGCTGCCCGTGCGGGCGCGCCAGGCGGGTTCGTAGCGCGCGGTGAGGGCAAAGACGCTGGAAAGGACCTGTTGGAGCATGGCCGAGAGGTCGGAGCCGGGGTCTTTGGCATCGTGGAGTTTGGCGCCGAGGAAGGACTGGCAGACACGGAAATTTTCGGCTACGGCGGTGGTGGTCATCCAGATGTCGATGCCGAAGCGGGCGACGTCGGATTCCCAATCTTCGTGCTGGAGGTAGCGGCGGATGATGGGGGCCGACATACCGAAGTCGCCTCCGATCGGCTGGCGGATGCGATGGCCGTAGAGGGCGCGGGTAAGGGGATAGATGATCGAGTTCGTGATGGTGCCGTCGAATTTGTGGCGGTGATAGTAGGGAGCGACAAAGTCGTAACCGTTGTGGAGGATGGGGCGGATGAGCAGGTCGATCCACTCAGGGGTGATGGAGCGGAGGTCGGAATCGATGACGCAGCAGGCGCGGGCATCGAGATCGGACGCCATTTGGAAGATCATGCGAAAGGCCGAGCCTTTACCGGGAACGCCATGGTAGGGGAACGAGAGGCGGTGAATGCCGGAGAGCGGCGTGTTCAGAAGCAGGAGCCTGGGGTCGGCGGCCTCGACGCCAAGGACGACGGCGGGTGTGCCATCTTTGGAGCCGCCGTCGGAGTTGATGATGACGGAGCTGTACTGTGGGAAGTACTTCTGGAGGCCTGCGTGGGCGGCGCGGACGACGTGACCGATGGTGCGGACGTTGTTGTAACTGGGGATGCCGATCACGATGTCGGCGTGTTTGAGTCCGGCCACCGCAGCCGTGGCCTCGGCTGAAAGGGTCGGCGCGGATTCGGGTTTCGCGACATAACCCATGAATCAATCTTAACAGTTTGGAATCCGGATGCATCCAGACGACACTAAATACATCCGATAGGGGAGGAATTACTCACCGATGAAGATTCTGTATCAATATCTCCGCGCGCATTGGAAGTTGGCAGTGGGGGCGCTGGTGCTGGCGGCCGTGAACCAGGTGTTCTCGCTGCTGGACCCGCTGATTTTCCGGCACATCATCGATTCTTATGTGACTCGGCATGGCGAGTATTCGAGCCGGGAGTTTATCAGCGGTGTGAGCTGGCTGCTGAGCGCGGCGGTGGGCGTGGCGTTTGTATCGCGCGTGGCGAAGAATTTTCAGGACTACTGCGTGAACCTGATTACGCAGCAGGTGGGCGCGCAGATTTATGCGGACGGCATCAAGCATTCGCTGGAGCTGCCCTACACGTTGTTTGAAGACCAGCGCAGCGGCGAGACACTGGGTAAGTTGCAGAAGGTCCGGACGGATGTGGAGCGGTTCATTTCGACGTCGGTGAACCTGGTGTTCACGACGCTGGTGGGGCTGGTGTTCGTGACGATCTACGCGGTACGCGTGCATTGGGCGATTGTGCCGGCGTATTTGTTGACGGTGCCGCTGTTGGGCGGGTTGAGTTCGCTGTTGAGCCGCAAGATCAAGGCGGTGCAAAAGCAGATTGTGGGCGAGACGACGGCGCTGGCGGGGGCGACGACGGAGTCGCTGCGGAACATTGAGCTGGTGAAGAGCCTCGGCCTCGCGCAGCAGGAGATTGGGCGGCTGAACGCCACCACGGGCAAGATTCTGAAGCTGGAGCTGAAGAAGATTCGCTATCTGCGGAGTCTTAGTTTCATACAGGGCACGATCGTGAATTTTCTGCGGACTTCGATCATGTTCCTGATGTTGTACCTGATTTTTTCGCAGCAGATTACGGTGGGTCAGTTCTTTTCGCTGTTCATTTACTCGTTCTTTATTTTTGGGCCGTTGCAGGAGTTGGGGAACGTGATCAATGTGTACCGCGAGACGGAGGTTTCGCTGGCCAACTTCGAGACCATTTTGAAGCTGCCGCCGGAGCCGCGGCCGGAGCATCCGGTGGATGTACGACCCCTGCAAACATTGGCGTTTGCGGACGTATCGTTTCAGCACCAGACGGCGTCGGGACCGGCGATTGAAGGAATCAGCTTTACGGTGAAGCGGGGGGAGACGATCGCCTTTGTCGGGCCGTCGGGCGCGGGTAAGACGACGCTGGTGAAGTTGCTGGTTGGGCTCTATCGTCCTAAGTCTGGGCATATTTACTATAACGGCACGGCGGAGGATCAGATTGATGTGGATGGGCTGCGCGGGGGCATTGGTTTTGTTACGCAGGATGCGCAGTTGTTCTCGGGTACGATCCGGGAGAACCTGCTGTTCGTGAGTCCGGGCGCGACCGATGAAGAGTGCCAGCGGGTGCTGGCGCAGGCATCGGTGGAGAGCCTGCTGGCGCGGGCGGATCAGGGCTTGGATACGGTGATTGGCGAGGGCGGCGTGAAGGTGTCGGGCGGGGAGAAGCAGCGGCTGTCGATCGCGCGGGCGTTGCTGCGGAAGCCGGAATTGCTGGTGTTTGACGAGGCGACATCGTCGCTCGATTCGTTGACGGAAGAAGAGATCAGCCAGACGATTCGCAATGTGGCGGCGGGGCGGGATGCGATTACTTGTTTGATCGCGCACCGGTTGTCGACGGTGATGCATGCGGACCGGATTTATGTGCTGGAGCGGGGACGGATTGTGGAGTTTGGCCGGCATGAGGAGTTGCTGGAGAACAAGGGATTGTACTACGCGATGTGGCGCCAGCAGGTGGGTGAGGGGAAGACTCGGGTGGCGGCTGGGAATGGGGTGGTGAGGACCGGAGGCGCGCGGTAAGTACCACCGATTTAATTAGTACTTTCGGATCTTTTGTACCAATATTAGACCTCGACTCTCCCGTGCATCCTCCATATGATTGAGGCTCGTAATATCGCCTCGGAGGAGACCGATGAAACGCCCCTACCTTCCTTTAGCACTGGCTCTGACTGTACTGGCCTCTTACGCACAGGGTGCCGCAGTAACCGCATTTGTCGACGGCGACCTGATGTTTTCGTCCGGCAGCACGGCCGTGTCCATCGCAGCAGGGAGCTTTGCAGGAGACGGAGTCTCAAGCTTTCCAGTTGTCTATGGTTCGGATCAGAACGGCCTAGCCTTCACATCGTTCGCCCCAAGCGTACTGCCGAACTCCATTCACGCGGGTACATACGTGGTCATAGCGGCGGGCCTTAATAGTGGAATTGCCGCAATTGGTGAAGCGTGGTCAACTTCCATTGTTCTGACCAACCACGATTCCGAGTTCAGCCACGACGTGGACGTTTCGCTGGCGCTGTTCAATTCTTTGATAGCGGATGGGCCGGGCTCAGGGTATGGGAAATATCTGCTGGAGCTGCAGGCGCTAGCGAACAACGAGTGGTCCCTGTACGGTGAGGGTTCCCTGGGCGACCTGCTCAACGTGCCTGACGTTCGAGCCAATCCCTGCGCCATTGTGGCATGCCCGCTGGTGGGTACGTTTTCACTCGGCGCAGGGGAGCAGCTAGAACTGCGTCTCTACGCGCGGGCCGAAGGATTGGCGACGGGTCCGACCGACGAAGTACCCGAACCTGGTTCGATGGCACTGGCCGGCATGGGACTGGTGGCGGTTGCCGTGATGCGCCGGAGGGGAAAGTAGCGCACGGCGGATGTCACGCCGGGTACTCGGTAATTAACCAAGGGAGCCATAGCCCAGGCTCGGCGTGGGTTTCGGGAAGAACAATCAAATTGGTGCATCGCATCGCGTCTTCGAAGGTTTCGACGAAGCCGTGCGGATTGGGGCGGATGCCCAACTGTTCCGCACAGACTTTTTCCAGTCCGTTGCAGAGCCAGGAACAGGTGAGCAAGCCGTAGCAAGTGGCGAGCATCTCGAAGCCGCGGGGTGTTCCTCCGCTGGTTGGGTGCTGTCCTGATTTCACGCATTGATAAACGCCGGTTTCACCGACGGGCGCACACCCGGGCTTTGGTGCATCGGGCTGGGCGTCTTCGAGGAATTGGGACACGAGCGACTTGTGCAGGCCAAGGCCGATGAGGACCACGTCGGGGGTTCCGGGGATGAAGCGCGCGCGAGCTTCGCGGGCTGCCTCCAGCGTGTAGAAGACGTTCGGCCAGCCGAAGGACTTGCAAAATTCACCGGTAGCCCAGGAAATGACGGCTGGGAGCGACTGCGGCGCTATTCCGAAGTGCGACGCATGGGTGCTTCGCTCTTCGCCGGTTTCCGATGACCACTCTATGGCCCAGCAATCAGGTAAGAATTCCGAGATGCATTCGGACGCGCTGAGTACATGGCTGGGCAGCAGTTCCGGGGACCTGCACACCGGCGCCTGGAGGCGGCGTGCCAGATGGTAGCCGCCGCTGGCGTACATGGGCTTGGCCGCCTAGCGAACGGCGCGCGCGGCGCTGGGTTGGCGGAGCATGCGGCCGGACTGCGGCGGCTCGGGTTCGGGGATGGGTTCGGGCGCCGGTTTGCGGATTCGACCGTCGAGGCGGCCGAGGATGTAATCCTGGCGCTTTTGGGCGAACTTGGGGTCGTCGGGATTGAGGTTGCTCCAATTGACGACTTCCTGCTCCGTGATTTCGAGGACGCCGGGGAGGTACTGCGTGAGGTGCTTCTTGATACGGTCCTGGACGAGGCGCTGGGTGGACTTGTAGGCGAGGTAGAGCACCTGTTCGCCGGGGGCGGCGAGGAGGGTTTGATAGACCAACGACGCCTTGTTGAGCTTGGCCGATTTGAGTGTGGATTCGAGCTTCTTGGAGTTGGCGTCGAGCTTGGTGGTGGTTCCGAGGTCTTCCTTGGGGATGCCGAGGAACTTGACGAGCGAGGTGCGCTCTTTGGCGCTGAGTTTCTCGGTGAGCACGAACAGGAAGAGGCCGAGGTTTTCCGAATGGAACTCGGCTCCGAAGGGAACCATCTGGCGCAGCTTGAGAAGCTTGTGATGGCCGGCGAGGTTGAGCTTGGCGCCGGCGAAGTTGGGGAAGAACATGGACAGCAGGCCTTCCTGTTCGAGGGTTTCGAGGAGGAGGGCGGGATTGGGTTCGTCGGCCATGGCGCGCAGTTCTTTATAGAGCTGGGCGGGGGTGATCTTATTTTCGAGCTTGGCTTCGCGCACGTTTTCATACTGCGACTGAGTGCGGGGGCTGATTTCAAAGCCGAGGCGCGTTTTGAGGCGCAGCATGCGGAGGATGCGCGCGGGGTCGTCGTAGAGGGAGTAGTTGCCGGTGGTGCGGATTTCGCGTGCTTCGAGGTCGCCCTGGCCATTGGTGGGATCGATCAGGAGGCCGCGCGAGGTGCGGTTGAGCGAGAGGGCGATGGCGTTGATGGTGAAATCGCGGCCGCGGAGATCCTCATGGATGGTGGCGGGGGTGACGACGGGCTTGGCGGCGGGTTTGGAATACTTGGCCTCGTGAGCCATGCCGATTTCGCTGAGGACGCCGGAGGGAAAGCGCAGCTCCCAGGATTTTCGGAGCGGATTCTCCGAAACAATGACGGCGCCCTCTTTGGCGACGAGGTGTTTGACGATTTTCTGGGGGTTACCCTCGACGGTGAAATCGACGTCGTGGAGGGGGAATCCGCCGAGCATGTCACGCATGGCGCCGCCGACCAGGAAGACGTTGAGGGCGGCCTGTTCGGCGGCTGCCTGAACAAGTTGCACGACGGCAAACTGCTGGGGCCGCATGTGGCTTTCCAGCATGAACATGTAGTCGCTCATGAAAAGGCTCCGTTCGCTAAGCGCATACGATTATCCACGGGGGTGGTGGCGCTCGATGGTGCTGCGCAGCCGGGAAGGCAGCACATGTGTATAGATTTGGGTGGTGGAGATGTCGGCATGGCCAAGCATGGTTTGCACGCTGCGCAGGCCGGCGCCTCCTTCCAAGAGATGAGTCGCGAAGGTGTGGCGCAAGAGGTGCGGCGTCAGTTTCTGCGCGATTCCGGCTTTTCGGCCGGCAAGAGAGATGATGTGCCAGAAAGCCTGGCGTGTAAGAGGACCGCCGCGGGCGGTCACGAATAAATAAGGACTGGGGCGGCCTTTGAGCAGAGCGGGGCGGCCGTTGCCGAGGTAAGCCGTGATGGCGGCGGCAGCCGAGGGAGCAAATGGGATGAGGCGTTGTTTGTTGCCCTTGCCGGTGACGCGGACGAGGCCCATATCGAGGTCGACGTTGCGCATCTCGATGCGGCAGAGTTCGCTGACGCGCGGGCCAGAGGCATAGAGCAGCTCGATCATGGCGCGGTCGCGGAGGCCGGTGGGGATGGACGAGTCGGGGGCGGCGGCGAGGCGCTCGACCTCTTCGGCGGAGAGGCGCTTGGGGAGCTTGCGCCACTGGCGGGGGAGGGCGATGGAGCCGACGGGGTCGGAGTCGAGGATGCGCTCGCGCTGGAGGTAGAGGGTGAAGCCGCGGAGGGCGGTGAGGTGGCGTGAGATGGAACGGCTGTTCAGTTCGGCGGCGTAGAGGCTGTCGAGGTGGGAGCGGACGGTTTCGGCGGAGGGTAGGGTGTCGCCGAATTGTTTGAGCGCGCCGGCGGTGAAGCGGGCGAGGTCGCGGCTATAGCTTTCCAATGTGTTCGCCGACAATCCTTTTTCCAGGCGGAGATGCGTGAGGTATTCCCGAACGAGCCTCTCCAGCCGCGACGGGACTGAAGCAACCGGGCCGCGGGAGGATCGATCGGACTGTGGAGGGGCTGAAACGGGCGGAAGCACAGTACCGCGCCTGCCTCGGATAACGCCCACGCTCATTGCCCCAATGATACAATATCTGCAAAATTGTTTGAAACATAAAGGCATTTCGTGTTCGTTCGAGGCGGCGGGAGCGCCGTTGGCGGGCGGTTGGCGCGCCGAATGAAAGAGGGATTGTGGGCGGTTCGACGAGCAAAAAGGTGGTTGTGCACCGGTTCGACAGAGCCGCGGTGGCGGGCTATCTGGACGCGGGGGACGGGTTTGGGACGGGGAGTGTAGGGGTATTGAGCCCGCAGGGAACGCTTCAGGAGATCCCTCTTGGAGAAGTAAAAGTTATTTGTTTTGTGCGTGATATCGCCGGAGAAGCACCTTGGCAGGAGCAGCGGGTTTTCCGCAGCCGGCCGAAGACCGAGGGGTTGTGGGTGCAACTGGAATTTCGCGACGGGGATGTGTTGCAGGGCGTGGTTCCGAACAACCTGCTTTTGCTGGAGGCGGATGGGGTGAGCTATACGCCGCCGGATCCGACGGCGAACAATCAGCGAATTTTCGCACCGAGGCAGGCGTTGCGGGCGGCGACGGTGCTGGGGGTGATCGGCGGGCAGTCGAAGGCCAAGGGTAAACGCGAGGCGGAGCAGCGGCAGATTGGGTTGTTCGAGTAGGGGGGGTGGGTTGGGCGGACACAAACATTTTTAGCCGCAGATGGACGCAGATTCACGCAGATAGCGAAAATGCGTTGGGGTTGGCTGGCGTTAGGTGGAGTGGGGATGGGTTGAGTTTCGGTTTTTTTGGATTGGTTCCGCCAGGGGGACTCAGGTGACCTTGGGGACATCTGCGGGGCGGCGGGTGGCTTGCATACTTTAGTGACGGGAGCGGCGGGTGGCCATGACGGGGGCTGGCTGGCGGTTGCGGGCGCCGAGGTGGATTTGGGCGAGGTCGAGCCATTGGTTGTCGAGGGTGTTTTGGACGAAGACAACCGATTCTGCTAGAAAGCTGTGGGAGTGGGGGAACTGAGCCCAGCGGAGGCGAGCCAATTCCAGAGCGCGTGGAGCGGCCGACGGGGAGAGTCCCTGGGCCAGCGTGACGTGGGGATGGTAGGGGAAGGGCTCGTTGAAGCCGAGCGACTCCTCGTTGAGGAGGGTGTGAATGTGTTCCAGGTGGGGAAGTCCCGAGGCGATGGAGATGTAGACGACGTTGGTTCCGGGAAACAATTCCGGTTCGCCGAGTCCCAATTCAAAAGCATCCATGGCAGCGAGTTCTTCGCCGACCTGGCGGACGGCATCGCAGGTGGGGCACTGAATGGGACGGGGCGGGAGGAGCGTGACGTGCGCGCGGGGAGCAGGACCGGCGGCTTCGAGCTCTTCGCGGAGGTTATTCAGAAATGAGGCCAGCGGATCGGGGATATAGGTGACCAACGCATAGCTGTTGATCCGCTCGGCGCCTCGATGAGGCAAATCCATACAGCACCCATGATAGCCCGAAGACGGGCGAATTGCGCGGCCTATGCCGTAATGGCACCGGCTGGGGTAGCCCCGTCCCGGGGAACGGGAGAAGAATCCGGTTTGGCTTCCGGAAGCACCCAACGTGCTTCCTCGAAACCGACGTACTTATAGAGATAGAGTGCGCCGGATTCGGATTGGAGAAGGTCGCCGACTTCGAGTGGGCCCTCGGAATCCTTATAGAGCATCCAGGCGGTGTAGGGGGAAGCGGCCTCGACGGGCTTTTCCTGTTCCACGTAATCACGCGGCTTGACGTTGGCCAAGCCGAGGGTGTGAGCGGCCCAGCGGAAGCTCTGACGGACGTGGTCTTTCATGCGAAAAATGCGATACGTGGGCATGTGCGAAGCCCGAACATAACACGAACGAATTGTTTTGGGCAATGGGAAGCGGATGAGGGGTGTGGAGGGATTTGGATCATGGGAGAAGTTTATGAGAAAATCGATACTCATGTCAGTACCAGACGATCTATAAGGTTTTTACCTAGAAAGTTCTAGTATCCTATTGACGCCGTACCCCCTTAGCTCCCCCCGCACGCGGGGTGATCGGGACCCTTAGTACTACCCACCGATGGTGGGTAGGATCGGCAACGTACAGATTCCGCGCGTTTTAGTCAAATTGTCACTTGACACCAAACGTCCTAGTTCGTACTATTACGAAGAAGCTAGACGTAAAGCAACTAGCAAACAATCTTCTTCGGAGGTAGTGAATGAAAAAACTTCTTTTAGGTTTGGCTCTAGCCGGGCTACTGGCTATGAATGCAAGTGCGACGATCATTATCAGTTCCGAGACGATTTCGACGACCACTCTTTCGGGTGACACCTTCACCTTCAATGTGGCGTTTGACGACTCGGGCGCGGCGCGCAAACTGAATCCGGGCGACTTCTTCGTCCTCTATGACTTCGGTGCGATCATCAACTCGTCTGTGCCGGTCAACTTCACGTTGACGCTCAACAATACGAATCCGGGCACGCCGGTTGTTGGGAGCGGAGGACCGACGCAGTTCACGCCGAACGCATCGCAGGATACGGTAGCGCAGGATCTGGTGTTGACCTACACCGGTCCGACGCTGCTTGCCAGCCAAGCGTTAGGCGCGTTCGTGTTCCAGGTCGGCTACATGACGGACGGGATTCTGGCTAACCAGGATTCGCTGACGTTTGCCGCCCAGACGACTAGAACGAGCAACAACGTACTGCAGTCGAACATTTCCGATTACCAAGCGCCGGTGCCCTTCACCCCGCCTCCGCCGCAATGCGACGAACCCGGCCAGCCGCCGTGCAATCCGGGCGGCGACGTTCCGGAACCGACCACGATGGCGATGATGGGCCTGGGCCTTCTGGGTCTTGGCTTCGTCGGACGCAAGTTGCGCAAGTAACAAACGACATCAGAGACTCAATCTGAGAGAATGGGGCGGGCCGGAAACGGCTCGCCCTTTTCGTATTTATGCACAAGTTTTCAGCCAAGGTGGAGCGATTGCTGGCGCTGAAAAGCGCGCCAAAGAGCCTGGTGCCAGCGGCGGAGCTATTTCCGGGGGCGCGAGCGGGGGAGGCGGCCGTGGCGGGGTTGTGGCTGCACTGGGGCGAATGGGAGAAGGCGCATGGAGTGGCGCAGGAGATTGCGACGCCAGAGGGCAGCTACTGGCACGCGATCCTACACAGGCAGGAGCCGGACGCGGGGAATGCGTCCTATTGGTTCCGGCGCTTGGGGCCGCATGCGATATTCCCTGCCCTGCACGCCGCGGCGGCGGAGATTGGGTGGAGCCAGGGAACGGAGTGGGACCCGTTCGCATTCCTTGAACTATACGAGCGCACGCGGCAGCGGGGCGGCAAAGGGGAAAAGGAGCTGGTTGCGGCGATCGAGGAGGCGGAGTGGAATCTGCTGTTCGCCTACTGCGCGGAGCCTGAGGCATGAAGTGGTTGGCTGTAGCGGTGCTGGTGGCGGCGGCAGGCGTGGCGGGGTATTGGGCGCTGCTGCGGGGCGGTCCGGCGGTGGTGCCGTTCGCCAAGGTGGGGCGGGAGCGGCTGGTAAGCACGCTGAGCACGAATGGAAAAGTTGAGCCCGCGGAGTGGGCGGTGCTGCGCGCTCCGATGGCGGGGCGGCTGGTATCGCTGACGGTGACGAAGGGCGCCGAGGTGCGCAAGGGGCAGGCGATCGGGCAATTGGAGAGCGACGCGGCGCGGGCGGAG
>JBDTVQ010000202.1:0-11866 GCA_040007195.1 Acidobacteriota bacterium | reverse complement strand
GCGCGTCGCCATCATCGGCGTAGGCTCGCGTGGCTCGGCGCACATCAAAGAGATTCTCCCTGTGAAGGGCGTCGAAATTGCCGCTCTTGTCGACCCCGACGCCAACCGCACCGAAGAAGCCGCGTCGGCGATCTTCAGACAGACGGGGAAGCGGCCGAAGATCGACGCCGATATGCGCCGCATTTTCGAAGACAAAGACATCGACGCCGTCACCATCGCCACCACCAACCACTGGCACACGCTCACGGCGATCTGGGCCATGCAGGCGGGCAAGGATGTCTATGTCGAAAAGCCGGTCTCGCACAACATCTGGGAGGGCACAAAACTCATCGAAGCCGCGCGGAAGTATAAGCGCGTGGCCGCGGGTGGAACGCAGCGCCGCTGGTGGGGCCGGTTCCGCAAGGCGATCGAAGTGGTACACAGCGGGGCCATCGGCGACATCTACCAGGGCAACTTTTTCTTTCCCGGCTCGCGCGATTCAATCGGATTCAAAGAGGCCAAGCAGCCGCCCGGCTGGCTCAACTGGGATCTCTGGGTCGGGCCCGCGCCCATGCAGCCGTATCACGAAAATCTCGTGCACTATAACTGGCACTGGTTCTGGGATTTTGGCAACGGCGAGCTGGGGAACAACGGCATCCACCTGATCGACATCGTGCGCTGGGGTATGAAGAAGCGCCTTCCGGTGAGCGTCGAATCGAGCGGTGGCCGCTTCGGCTACAAAGATCAGGCGCAGACGCCGAACACGCAGAACGTCACCTGGACCTACGGAGATGGTTCGATGATCCTCGGACAACTGCGCGGTCTCTACACCGCCGAGCCGATGTCGTGGGACTTCTTCGGCACCAAGGGCCACATGCACATGATGGCCGACGGCCGTTTCCGCATCCGCATGGGGCGCAACAAGGAACTGGAGCCCGAATCCGAGTATCCGGACAACCTCGACCACTTCCAGAATTTCGCCGACGCCATACGCGCGCGCGACCCTAAGCTGCTGCACGCCGAGATCGAGGAGACCTTCTTGTCCACCGCGCTGTGCCATCTGGGAAACATCAGCTATCGGGTCGGGCGGAAGCTGAAGTTCGACGAGTCGCGGATGACGTTTCCCGGCGATGCTGAGGCGAACAAGCTCCTCACACGTGAATACCGCAAGCCGTACGTGGTCCCGGAGAAGGTCTAGGTCAGATATAAAAACCGGGCCGCGCCGCCCGCACGCCCGGATGCGCCTCCATCTCCGCGTCCACCAGATCGAAGCCAAGGCCAGGTGCGTCCGAAAGATGGAAATACCCATCCCGCACCGGCAGCGGTTTATCGATCACGGTATCGCGCCAGGGGACGTCCATCAGCATGAACTCCTGACGAAAGAAGTTGGGGGTGGCGGCCATTACATGCGCCGAAGCGATCGTCGATACCGGTCCGTTCGGATTGTGCGGGGCGATGGGAATGTTGTACGTCTCGGCGAGCGATGCCATCTTGCGCATCTCGCTGATGCCGCCGCAACGCGTAATGTCAGGCATCACGATATCGGCGGCCTGCTTTTCGAGAATGGGCCGCAGCATGTAGCGCGAATGCAACCGCTCGCCTACGCACACCGGCAGCGGAATTTGGCGCCGGATCGAGGCGACCGCATCGGGGAACTCGGGGCCCGCCGGCTCCTCGTACCACATGCAGTTGATGCCCATCCCCGCAATGCGATGCGCCATCTCGACGGCCGTCGGTCCGTTCAGCATCGCGTGTGTTTCCACGGCAATGGGAAAACCCGGACCTAGCGCTTCGGAAACGGCGCGCAGCCGGTCGAGAGCAAGCTGCTTTTGCGGCTCGGTCAACGACAGATTACTCGATAGGTCGGTTCCGTAGTTGTAACTGGTGTGCGCGAAGGGATCGAACTTACATGCGGTAAATCCCTGCGCGGCCATGGCCCTGGCCTGGTTCGAGTAGGATTCCGGCGACCCGTCGCCTTCCAGAAACCAATAGTTGGCGTAGAGTTGAATCCGCTTGCGGTAAGCACCGCCGAGGAGTTCGTACACGGGCAGGCCGGCGCGCTTGCCGAGTATGTCCCACAGCGCAATGTCGATGGCCGAAATCGCACTCAGCAGCGGGCCGCCCTGGCCAAGCCAGTTCATGTCGCGATACAGGCGCGACCAGATGTAGTCGATTCGCGTGGCGTCCTCGCCAATCAGCACTTCGCCGATGTGCTGGCAAGCCGCTTCGATCAACGGGCTGCCAGGCCAATTCGTGGCTTCGCCGATGCCGGTAAGTCCCTCGTCGGTGTAGACCTTCACCAGCGTCCAGTTGTACTTGATGCCTTCCACGAGCCACGTGCGAACATCGGTGATCTTCATATGCGGGGCAGAAACCTTCCAGTAGTAGTGCAGTAGGCCGCGTAGCCGGGAAGCGCCGAGACGAGCTTGGATTCTTCTTGCGACGCTTTGACGTGCACGTAGGCAGCCAGCGGCAGGACGCCGAGCACGAGCCACGAGTTGAGCGCGAGTTCCAATCCAGCCACGAGCAGGACATCGCCCGTATAGATGGGATGGCGTATGAACCGGTAAACGCCGCGCGCGACGACTTCGTGGCGCTGGCCGACCGCGCCTTGTTCGATATCGGTCCAGTTCGCGCCCAGCGTGATGCGGGCTGCGATTGCCAGCGCGAGTCCAGCCGTGAACAAGGCGAGGCCCGTCCACCGCAGTGCCGGGCAACTCGAGCAGATGGGGAGAATCTCGGGCAGCACCGTCTGCGCGAGCAGCCCGCCGAGAACAAACATCTTCACGATGCGGACAATCATCGGGCCGCGGTTGGGCGCGGCGACGGCCTGTGTATGCTTGAGATACTCCCAAACAACCTTGTGTGCGGCCAGGCCGCAGAGCAGATAGGCGCGCAAGAACATGGCTTACGAGGGCAGTTGCTCCTCAACGACCTCGTCGCCGCGCGCCACGCCCGATGCCGGCGGGCTGATGCGCGACAGCCGCGCGGCAATCGCGTCACCGATCATGCCGGTGAGCAGCAGTTGCAGTGCCGACAGAAACGCAAGCAATGCCGACGCCGAAATGTTCGGCTGATGCGTGAGATCGATCACCATCTTCACGAAACCGTAGGCAAGGAAGAGAATGATCAGCGGCAGAAAAACGCGCAGCGGCCGGAACAGCATGGCCGTGCGCAGGATGAGCATGAGGAAGTTATAGGCGTCCCAGGGAACAATCTTCGACGACCCTTTCCGCGCGCGATATTCAATCGGTACGTATGCCACGGCGTATTTATCGCAGTGCATGGCGAGCGTAATCGTCGTCGTCCAGGAAAACTGATCGGGCAGGATGGGAAAGTATTGCAGCACGATGTCGCGCCGGAACGCCCGCAGTCCGGAGTTGAGATCGGGAATGCGGGCGGAAACCATAAAGTTCGCCAGGCGGTTCAGAAACCATTTGGCCGGGCGCCGCAGCAGCGGAATATTGGAGGCGGTCAGCCGCCGCGCGCCCACCACCATATCGGCCTGTTCGAGGCGTGTGAGAAGCTCCGGAATCGCGAGCGCCGGATAGGTCGAGTCGCCATCCATGATCACGTTGATCGGGTGCCTAGCCGCTGAAATTCCCGTCTTCAACGCCGCGCCATAGCCGCGATTGCTTCGGTGCCGCAGCACGCGAGCACCGGCTGCAAGAGCCACGCGTGCGGTCGAGTCCGTCGAGCCATCGTCGACGACAATGATCTCGATGATGCGCCCCGCCGGGGCGATCGCGGCGCGGATCTCGTTGATGACCTGGGCAATCCCTTCCTGCTCGTTGCAGCAGGGAATTACCACGCTGACCGGAGAGTTCATCGATTACGACCTGACAAAATTCAAGAACAGTTGAAACTGGCTGAACAGCGGCCGGAACTCGCCTTTGGCCAGGCGCGCCAGCACATAGGACGGCCGCAGGTAGTAGCTCAGGTAGGCGCTGCGTGTCATCGCCTTGAGCTCCGGCAGCGTGAATCGCCCCTCGATCGCTTCGGGAAAAAGCGAGTTGTCGCTAAATCGGATATTCGGGTCGTTTTTAACCTGTTCGTACAATTTCGTGCCGGGATAGGGCGCGGCGACGTGGAACAGCGCGTAGGTGGGGTTCAACTTCTTGGCAAAGCGGACGATGCGGTCCATCTCTTCGCGGTCCGATTCCGGAAATCCCATGATGAAGAAACAGGCTGTTTCAATGCCGTGCGAATGCACCATCTTCATCCCTTCTTCGATCTGCTTCATGGTGATCCGCTTATCGGTGATCTGCAGAATTTCGTCGCTTCCCGCCTCGACGCCCGCGTGGATCAACCGGCAGCCGGCGCGCTTCATCAGCGCAAGCAACTCATCGTCCACCAGGTCGAGCCGCGTCTGGCAGCACCAGGTGAAATCGAACTTCCTGGCAATGAGCCACTCGCAAAATTCGACCACCTGCTTGCGCAAAACCGTGAATTCAAGGTCGATGAAGTACGCCGTGCGAACGCCGTATTTCGTAATGGCGTGCTCCACCTCCCGCGTCAGCGTTTCGACGGACTTCTTGCGCACTCCCGTGCCGTACGTCTTCAACAGGCAGAACGTGCACTTGGAGGCGCAACCGCGCGACATCTCAAACAGCGTGAACCGGTCGCCCAACACCTCGTAGTTGTACTGGTTCATGGGGAGCTTTTCAAACGACGGCATCGGCAGTTGGTCCATCTTCACCGGTAGCTGGTCCGGATTGTGAACCACTTCGCCCGCGTTGTTCCAGGTGATGCCCCGCACATCCGCGAGCGGTTTGCCGGAGCAAAGTTCGACCACTGTGTATTCCGGCTCGCCGCGCACGATCGCATCGGCGCGCGTCTCCGCCAGCATCTCGGCCGGTTTTACCGTGCCATGGCTGCCCAACACGTAAACCTCTGGCACGACCTCCCGCACGGCATGTACGGTTTTTAGGAATGGATTGAGATCGAGGTGCGGGCACTGCCAGCGATCGAGAGACGTTGAAGTGAGGAACACCTTGTCGAAGCCGCGCGCGCGTTCGGCGACACCGGCGGGTCCCGTCTGCTCGGCATTGGCGTCGAGAATCTCGGCGTGTATTCCGTTCTGCTCAAGCATCGCCGCGCAGTAGGCCAGATCGAGCGGCGTCCACGTGCGGTTATAGATGCGTCCCTTCTTGTGGACGTATTCAACCTGGAACGGATTGACGAGCAGGACCTTCATGCGCGCCTCCAGATGCCATAGACGACCACGCCTGTGAGCGCGAACAACGGCAGCGGCGACACACCGTTGGCCAACGCTTCCAGGCCAAGGTTCATCCGGGCGAGCGTCGTCAGCGCGGGAAGCTGGAAACCGCCGAGAAACACGTGGAAGATCGGATCGAGGACGCCCCAGCCGCGTTCGACATCGCGATACATCGCCATGCACCATGCCTGAGCGACGGCCGCGGCAGCCAGAAAATACAACCAAGGCCTGGAGAGGCGGGACAAAACGGCGGCTGTGGGAAGGAAAAGCACGGGAATCATCGGCGCCATGTATCGCACGCCCGTGTTGTACTGCAAGCGCGTGTAATTCACCGAAGAG
Organism: Acidobacteriota bacterium; assembly: GCA_040007195.1. Taxonomy (GTDB): domain Bacteria; phylum Acidobacteriota; class Terriglobia; order Bryobacterales; family Bryobacteraceae; genus JAFLBB01. The sequence continues at coordinate 6,330 of JBDTVQ010000202.1, read as the reverse complement.
AAGAAGACCCAGAATAGCACGAAGAAAAGGGAAAGAAACCACGTTTGGCGCTTCGTGAGAAGCGTCTGGCGCATGAAGGGCCCGGCAACGGCGGCGAGCAGCAGCGGGCAGGAAGCGAAGAGCCCGAAGCGGAAATCGAACGCCAGCATCCAGGCCAGTTCGACTTGCGGACCAGAGATTCCTTTATAGCCTTGGTCGATCCATTCCACAGGCGGCATGTAGTGTTGGCCCGGGTAGAAGGGATGGCCGAAGCTGGCCCATTGATAGAACCATAGCAACAGAATCGGCGGCGCGGCGCCAAGAAGGAATGGAATGGCATGGCGGCGGTCGTCGAGCACGGCGTAAAGAAAGAGACAGCCGAGGGCAACAGCGCCGGAGTAATCGAGCAGGAGAGAGAATCCTGCAAGGAAGCCGGCAATGATTGCCGCACGGCGCCCGCCAAGCAGCGTGAGCGCGGCGAAAGCCCCGAGAATGCAGTGGCCGACGAGCATGTTTTGGTTCAGGTACCCCGTGCGAAAGAAGACCGGCGTGCCGAAGGCGTAGAGCAGGGCGAACCATAACGCACGGCTTTCGTCCGCAAGGAAGCGTCGTAGCAGGAAGAACATTACCACGGCGCTCAACGCCGACAGCGGTGCCATGCAGAAAGCCTGCATGACGAACGCGCCAAGGCCGAGTTTTACGTCGAGGCCGCGCCGCCATGCTTCGGCGTAGAATTTGCGCGCCGGGCCCCATGGCGAGTTGTACGCGGGTGGCTCCGTGAGTCCCGACGCCGCGCGCGATTGATTTACTCTCTCCACGATCCGGTCGATCACAGGGCGGGCAATGGCGTAAGGCACCGCGCCCAGCATGGATGCTCCCGGGTTATTGCCAATGTGCCAGCCGCGGCCCGGCGATTCAAAGAGATCGTGATGCAGCCCGCCATATTCGTCGACGCGGAACGAGAGGTGGTCGCCAAGCGCGAGGCCGAGGTAGATTTCACGGACGGCGTTCGTGGCGAAGTGAAGGGCGTAGATCAGCCAGCAGGTAAGAAAGAGCCGGACTGCGATGCTGTGGGACGGGGCGCTCATGCAGCGGGGTTTACTGAAGGTAGCATAGCGCTCGCGTAACTACGGACGGGCCGTGGGCTCGGGTAAAGGCGCGAACTCCGCGACCGTGATTGCGCCGTCTTTGAGCGTTCCCGGAAAGCGCCTGAAGGAGGCCGCATCACGTGTAACCGTTTCGTAGAGCTCCGGCAGTTGAGCGCGAAAGACGGGAGTCAGCGTGTACAGCAGAAACACCCGGTGACCCTGCCGCGCGGCGAAGAGATCATCGCGAGTGCGCAGCGGTACCGGGCCGGGAAGGTATTTCGTGTAGATGTTGCTGGCAAGATCGGCCGAGGCGATGACGTCGCCGGGTGCGGCTTGCCCCTGGGCGTAAGCGAGGGCGCCCACAAAATCTTGCTTCGGTCCGTAGACGTTTCGCAACGAGACAGCGGATACCAGGACCATCGCCACCACAGCGGGTAACGCCAGTCGCGGATGAATCGAGGAAGCGAGCCGGTCAACTCCGCGCACGACGACGAGAACGGCGAATCCGAATGCGAAGTAGAAAAAGCGCGGCCAGATGTGGTGCCCCAGCGAGAACACAAGGCCGCCGCCGATCAGGGACGGCAGTACCAGTAAAGCCGCGACGACTGGGCGCGAGCGTAGGTAGCTCGCCAGGCCGGTGAAGAAGACGGCCAGCGCCACCAACCCCACAACAACGAGTGCGGCGGCGCCGGCGAAGTTGACGCTCAGGCCGCGGAAGATTTCGGCGATGGTCCAGAGGGGACTCTTCCATTCGTTGACCACGCTTATGGTGCCCTTCAGCCCGGCACGGATTTCAGGGAGCGCGGGCGCGTGCAGTAAGAGCGTCAGCGTGGCCCCGAGGCCGAACCACGACCCTACGCGCAGCCATCCGCCCTTCCGGGTACAGTAGGCCAGCGCGATGAGTGCGTGAGCAATGAGCACGAACGACATCGTGGCGTGGGTGTATACACCGAGGGCAGCGCATACGGCCCAGAGCAGCCAATCGCGGCGCGTATTGCCTTCGAGCCCGCGGATCAGAAAGCCGCTGGCGAGCATCGTCCAGAAGAGCAGCCCGCTATATCCGCGCGCATTCTGGCTGAACCAGACGTGGTGATAGGAGAACGTGAGCAGCGCGGCGGAAAAGAAAGCCTCGCGCGGCGTGGTGACCATGCGGGCCATCCACCATGTCGACCAGATGCTCGCCACGCCGAACAGCGCGGCAGGGAGGCGGAAGGCCCAGTTGGATTCACCAAAGACGAGCAAGGAAGCGCGCGCAAGAATACTGAACAGGAAGTGCTGGTTCTCCGAGCCATACACGAATGGAATCTGCGCAAGCGGCAGGTGCATGTAGCGGATCCATGTGCCGATTTCGTCGTACCAGAGTCCGTCGTTCAAGCGGTAGAGGCGCAGCAGGAGCGCCGCGGCGAGCAGAGCGAGTATGGGCAGGCGCTGTTTCACGGGGCGCGTTGATTAGGTGGGGATTCCTTCTTTGAGCATCCATTCGCGCGTGAGTTCAATCGCCTCGCGAAGCGGCACAAGAGGAGAATAGCCGGTGAATTGGACGATGCGCGAAATGTCGGGCACCCGGCGCTCGATGTCTTCGAAGCCTGGCTCATAGGCTTCTGCGTATGGAATGAAGTCGATTCCGGAGGAAGAGCCTGTCATTTGGATTACCAGCTCGGCGAGGCCTCGAATGGTGATCTCGGAAGGATTACCCAGGTTGAATACTTTGCCCGCCGTACCGGGTAATTCGACAAGACGGCAAAGCCATTCGACGACGTCGCCGACATAGGTAAATGAGCGCGACTGGTCGCCACTGCCATGCACGGGCAGGTTCCGGCCGGAAAGCGCATGCGTGAGAAATCGCGGAACGACCATGCCGTAGCGTCCAGTCTGCCGGGGTCCTATGGTGTTAAAGAACCGCGTGGCCAGAGCGGGAACGCCGCGTTCGTGCCAATAGGCGAGGGCGAGAAACTCGTCGATGATTTTGCTCGCGGCGTAGCTCCAACGCGATTTGGACGTGGGGCCAAGGAGCAGATCGTCGTCTTCGCGGAATGGCGCCCGCGTACTCTTGCCATAGACCTCCGACGTGGAGGCGATCACGACTTTTCGCTTGCCCGGGCATGCCGCTTCGAGCACGCATTCGGTGCCGTTGATGTTGTTGGCGATGGTTTCCACAGGCGAGCGGACGATGTTGTACACACCTACCGTGGCGGCCAGATGAAAGACGGCGTCAGCCTCGTCGACCAGGGGATCGAGCACGGCGCGGTCGGTGACGGAGGCTTCGACGAAGCGTGCCTGCAGGTGAGAGATATTTTCTCGTCTGCCGCTGGAAAGGTTGTCGAGCAACGTCAGGCGGTGGCCGCGCGCGATCAGCGCTTCGGCAAGATGGGAACCGATGAAACCGGCTCCGCCCGTAATGAGGTAGTGTGCCATGCGTTCAATAGAGGACTTCCAAATTTAGCGCGTGCGAGGCGATTCAGGAAGCCAGCATACAACTCGAGGTGGGCTTCGGGGGTCCACCAGCGCTCGAACGCCGCATAACCGCGCTCGCCCATGGCGTCGCGGGTAGCACGGTCGTTGCCCAGTCGGCGGACGGCTTCGAGCAGTCCTTTTTCGTCGTCGTAGACGAACCCGGCCTGGGAATCCTCGATCACTTCGGGCAGGGCACCGAGGTTTCGCGCGATAGCGGGCGTCTTCCGGGCGAAGGCCTCGATGAGGATCATGCCGAAAGTTTCATAGGTGATCGACGGCACGATTACGGCAATGGCATGCCGGTAGAGCGCACCCAACTCGGCCTGCGAGCGGAGGCCAAGAAAATGGATTCGCTTGTTCGATGCGGCCTGCGCACGTAGCGCTTCGCCTTCGCCGCCGGCTCCGGCAACCAGAAGGTGGAATCCCTTGACGTGTCTCCAACTGTTGATCAACGTGTGCAGCCCTTTGATGCGCTCGAGCCGCCCGACAAAGAGGAAGTATGGCGTTGGATGGGGCGGCGGGGCCGGGTCTTGCCAGTCGCCGTCTGCACGCGGGATGAAGTATGGCAGGTGCGCGACGGGCTCTGAAAAGCCACGCTCTTCGTGCATCCTGGCGGTAAAACGGCTTGGGCTGACGAACTGGTCGACGTGCTTCGCGCAACGTTCCAAATACCCGGTGGAGCGCCACAGCTGCGGCGGCCGTTTGCCGCGCAGGACGCATTCGATACACTCGGGCTTTTCGCAGGCCCGCTCGTTGAACTTCCACAGCACGTGCATGGGGCAAACCAGCCAGTGCTCGTGCGTCGTATAGAATTTCAGCGCGCGGCCGCCGGCAGCTTCATAGCGGAGCACATCGGGGCCAAGTAACGACATGTTGTGGTAGTGGATGACGTCGTACTGCTTGGCGGCGAAGATCTTGCGTAGCGTCGACTCATTAGCCCACGCCTGTCCGGTCTGCTGAATCGCCAGGAGGCCGAGTGTGCCCCAACCGCTGCGCAGTTCATGACGGCGCACGCGGGGGTGCTCGGCGAAGGCGATCTCTGGCGGCGCGGGATGCTGCTGATGATAGGCGTCGACGCTATGCACAACGTCGACCTCGTGCCCGCGATCGCCCAGTGCGTGCGCCAGGCGATAGATATACATGGCGTCGCCACCGAAGCTGTATGGCGGATAGAACGTGGTGAGGTGAAGAAAGCGGAGGGGCCGTTTCATCTCGTGCGGCCTGCAGCTTCCAGGATATCAAGCATGCGCATCGCCGATCGCTCCCAGGTCAGCATGGTGGCCGCGGCGAGTGCTTGCCGGGCGTAGTTCTCTCGGGAACCATCCGATGCTAACACAGCGTCCAGGGCCGACTTCAGGGCAGAAGGAGAGTGCGGATCGATGAAAATTCCGCCACCTGAAAGAAGCTCAGGCAGTGGGCTTTCGCGCGTGGCGATGACCGGACAACCGCACGCGGCGGCCTCGACGGCGGGCAGGCCGAAACCTTCCATTAGGGACGGCAGAACGAGAACGTGCGCGAGGTTTAGGAGCAAGGCAAGATCGGGGTCTGGCAGGAATCCGGTGAAGACCGCGCGCGGGCCGAGCGAGTGTGACGCGACCCGTTGTTCAATGGTGGCGATTTCAGAGTGGAAAATCTCATTCCGATTTTCGCCAACCAGAATAAGCGAGGCTTGGGGGTAGCGGGACGTAAGTGCGGCAAAGGCATCGACGAGCATGGGCACGTTCTTATGCGGGCCGAAGCCGCCTGCGTAGACGATCCACGGCCTGGGCGGCAGGTTTAGCGCGGCCAGGCGCGGGCTGAGCGTTGCGCCTTCGATGCGATGGAAGGCGGCGGCGGGCGCTTCGCCGACGACCTGAATCGTCGCGGCATTAAGGTGAAACTCCCGAGCCAGTTCGCGGCGCGAGTATTCGGAAACGGTCACCAGCGTGGACGCCTGTGCGCGGGCCAGGCGCACTTTTGCGTTCCAGAGCAAGCGCGCGCTGGTCGAGGGAACCGTCATGCGGGGAAAGCGCTCGGCGATGACGTCGTGAAAGACGACGACTTTGGGGGTTGAGGAGAGCACGGGCACGTAACTGTAGACGGTCGGGAAGAGAATTGCGTCGAAGCCACGTGCGGAGAGGGCGCGGCTCATGCCGGCGATGCCGCCGGGCGTGCGTCCACTGTGCGTGGCCGCGGTAACGGTTGCGCGCGCGGGCATCGGTGGTAGCGCCGCCAGCGAATCGGTGAACAGCGTGTAGCGGTGCGGTTGATCGGGTTCGAGCAGCGCCGTCAGCAGCGAACGCGTGAAGCGGCCATAGCCACGCGGGTTGGTCCAGGTGGTGGCGTCGACGGCGAAGTGCATGATGCTCTCAGTCCTCAACCACGAACGATTCGAACTCTTTTCGGGCTCGCGCCCAGCGGGAGCGATCGAATGATCCGTCGTCGCCGATGCAATCGGTGGCGGCGTAAGCCATTGCCAGAGTGTGATGCGTGTTGTCGTGCGCGAACAGGCCCTGGCGGCCGAGGCTGACGGCGCGTGGAACCGCATCGAGCCAGTTATTGAGCCGGTCGAAGTGAGGACGGAAGCCGCGCTCGTAAATGGGGTAGGCCTGCGCCAGTCGCTTGACCTCGATGTGCGATACCGGCGACGTGATGGGAATGCCGGCCCGGGCAAGATCTTCGCGTACGAGCGATCCAAGGTCGTTGTCGGTCATGCGCCAGACGTCGTCGGTTGCGTGGCAGGGGAGTTCCGCGCAAAGGAGCGTGCGGCCGGCCCGACCATCAAGCGAATAGTTCTTGGGCTCGGACAAGCGGGTGATGCGAATGGAAC
>JBDTVQ010000201.1:0-11955 GCA_040007195.1 Acidobacteriota bacterium | reverse complement strand
GTGCCCTGCTGGCCCTTGTGGCCGCTCGATACCGCCTTGCCGTCCACACCATAGTCCATCAGGCTGTGGCATGAGTTACACGATACTCCCGCGCCTGCAGAGAGGCGCGTATCGTAGAAAAGCATCCGGCCCAGATCTACCTTTGCGTCGGTGATCGGGTTCTGATCCGAGGTCATTGCACTCGGCAGCGATCCCATCATCCGGCCATGCATCATCTGCCCCGGACCACGGCCCGGCTGGGCGGACGCTTGCCCTGCGGCAATCAACGCCACCAAAATAGCGGCCTGCACTAATGAATTTCGAATCATGGGGCACTCCTATCCTCTAGTGCAAGAGCAATTCTCAGTCCAATCGCGAACCCGTCTGTTTCCTGCAAATCAAGTACGTAGCTGGACCGGACCGGGAGCGATATCAGCCGCGAATGGGTGGTATGAATCTACTGAGATTGACGGAAGGTGAAGGAATGGTCGGGGCGAGAGGATTCGAACCTCCGGCCTCCTGGTCCCGAACCAGGCGCTCTACCAGGCTGAGCCACGCCCCGACGGCGAGCATTTACCAGGATACAACGCCAAACCCCGGCAACGCTATCTTCGTTCCAGCCGTTACACTAAGTATCATGAGCGCACTGCGGCTGTTTGCAGCTTCCCTCATCCTTTCGGCCGCGTTTGCCGCTCAATCGCCCGCTCCTCGGAGTGAGTCGGGGGAACTGCAAAAAGCCGTTGAGGAATTTCGGACCCAGACAAAGCGCCTCGGCCTCGTCGAGGGCTCCAGCGCCGTGCAGCGAGCTGATTCCAAAGGCAAATCCCGCTGGCACGGACGCCTCTTCGAAAATCTCCGCAACGACTTTGTCGACGCTGTCCCCCATGAGGTCGCCCAGCGTGGCGGCTCGAAAAACATCCTCCGCCGCAACCAGTTCGGCTTCAACGTCAGCGGCCCGGTGGTACTGCCCCACCTATACGACGGCGCCCGCGCTACCTTCTTCACCTTCACCTACGAAGGCATGCGTGAAAAGATCGGCCGTTCATCGCTGCTCACCATTCCCACCTTGCCCGAACGCACCGGTGACTGGTCCAGCACCGTCGACGCCGCGGGCCAACTCCTCCCCATCTACGACCCCCAAACCACCGCACCCAATCCGAACTACAATCCCGGCCAGCCGGTCAGCGAAACGAACCTGGAATACCTCCGCACGCCTTTCGCCGGGAACATCATCCCCACCGCGCGGCTCGACCACACGGCACAGCAGGCGCTCACTCTCTATCCCGCGCCCAACGCCGACGCCGGCCCTTTCTTCCGCAATAACTACTTCGTCTTCTCGCCGGAAATCAACAGCGCCAACGGCATCATCTCCCGCGTCGATCACACCGCCGGCGAACGCCACCGCCTCGGCTTCGGCCTCAACTTCTCCAACGGCCAGGACGGCGCATCGCCGCTATTCCTAAACGAAGCCAATCCCGGATCACCCGTGCGCAGCCGCCGCAGCCGCCGCGCTGTCTTCGAGCACATCTTCACGGTGTCGCCGCAGCGCATCAATACACTCACCCTGGACGTGTCGAGCTCACAGCTGGAAAACCAACCGGAAGCGGGCAGCAACTCGGTCTTCCCGGCCTACCGCTTCTCGCCGTACCTTGGCATGGGCCGTTCCACCTCCCTGCTTAAGAACGCGCGGAACCAGTTCGTTCTCTCGAATGGCCACTCCATCCGCTGGAATCAGCACCGCCTGCGTCTGAACGGTCGCTTGATCCGCGAACAGGTGAACATCTACGCGCCCACCTACCCGGAAGGCATGTACCGCTTTGGAGACGGACTCACCAGCCTTCCCGGCATCAACAACACCGGCCACGCCTTTGCCAGCTTCGTTCTTGGCCAGGCCGAATATGCCGAAAAGAGCGTGGTCATCTCGCCCTCCTACTTCCGCCGCAGCCGCTACACCCTCTCCGGAACCGATCAGTGGGAAATCCGTAAAGGGCTGGTCCTGAGCGCGTCACTCACCCTCGACATGGCCGCGGCGCGCAAGGAAAAGTACGACCGCCAGTCCACCGTTTCTCTCGACGCCATCAACCCTGCCAACAACCTCCCGGGCGCGTTGGTCGTCGCTGGCGTGAACGGCCAGGGCCGTGCTTTCCAGCCCTTCACCGTAAAAGGTGAGCCCAGCGCCGGCCTCACGTGGAACCCCTTTGGCGCGACGAAAACCGTCGTCCGCCTCGGCTACGGCCGGTCCTATTCGACCATCCCCATCTATTCCGCGCAGTGGGGCACGCAGGCGTTCAACGGCAGTCCTACTTGGGTTTCCACCAATCCCCAACTTGAGCCCGCCGCCACTCTCAGCGATGGCCTTCCTCCTGCTGGGCGCACCTTTCCCGATCTTCGCCCGGACTCGGCCAACAATACCGTCGCCGACCTGGTCGAGCCGAATGGCATCCAGCCCACCTACCAGTCTTTCTCCATGTCGTTCGAACGCGAACTGCCGGGCGCGCTCCTGTTCACGCTCGGCCTCGGCCACGCGGGCGGCCACAATCTCCTGCTCAGCAACTCGTCGTCGAACCCCAACGCCATTCCGCTCTCCGCTCTCGACTACGGCGTGCGGCTTAACGACGAAGCATTCAACCGCACGCAGCGTCCCTATCCGCAATACCAGCGCTTCGACGTTTACAGTTCCTGGCCCGAAGGCAAGTACAAACGCGATGCCTGCTCGCTGCGCGTCGAAAAGCGTGCCTCCGCCGGACTCTCGCTCGCCGCCAGCTACGAGTTCTCGAAACAGATGGACAACTACTCCGGTCCCTACGGCGTGCAGGATTACTATAACCGTGCCAACGAGTGGTCGCTCACCTCGAGCAGCAATCCGCAACAATTCACGGTCACCTACAGCTATGAGCTGCCGCTCGGCCCCAACCGTCTACTCTTCCCCGTTACCGACTGGCGCCGATACCTCGTCGAAGGCTGGTCGCTTAGCGGCGTCACCACGCTCGTCAGCGGCGAACCCCTGGCGCTCCACCCGCAGTTCAACAACACCGGCCGCGTGGTCGATGCGCTGCATGTGAACGTCGTCCCCGGTGTCGATCCCCATGTCGACAATCAATCCCCCGACCTCTGGTTCAACCCCGAGGCCTTCGCTCAGCCTGATGATTTCACCCTCGGCAACGCCTCCCGCACCCATCCCTCGTTACGGGCCCCCGGCGCGCAGAACCACGACCTCTCCGTCAACAAGCGCATTTCGCTTTCGGTCGAAAAGAGTATGGAGTTCAGCATGGTGGGCCTGAATTTTCTCAACCATGCGAACTGGACCGACCCAGACACCATGATCGGCCCAGCCTCGGCGCCGAACGTGAACGCCGGAAAGATCATCGGCTCGCGCGGCGGACGCGTCATCCAACTGGGCCTGAGGTTCAGCTTTTGAGCGATCTCTCCCGCCGCCAGTGGCTCGCGCTTTCGGCCGCGGCCCCTTTTGCTCCGGACTCCTCGCATGCGGTGATGCGCATTCCCTTCCTCGCGCCAGGCAATCCGCCGCTCGAAGCCTCGCAAATCAAGATCGGCATTGATGGCAAACCTGCCCACGTGCTCGGCCTGCTCGCGCCCTCCTCCGATCTCTTCCTCCTGCTCGCTCTCGATTTCTCCGGTGACCTCTCGCTTGTCGACCCCGCCCGCCAGGCGATTCTGAAACGCATTGCCGAATTGCCCGCCAACTGCCGCGTCGCTCTTCTCCGCTCGCAGGATGGCCTTCGCGTCGCCGTGGATCCCGCCGCTCCACGCGAGGAGCTCACCGCGGCTGTCGAATCGCTCACCCTCGCCGCGCGCCCTGAGCTTCTAAATTCGCTCGAGAGCGTGCAGGACCTTGCCGACAGCATCGCCGCGCGCGCCCGTGTCCGCGTTGCCGTGCTCTTCGTCAGCGACAGTAACGTCACCAACTATCGCGAGGATTACTCTAATCCCGTCGTCAACTCCAGCGACTCCGGCGACATGAGCCGCCGCTTTCCCGAAGGCCTCATTAACGAAAAACTCCGGCAGATCAAGGCCCGTATTCGCGATGGCGAATCTCCGCTCTACCTGGTTCATGTGCAGTACCTGAGCGACCGCCTCAACACCGCCTACCAGACCGGCCTGCTCGATCTCATGCGCTCCAGCGGAGGCGCGGCCCAGTTCTGCCGCTCACTTTCCGATATCCCCGATGCCGTCTCCCGTGCCTTCGATCAAATCACCGGCACGCAATACACAGCCGAGGTGGAACTCCCGGCGACACGCGGCGGCACCTTCGACATACTTGTCAGTGCCGACGGCCGTGAGATACACTCACGCCCGCGGAGACAGTTTTCCGCGAAAGGACGTTGAGGCAATGAAGTCGTGGTTGGCGCTCGTCGCCGTGGCGGCAATTGGGATCGGCGGCATTGTGTATTGGCGCTCCACTGCTGGCCGCCCGACCGCTGCCGACGCCGAAGCCTGGCGCGCCACGGAAGCCGATCTTCGCTCGCGCCTGGCCGAAGCTGAGAAACGGCTGCAAGCTCTCGGCCAGCCCGTTCCTACTCCGAGCCCGGCTCAAAGCGCCACGCAATCGCACACCGGCACTCCAACCACCCCCTACGCCCGCCGCGAGGCCGATCTCGCCGAACTGCTCCGTCTGAAGGATGTGCAGCTCGGCAAGTCCGAATCCGCGCTCGCCGACCTGCGCGCAAAGTTTTCCGACATCGAACAGCGCTTGGCCACCCTGCAGGATCAGGACCGCCAGCTTCGCGACACGGAGTCCACCCTCCGCAAAAGTATCGACGCCAATACAGACCAGATCGTCGCCCTCCAGGAATCCAGCCGCCAGAAGGACACACGGGCTTCCCAACTGGAAGCCTCTCTCAAGGCGCTCAAATCCGAAAGTGAACAGAACGTGCGTAGCCTCCAGCGCGTACGCGCACTTTCCGAAGATCTCGAAGACCTCGCCCGCCGCCGCGAAGCCTACATCACGAATATCTTGGGCCGTTATCGCGAGGCCACCGACTCCCTACGCACCCTTAGTCTCAATCTCGAGAACCGCACCGAAGGCGCAACTGTCGGCCGCACCGACATCTCGCGAATTCAGGCCGCCATCACCTCTGCCGACGAAGATATGCGCCAGCTTCGCTCCCTCAGCACACGCTCCCGCCAGTTACAGAAGGAACTGTTGGCGCTCAAATAAGGCGCGAGCCCTAAAGCAAGGCGCGGGGCCCTCTACCCCACGCCCCAGCGACAGGCTCGAGATTAGCGCCTCCGGCCAATCGCGATGCCCGCCACTCCAATCAGCACCAGCATCGTTGTGGAAGGTTCGGGAACCTCCGACGATGCCCCGGCGTTGAAAACCACTTCGCCGATTCCCGGGTAAACCTCGTTGTCAATCCAACTCGAATCGTCCACATACAAGTGAATGAACTGGGTTAACGTCGTTCCAAACGAAAAGACTTGTCCCGGACCCGCCGCACCCCCATTGGCCAGCGCGTTGAAGGTTCCGCCCAACTGAGTACCCACGCCATTGTTCGGGTCGCCGTCATTGTCGGCAAACAACCGGAATTGGGTCACGGTGCCAATATTTGCCGTGGCCCAGAAGCCGAGGCCGCTGATCGAGTACACGCCGCCGAGGTCGAACGTGATGATCTGCGGGAATCCGCCCAAAGTATTGGTGAAACCCGTATTGGTCGTGGTGTACTCGTCGCCACTATTGTGCGTTGTGCTCGCCAGGTAGGTGTCAAAATCCGTCACGCCACTTGTGTACGCGGCGCTCAGCCCGCTCTGATTGACAATTTGAATCAACTCATACCCCGAGGCACTCTGTGTGCCCTGCGGAGACGAAATTCCCGTCGCCTGCACGATCACTCCCGCGAATCCGGCAGGCGCCATCCACGCCGCCGCTGCTAAAGCCAGGACTTTAGCTCCATACTTTTTCATTTTCTTCTCTCCTCTTTTAGGTCGAAGGCACGTAGAACTTTCGTTCCGGTACCAGATACACGGAAGTATGTCAGCAAGCTCACAAAAGTAAAACGAATGGTTCTACCCTGAACCGCCGCGGAATTACCTTAGGACGGCTCTCAAATTTGCCATTCTTCGTCCAAACGCTACACTGGTCCCTTATGGCCTTCCGAGGCGTCGATTACATGCTCATCGACTCGCTTTTCAGCGAGGACGAACTGTTGGTTCGCCGCACCGCGCGCGACTACATCACGAAGGAATTCATTCCCCTCATCCGGGATGCTTACCGCGACGGGACCTTTCCCGCCCAGATCATTCCCACGCTTGGTGAGCTTGGCTTCCTCGGTTCGAATCTCGACGGCTATGGCTGCGCCGGGCTGTCGAATGTCGAGTACGGCCTACTCATGCAGGAGCTCGAACGCGGCGACTCGGGCCTTCGCAGCTTTTGCAGCGTGCAGGGCGCGTTGGTGATGTACCCGATCTACACATTTGGCTCTGAGGAGCAGAAGCAGCGCTGGTTGCCCGAGTTAGCTGCCGGGCGCGCCGTCGGCTGCTTCGGTCTTACGGAACCGGGATTTGGCTCCAATCCCGCCGGCATGGCGACGCGCGCCACTCTGGATGGCGACCACTGGGTGCTGAACGGTGAGAAGACGTGGATTACTTCCGGCTCCAGGGCCGACGTAGCCTTGGTGTGGGCCCGCACCGATGAGGGAATCCGCGGATTCCTGGTGGAGCGCGGCACCCCTGGCTTTACAACCAGCGATATCCACGGCAAGCTCTCCATGCGCGCCAGTACCACTTCCAGCCTGTTTCTATCGGACTGCCGCGTGCCCGCCTCCGCCATGCTGCCCTCCGCGAAAGGGCTCCGCGCACCCCTGGCCTGCTTGACGCAAGCACGCTACGGAATCGCATGGGGTGTGATCGGGGCCGCGATGGAATGCTACGAAACTGCCCGGCAATATACGATCGACCGGAAGCAGTTCGATGACCGCCCCATCGCTTCGCATCAACTGGTGCAGCTAAAGTTGGCCGATATGATCACCGAGATCACCAAGGCCCAATTGCTGGTGCACCACGCCGGCCGCTTGAAAGATCAGGGAAAGCTCGACGCCGCACACGTATCGATGCTCAAGCGCAATAACGTTGCCATTGCCCTCGATATCGCCCGCTCCGCCCGAGACCTCCTCGGCGCCAACGGCATCATCGACGACTATCCCATCTTCCGCCACATGTGCAATCTCGAAACCGTAAAAACATACGAGGGCACGGACCATATCCATGCCCTCGTCATCGGTGAGCGGATTACCGGGATCCCGGCTTATCGGTAACCTGCCCCACGACCATCCACAGCAGAACCAGCGTTCGGGGCACGCCTGCCGCAAGGGCAAGAATGTACTTCACGCCTGGACCTACGGCTTCACCTGAATGGAGTTCGTCACTTTGCCGTTACCGGCAATGCCGCTCGCCACTTGTTGTGCCTGATCGCTTTCCTGCTGTGTCTTGACAGTGCCGCTTAACGTGACCATGCCGTCTTTTACCATCACGTCGATACGGCTTGAAGTCTCGGCGGGCAACTGATTTTGCTTCAGTGCGTCGCGAACCTTCTGAGCCATCTCGCTGTCGGCCTTCTGGCTCGGAGCCTGCACTTCCTGCTGAGGCATCAGCGCTCCAAAAGAAATGGGGCTTGCCCCCATCGGCGCTGTCATCAGGAATCCGGCCAGTGCAATCGGTGTGAATATTTTGAGTCTCATCACAACCTCCTGCGCCTGCCTATGCACACGGCGTGCCACACTCAGAGGCTCACCACAATTCACACAGTTAGGCGCTATCGGGTGCTCGCGCAGTGTTATGGCATTAGCCCAAGCTGGAACTTCTTACCAGCTCTATCCCACGTTCACGTAGAAAAATGGCGGAAGGGTGAGTGCTACCACGTCATCCTTTCCGTTCTTCCGCGCCATCTCCAAAGCGGCATCCACGGACTTGGCCCACTTCACGCCCAGCCGTTTTGACTCGAAGTCCGTCTTCGGACCCACCATGATCACCTGCGACAGATACTTCAGCGGATACGTCGCCCAATACCAGACGGTGAACGGGTGAAAGCCGTGGTGCGCGAACTTGTTCCGGTAGTCGTCGCGCAACTTCTCGTCGAAGGCGAACTTCTCCTGGAATCGCTGGTGCATCTCCATCGGATCGGTCGTCTCCGGCAGCACCTCGCGCCAGAACTTCTCGTACGCGGTGTGATACTCCGGATGGAAAACCTCGAACACCGGGTTCAGCAGAATCACCGTCCCGCCCTTGCGCACCAGCGGCTGATTGTAGAACCAGTTAAAGACGTAGCCGAGCACGTCGCTCAACACCAGCACGGGATTGATACGAGCGTCGATTGCATACGGGCTCAGGTCCGGCAAGCCGAACACCAGCGTGTCGTACTGCTTCGGCACATTCACGACAAGCTGCCGCTTCAGCGCCGTCACGGTCTTCGGATGCACACCGTCGATCGTTCCGGCGTTGATTTCCATCGGCGAATTGTCGCCCGGCACCGACGTGAAAATCATCCGCCGCACCGGCTCTGGCGTAACCATCATGCTCAGCGGCGTGATCTTCTTTACGGCGAGCTGAATTGCATTGCACTCGCTGTCGGGAATCCCCAGGTGATTCATGTGCGGCGGATACGTCGCGTTGTTCATCGCCGCTTCGAGCACCATGATTTTCGCGTGTTTGCTCACCACGCGCGAAATGCGCTCGATCGATTCGTGCATGTGCGAACCGTCGGGCTGCATCACGTGCGGCACGTCTTTCGTCATATGCGGCGAATGGTGCGCGGCAATCGTCTTGTAGGTGCCCAGCCCCACCGCCACACTCTTGTGCCCGCCGTTCAGAGGAATCTGCACGGAGTCGAGATAGATGACGAGGTCCGCCTCCACCGCGTAGCGCGAAACCTCCACCGGTTCACCCTTTTCGGTCTCGCCCAGATAGGCCAGCTCTTCCGGAGCTTCGGCATCGAAGTTCTGCAACTGCGCCGGGTAGAACTCGCTCATCACGCGCTCTCCGACCATGAATTCCAGCTCGTGCCGCTTCATCTTCCGGTGCAGCGCCACGGCGCACATCAGCCGGATGTTCTGCTTGTTCACGCCCGCTTCGTAGAGCATCGGCAGCAGGGCTTCCAGCATCAGTTGCCGGATGTCGGGACGCTTCGATGGTGGAAACGGCTGGCAGTTGTCATCGAAGCAAACCAGGATCTTCGAGTTGCCGTTCACCAACGACTTCAGCGGCGGCATGTCCACGGGCGCTTCAAACGCCTTCTTCACGGCCCCTGGAATCTGCGCCCTCGTCAGCCCGCCTTCCGGCCGCGGCGCGTACAAAATGTTCGATCCCTCCGGCAAACGCACGTTAATCAGGTTGTTGCCCGAGTAGGTAAGGTAATTCATCGCCAACCGCTCAGTGTAGCGTCACTGAGCCGCTGGTTGCGGTGCAGGCGGCCTCGCGCCCGGTATCTTTCCGCTCTCAAACACCTCTGTCCAGTTCACCCTCGCCGTCGCCTGCATCGCAACGAACAGCGTCAGAATCGCCACCACCGTAATCGCCAGTCCGGTGTAGCCCTCGAAGAAGAACGCATAGCTGAACAGAATCAGGTAGACGATCTGCGCTCCGGCTGCCTCGCGCATGGCAAAACGCGCGCCCGTAACGATTCGCAAGTAGCTCACTAGCAGTGCCACGCTCACCGCCGAGCAGATGAGAAACGCCGCGTGGATCGCCACGTGATCGGCCAGGTACGCCAGCAACAGGTGGAAGGCGAAGAAGGACGCCGCCAGGAAGAAGTAGTTCACCGGATGCAACTCAATTCCGCGCAGCGTCGTCAGCAGCAGAATGACAAAAAAGAAGAAGAGCAGCGACACTGGCGCAAAGTAGCTGATCTCGCCCGATAGCGGGCCCGGCTGGATTCGCTTCGGCATCGCCAGCGCAATGGGCGAGCCCGACACCATGTTGCGATACGTCCACTCGAGCTTCCAGCCATCGCCCGAGCGGGTCCGCTGCGTGGGCGAGAGCGTGTTCTCCGGAAAATCGATGCCCTCGAAGTTCGTCGTCATCGACAGTTGAAAATCGCGTACCTGCCCTACACCCTCGCCAAACTTGTAGCGCCAAAAGTCCAGTCCCTGCGCGCGGAACCGCACCTCGACATCGCTCGTGCCACTGGGCGGCAGCGTCAGCACGGTCTCGGCGTGCTGCCCCGATTGCTCCACCGGCGCCGGCTTTCCATTCACCAGGATCTGCACATCGTCATACACGCCATGCTGCGACGGAAAAGGCAGCGCAAACCGCACCGGCCACGCCTGATCTCCCGGATTGCGAAATCGATACACCCCGCGCAACGAATAGCCGAACGTGCTGTACCACAGCAATCCCTTTTGCCTGGGATTCAACTGCACATCCACCCAGAGACGCGACGATTCCGCCTCAATCCTCCGGTTCACCTTGTGCTTCTTCGTCCGCACCGTCTTCTTGCCGTCGGTGACCTCAACCTCTTCACGCTCTTCTTCGATCGTGTACCCGGCCCACGGTGGGGACTGCCACTGCTCGCCTCCCCAAGTCGACTCGACCTTCGACTTCAATGCCATGTCCGACTGTGTCGTCCGGTACTGAATGGTCGATCCCAGAAACATCCATGCCACCGAAGTGGCGAACCAAATGAAGCCGATGACGGCAATGCGAAGGAACATGTGGACATCTTGGGGGAGAATATTGCATTCGTCAAGTACTTTTTATTGCAAAGTGAATAGGCCCAAATCCCGTCGTGGATGCGCGAATGAGGCTATTCGTCTAGCTCCAAAGGTCGTGGATAGGGGCGTAGAACTCTTCGTTGTTCACGCGAGGAACGTACTCGAAACCACGTCCAGCGGGATAGTCGTAGCGGATCTTCGTCCAATCAATTCCCATGGCCGAGTAGATCGTGGCTTCAATGTCTTCGGTGCGAATGTCGCGGCCGAGCGACCATCCGGGCTCCGCCGTCAGCTTGCCTTGCGAGTCGGTAGAGCCAATGGCGCGCCCGCCGCGAATGCCCGCTCCGGCTACGAAGACCGATTGCTGCAGGTGGTGGTCACGCCCGTTGGTCGAGGTGAGCGTGCCCGTGGTACGGCCGAACTCGCCGATGGCAAGAACTAGAGTTTGATCGAAGAGGCCAGCCGATTTGAGATCTTCGATGAGAGTGGCGAGGCCGGCGTCGAACTGGCGCGCGAGCGAATTTGCGTTGTTCGCGTTGAAGGGACCGGTGTAGATGTTGTTGTGGTTGTCCCAGCCGCCGAGATTGATTTGGATGAAGCGCGGGCCCAGATCCGCCTTCAGCACGTTGCGTGCCGTGATGCAGGCGTTACCGAAGCCGGAGGTGCCATAGCGGGCGCGCTCCTCGGTGGTGAAGCGGAAGGCCGCGTCCACGTCGGAGTTGTACATCAGGCGGCGTGCGCTCAAGTTCCAATTCACCATCTCCGGCGTGCCCGGCCCAAGCGTTTGCAGCGAACGCTCTTCGGCGTCGAGTTGCTGCAGGAGTTCGTAGCGGCGGGCGAAAGCCGCGGCCCCGGTGGGATGAGTCGTGTTGGCCAAACCGTTTCCGGCGGGATTCACATAGAACGGTGCGTGCTCGGAGGCGAGATATCCGTTCTCCGGGCCGTTGCCGGAGTTGAGCGAGAGAAACGCCGGCAACGGCTTTCCTACGGTTTGTGCGGCGAATTCGAGCGACACGACCGAGCCGATGTGCGGCGCGTACTTGTTCACGGCGGGCACGGGATTGCGGCCGATTTGAAGCCACGATTGACCGAGGCCATGCACGCCCGACCAGCTCAAGACGCTGCGCAGCAGCACGGCGGATTCGAGTTGTGTGGCGAGTTTTGGAAAGAGGCCGCGCGGCCAGCGAACGTCGTTGTAGCTGGTGGGGTCGAACGCGGGCGGCGTCCATGGGCCTTCCTTCAGATCGAACGTGTCGGTGTGCGACGGCCCGCCGGCGAGATTCACCATCACGCAATACTTCGCGGTTCCCTTTGG
>JBDTVQ010000200.1:0-11973 GCA_040007195.1 Acidobacteriota bacterium | reverse complement strand
CAAGCGGGCGATCCGTCCAGTGCACTCCCTCGGGGCCTCGCGGCGCGTACAGGGGTGATTGAGTTGCCGCATCACCCGCGAACCTTGCCGTCCCGCATCCAGCGAAACGCCGTTCGGCTTGTACGCGGAGTTCCGCCTCTATGGGGCCGCTTTGCCGGCTTTGAAGACAAGGTGTCGAAATTTGTCGAAGGCTGCTCCTACGACGTTGCCGTCATCGAGCATTTCTGGTGCGCGCCCTACGTGGAAGTTTTACGGCGAAAAGCAGCACGCGTCGTGATGAACCTGCATAATATCGAATCTGTGCTACACAGCCGCTACGGCCAGGCCGAAGGAGGCGCCGCGCGGTGGGCCCACCGCCGTTTTGCGCGCGCCTACCAGGAACTGGAACGCGAATGGCTGCCGCAATTCGACCTTCTGTTGACTGCCTCGTCCGAAGACGCGCTCCGTTTGGCCGGCACGAACGCCGTCGTCTATCCCAATGCCGTGCCACACCGCCCTCTCACTCCCGCCTTCGACGCCGCCCGGCTCCCCATCGTCGCCTTCAGCGGCAATATGGAATACCATCCCAACGTCCAGGCAGTTCGCTGGTTCGCCCGCGAAGTCTGGCCGCGGGTGAAGCTCGCCCGCCCTGATGCCGAGTGGATTCTCATTGGCAAAAACGAGCATGCCATCCGGCCCCACATTGCCGGACTCGCCGGTGTGAGATGCACCGGGATGGTGGAGGATGCGGTGGACGAGCTAAGCCGCGCCGCGCTCGCCGTCGTTCCTCTCCTCAGCGGCTCCGGCACCCGATTGAAAATCCTGGAGGCCTGGGCAGCCGGAACGCCGGTTATCTCCACTACAATTGGCGCCGAGGGCCTCGGTCCAGCCGCCGGCCTGCCCCTGGAGCTAGCCAATCATCCGGGCGAATTTTCGGCGGCAATCGTACGCCTCCTCGACGCACCCGCCCGCCGCGCCACGCTTGCCAAGGCAGCCCGTCGCCTCTACGAGGAATCTTTTACATGGGAGGCCGCTTGGAAGGTGTTGAGCGGGGCGGGCTTATGACTATACTAGAGAGACTGTGCGCGGCCTGTCCCGCATTTGGGTGAATGATAGGTCTTAGTACGCATGGCGAGAATAGATTGCATGCGCTTTTCCGTTGATGCACACGCTGTCGGGCGCAAACTCACTGGTAACGAAGTTTACATCCGCAGCCTACTCAATGAAGCAGCCGCCCTCGACACCGGCAGCGAACTGATCGCCTACGTTTCCGAGTCGGGCGCCGAACAGCAGCTGGACGGTCGCATTCTGTGCCGGCTGGTTTCGCGAAATCCATTCAAACGATTGGGTTGGGATTTAAGCCGGCATTTGCGGAACGACCGGCCCGATTTAGTGCATGTCCAGTACACCGGCCCTCTCCTTTCACCTGTGCCGGTAGTCGCCACCGTGCACGATGTGAGCTTCGTCGAAAGGCCGGAATTTTTCCCCAAAGCGCGCGCATTCCAACTGCAGCGCACCGTGCCACGCACTATCCGTATGGCGGCCGCCATCCTCACCCCCAGCGATTTTTCCGCGAGAGCGATTCAGCGCGTTTATGGCACCGCGCCCGAAAAAATCCATGTGGTTCACAACGGTGTGTCTTCCTCTTTCCGGCCCGTGGCCCGCGAGGTTGCGCGAGCCGAAGTGAGGCGGCGTTTTTCTATCCCCGCACCCTACATCCTCACCGTCGGCGATCTGCAGCCGCGCAAAAACCAGGAAGGTCTCGTCGTCGCTTTTGAGGACCTGATGCTCGAGCGGCCCGACTTGCCGCATCACCTGGTAATGGCAGGCAAAGGCAATTGGCACGCCGGCGAAGTACACAAGCGGGCCGAAAGATCGCCGTTGCGCGATCGCATCCACTTCACCGGCTTTGTTCCTGACGACGCACTTCTGCACCTCTACGGCGGCTGCGATCTGTTCGTCTTTCCCAGCTTCTACGAAGGCTTCGGCATTCCCATCCTCGAAGCAATGGCCTGCGGACGCGCCGTTGTCTGTTCGGATGCTAGCGCGACCGCCGAAGTCGCCGATGGCGCGGCGCTATTGTTCTCGCCCTTCGACCTGAACGCCATGGCCGTTGCCATGCGCGACGTACTCCTCGACGCCGAATTGCGCGGGCGGATGGAACGCTTAGGCCAGCAGCGCGCGTCTCAATTTCAGTGGAAGACCGCGGCGGAACGAACGCTCGAAGTGTATGGCTCCGTAGTCGAAGCGCGGCGCGCGGCCATGTCGAAGTCCGAACGCCGTGCGGCGCAAGCGGTACCGGTGTCGCGGCCGTGATGCGCATCTGCCTTTGGTTTGCCGCGGTGGCGTCGCTCACTCCCCTTTTCGCGGAGACTCTCCAATACCGCGTCAAGTGGCCCAGTGGCGTAAGCCTGGGCACCGCGCGCATGGAATCAAGTGGCACCGTCCCCGAGAAGCCAGGCGAAAAGCCCGGCCCGCCCATCAACGCCTCCATGGTTCTCGACGCCAGTTTCCCCGGCGTTCCCGTCCTCGGTGAGTTCCGCTCGCAAATGAACGGCAAGGGCTGTACGCAGGAGTTTGAAAAGAAGCTCACGCTCGCCTTGCGGAAGACGCAGGAAAAGACGACCGTGCAAGCCGGTAAGGCAACCCGAAAAACCGGCGACGATGGCGGTAAGTCCACCATGACGGTCGGCCCATGCCCGCTCGACGCCCTGGCCTTCCTGCAAATGTTCCGCCGCGAACTGAAGGCCGGTCGCGTCGTCAAAGAACAGAACATGTTATTCGGCGCCCAATATGCCGTGAAGGCAGCCAATGCCGGTGCGGAGCAGGTGGCCCTAGCCGGTAAACCGCAACAGGCCGACCGCTATACATTCCACATCAAGGGCCCTGCCTCGGATTCGGACTTTGAAATCCTATTTGCACGCGACGAAGCCCGCACGCCGGTGGAAGTGCGCGTCACCATGGGCCTCGGCAAGTTCCGCTTGGAGTTGGTTCCCTAGACAATGAAGCTGGCATACTTTTCGCCGCTGCCCCCGGCGCGGAGTGGGATCGCGGACTATTCCGCCATGCTTCTCGATGAGTTGCGCGGCCTTTTGGACGTGGAAACCTTCGCCGGGGAAGGGAAGCCGTTCCATGGTCCGGCCGCGGGCAGCATCGCGCTCTACCAGTTGGGAAACAACGCCGACCATATCGAAGCGTATGAAACCGCTCTCCGCCATCCGGGTGTGGTGGTTCTGCACGAAGCCAACCTCCATCACCTGATCTCGGACATCACGATTCGCCGTGGCGACTGGGACGCCTATATCAGCGCCTGCGCGCATGATAGCGGCGAAGCGGCGCGAGCCTTCGCCGAACGTGTCCGCGCCCTCGAAGTGGGCCCCGACTACGACGGCGTGCCCATGCTGCGGCGCGTCCTTGAGAAGGCGCAGGGCCTGATTGCCCACAGCCGCTACGTTGCGGACAAGTGCCGCCAGGCCGGCTACACGGGGCCGCTCGCCGTCATTCCGCACGGCGCCGCGATGCCCGCGGTCGAGCGTATGAACTGGCGCGCCAGGCTCGGGCTCAACGAATCCGAGCCACTCGTCGGAATCTTCGGCTACATGAAGCCGTACAAGCGAATCTCGCAATCGCTCCGCGCCTTCGCCCGCGTACGCCGCATGGTTCCCGATGCGAAGTTGATCCTCGTCGGAGAGGAACATCCGCACTTCCCGCTCGAACCGCAAATCCGCGCCCTCGGCCTACTGGCCGCTGTCCGCCGCTTCGGCTATGCCACGCCCGAAGAGTTCGAAGGCTATCTCTCGGCCTGCGACATCGTGCTGAACCTGCGCTACCCCACCGTCGGCGAAACCTCCGGCACGCTGCTGCGCGCCTTCGGCATGGGCAAGGCCGTTGTCGTGAGCGACGTCGGCAGCTTCGCCGAATTCCCCGATGACGTCTGCTTGAAAGTGCCGGTCGATTCCACGGAGGACGAAACGCTTTTCAGCGTCCTGAACCTCCTCGTGTCGCGTCCCGCACTCGCTCGGGCAATGGGCGCACGCGCCCGCGCCTGGGTGGAACGCGAATGTTCCTGGGCCACTGTCGCCCGCCAATACGCGGCGTTCCTTGCAGCCGTCGCCGAAGGGCGTCCATGGACGGATCGTGTAGCAGGGGCCGCCGAAGTGCCCGTTGCTGAAACCGTCGAGGTTCCCGGCGGCTACGTGAAGGGGTGGGCCGAACCCTCCGCCGTTGGCTACGTCGATACCCATCTGACACGCCTGGTGAAGACGCTTGAAATCACACCCAAGGGCGGGCCTGACCAACGCATCCTCGAGATGGGCGCCTACCTGCAAATCACGCCCTCGCTCAAGACAAAGCTCGGCTACGGCGAGGTGCGCGGCTGCTACTATGGCCCCGCCGGAAAAACCGATCACCGCGAGGCCGTCTCCCTCGATGGCGAGCGCTTCACCTGCGAAGTCGATCTCTTCGATGCCGAGCGCGACCGGTTCCCCTACAAAGACGAATCCTTCGATACCGTGCTGTGCGGCGAGTTAGTGGAGCACCTCACCTCTGACCCGATGCACATGATGACGGAGATCCACCGCATCCTCAAGCCTGGCGGCCATCTCGTTCTCACCACGCCCAACATCGGTTCCCTCCGCGCCATTGCCGCCATCCTCTCCGGCTATCATCCAGGCTTCTTCCCCGCCTACATCAAACCGTCCGAAGAGGGCGCGGAGACCGATGCGCGCCACAACCGCGAGTACACCGCGCGCGAGGTCTATCTGCTCTTCCATGACTCCGGCTTCGACGTCACCCGCCTGGAGACCGGCGAATTCAAAAGCGAACCCAAACCCGAGCACATATGGGTCGAACACATGCTCGATCGCTATGCCTTGGGTAAGGACCTGCGCGGCGATGGCATCTATGCCGTCGGCCGCAAGGCAGGCCCCGTGCGGTCGCGCTGGCCGGCGTGGCTGTATAGTTAGGGACCGATGAGCGCCCGGTACGACGAGCCACAAGTAACGGTCGATGAACACGGCCGACTATCCGTGCGCGTGCGCGTGGTGAACGATTCCCTCCTCCACTGGCGCGGCGCAGTGCTTGGCTGGCAGGTTACCGAAGGCGCCACACACCGCTATCTCGAAGACGGTCCCGTGCACGATCTCGGCCTCGACATCGGCCCCGGCCAGTCGCGCGAATGCATCCTCGAAGGCTCTCTTCCTGCCGCCGACGGACGCTACCGCTTATTCGTTGCGCCGCTCGTGCCCGGTCTGGGTTGGCTGCATACCAGCGGCGGCCGTGCACTTGTCCTCGACGTGGAAGTGAACAGTGGCAAAGCCCGGCTCGTCCGGCAGCGTCCCAGCACGATGGGCGAACTCGCGCGGCGGGATCTCTTCTCGCACGTGATGCGCGAACTCGATGGTGTCTGGCAGTTGCATCAGCCGCCTCGCCGCATGGTCGAAGCCGTCTGGACCAACCGCCGTCTCGCCTGGTCGCTCGCCAAACGCGACCTCGCTGCGCGTTACCGTGGTTCGGCCGCCGACGCGCTGTGGATGGTGATCCATCCGCTCCTGCTCATGCTCACCTACCTGTTCGTCTTCGGCGTCGTGCTGCGCGCCCGTTTCGCCGGCGACCCCAGCACGGCAGGCTTCGCTCTCTACTTTCTCGCCGGCATGATTCCCTGGCTCGCCGTCAGCGAAGTCATCGGCCGCGCGCCCATCACTCTCGTGGAGCACCGGCACTTCGTGAAGAAGCTCGTCTTCCCCGTCGAATTGTTAAACGTCAGCCATGCGCTCTCAGCGCTGGTCACCCAGATCGTGGGCCTCGTCCTCCTTTGTCTACTGCTGTTCGCATTGCGTGGCAGCGTTCCGCCAACGGTCCTCTTGCTGCCGCTGCTGATCATTCCGCAACTGTTCCTCACCGTTGGCGTCTCGTGGACGCTCAGCGCCCTCGGCGTCTACCTGCGCGACCTCGGCCAGATCATCGGCTTCCTGCTGACGCTCCTGTTCTTCCTCACACCCATCTGCTATCCCGAAGAATCGCTCCCGGAGAGCCTCGTCTGGTACTTCCGCCGCAATCCCATCTACGTCCTCGTCCGCGGCTGGCGCGCCCTGCTGCTGTCCGGCGAACTCCCGCCGGCGCGGATGTTGCTCCTGCTCTACATCACCTCGTTCGCCCTCTTCTTCGTCGGCGCCCACGTCTATCGCAAACTCCGCCCCACGTTCGCCGATGTCCTGTAGGGCCCCTATTTTTTCTTCACGACTTCGACGCGGCGATTCTTGGCCCGTCCTTCTTCCGTCCGGTTGTCGGCGATCGGCCGCTCCTGCCCAAAGCCCGCCGGAGTGACCCGGTTCGCGGCAATTCCCGAGGCGGTAAGCGCGGCCACGACGGATTGAGCGCGGGCCTTCGATAGCGCAAGATTTCCCGCCGCCGTGCCCGTGTTATCGGTGTGCCCCTCCACTCCCACCACCAGCGCCGGCCGCTTCTTCAGCATGGCGGCAATCTCATCCACCATTGGCCGCGATTCCGGCAATATGTCCGCCTTAGCCGTGGCGAAATGAATGTCTAGTGCGATGAATCCATCCTTGTCGATCGCGGCTGCCATCGCATCGGCGGTGATCACTTGCTGCATGGCTTCCTTCTCGACGATATGAACGAAGTAGATCCGGCCCGCGTAATTGTCCGAGGCCAGCACTTGTGTCCATACTTCCACGCCGTTGCGTACGGCCTTCAGTACGCTGCCGCCGGAATCGCTATAAACCACCTCGCCGCCAACCGCTTTGATCGCATTCTCATAGTTGCGCCGGATGGCCAGCCCGCCCGGATGGTTCTTCGGGTCGATCAGGTAGTAGTGAATTCGCGTGTACTTCCCCTCGACGTCGACTGGCGGTCTCGCGCGGAACTTGTAGCTGGCGAATCCTTGCTGGGCGTAGTTGGAGATGTAGTAGCCCGGCATTCGCGTCGGAAACAGCGGATGGTCCGAGCTACCCTTCACGTCTTGCGGGTGGGCTTGGGCGAGCAGCCCCAAACATGCTGCCAACCCGATGATGAAGCTTTTGCAATAATACATGGGCACATTGTATCCGCACTTGATGCGAGCCGTTCCCCCCGCCCAACTCGCGTGAGCAAATGGAGGGATTGAGAGATGGCGCTGGTGAGTCCGCGATTCCGCAAACAAAAGCGAGTGCAGTTGGCTAGCGATAACGCACCGCCGTTCCGCCGCGGCGAGGCGAGCGAAGGCGTAAAGGCTTTGCAGGAGGCGCTTGTCGACCTCGGCTACTCCATGCCCGCAACCGTGAAACTGAACGAATGCGACGGGCACTTCGGCCCCGAAACCGATCGCACCGTGCGACGCTTCCAGCAGGACGCGCGCCTCGTCGTCGACGGTATAGCCGGAAGAAAGACGCTCACCGCCATGGACCAGATGTTCCTCATCAACGACCCCTTCTACAAAGAGCCGATGGCGGAGAGCGCGCGCCTGCAGGCTCAAATGGCGGGCACGCCCGGCCGCGGACCCTTCACCTGCACCACGGCGCGTAAATAACGCCAGGCAGCGGAAGCACAGCCATGACAATCGATTCGGCGTCAGTCAATATCAAGCCGGCCTCGCCTGGAGCCAAGCCCGCGGTCTTCATCGGACGAAAAAACGCCACGTGCAATCTTACCCGCGGCTTCATCATGGCAGGCGACACGGAAACCTTCAACGACGCCATCAACTTCACCGCCAGCGTGAAGGCCGCCACCTCGCCCAAAGAGTTTTCCGACTGGAAATTCCGATTTCTCCAGTTTCAGCGCATCGAATTCCTCGGCTTCTTCTACGCCGGACCGAAGAAGAGCGCCGGGCAGATTTCCATGCAATGCCACCTGAAGCCCGCCATGAGCGCGACGCTCCACCTGGACAGTGAGGACGACTTTACGCCGTGGACACACGACTCCGACGCTTCGCTACGGGGGAACCTC
This sequence comes from Acidobacteriota bacterium, assembly GCA_040007195.1. GTDB lineage: Bacteria > Acidobacteriota > Terriglobia > Bryobacterales > Bryobacteraceae > JAFLBB01. Next base: position 4,056 of record JBDTVQ010000200.1, on the reverse strand, counting down.
ATCACCCAGATCTCGGGCGATCATCCTGCTTCCCGCGCGGCCCTCGAAATGACGAACAACCTCACCAACGCCACGAATTTCCTGTTCCACATCGTCGACAAACGGACGTTCTGGTCGGTGTTCACTGCCCAGGGGCCCGACGGGAAGTTTCAGCCGCTGGGACACGTCGAGTGGGCGCTCGAATACAACTTCATGTTCAAGTGGCGCGGCGGCAAGGCGGAAATGGCGCGCGATTCCAGTTCGCTCACCCCCGGAACATTCATCAGCGGTGCGCCTACCGACTCCGCCGTGAAAGCGATGTGCCTCGCTCCCGCCAAGCCCCACAGCAACGAATCCGTCCGCAACGCAATCAGGTTCTCTGTTACGGGCGGTCCGCCGAACCGGTCCGATCAGGACAAAGTTCAGTTCATCAATCTACCGGCGGATTTCTTTCAATCGTAGCTACGGCCGGCCTTCCGCCGGGCGCTGCGATGTCCACTGCGCTCTAGCCGCGGTGTGCCCGCTTGGCCGCGGCTACACGAGCCTGCGCGCGCTTCATTGCGTTCAGTGCACGTCCCGCGTCCACGCCCGCTGCCGTGTGCAACAACCTGTCGTTGGCCCGCTTGAGCGACTGCTCGGCTCGCGCAATGTCGATCTCGTTCACAGATTCGGCGCGTTCGGCGAGTACGCGGACATGGTCGTCGCTGATTTCGACGTAGCCGCCGATCACCACCAGGTCGTGCGTGGTCCCATCGATCTTCTTGTACGTTAAATCGCCGATCCCCAGTTCGCCCAACAGCGGCGCATGGCCCTTCAGGACGCCGATGTAGCCTGACGCGGCAGGAATCTGCGCTTCCACCACATGATCATGCAGCAGCAGGCGGTCGGGCGTAGCGATCTCAAGCGTGAATGCGTTTGACATGGGATCGGGCTCCACGGCCGACTTAGCCGGCCTTCTTCATCTGCTCGGCCTTCTCGAGAACTTCCTCGATCGTGCCTTGCATGTAGAACGCCTGCTCGGGTACGTCGTCGTGCTTGCCCTCGCAGACCTCTTTGAAGCCCTTGATCGTATCGGCTAGCTTCACGTACTTACCCTTGAAGCCCGTGAACTGTTCGGCCACGTGGAAGGGCTGCGAAAGGAACTTCTGAATCTTGCGCGCGCGCGATACCGACTGCTTGTCCTCTTCGGAGAGTTCGTCGATGCCGAGAATGGCGATGATGTCCTGCAGGTCCTTGTAGCGCTGCAGAATCAGCTTCACCTGCTGCGCCGTGTTGTAATGTTCTTCACCGAGAACTCGCGGATCGAGAATGCGCGAGCTGGAAGCCAGCGGGTCCACGGCCGGGTAGATGCCGAGCGAAGCGATGTCGCGCGAAAGGTTCGTCGTCGCGTCGAGGTGGGCAAACGTCGTCGCCGGGGCCGGATCGGTGTAGTCGTCGGCGGGCACGTAAATGGCCTGCACGGACGTGATCGAACCCTTGCGCGTCGACGTGATGCGCTCCTGCAATTCGCCCATTTCGCTGGCCAGGTTCGGCTGGTATCCCACGGCCGAGGGCATGCGGCCCAGCAGTGCCGATACTTCGGAACCGGCTTGCGTGAAGCGGAAAATGTTGTCGATGAAGAGCAGCACGTCCTGGCCCTCTTCGTCGCGGAAATATTCGGCAACGGTCAGGCCAGTCAAGCCCACGCGCAGGCGCGCGCCTGGGGGCTCCGTCATCTGTCCATAGATCAACGCCACCTTCGACTTTGTGTAATCCGTCGGATCGAGAATGCCGCCTTCCTGCATTTCGAGCCAAAGATCGTTGCCTTCGCGCGTGCGCTCGCCCACGCCGGCGAACACGCTCACACCGCCGTGATGCATGGCGATGTTGTTAATCAGCTCCATGATGACGACGGTCTTGCCGACGCCCGCGCCGCCGAACAGGCCGATCTTGCCGCCCTTAAGGTACGGCTCCAGAAGATCGATGACCTTGATGCCCGTCTCAAGCATCAACAGGCCGCCCGACTGCTCTTCAAAGGTCGGCGCTTCACGATGGATCGGATAGAAGTGCTCCGCGTTCACCGGGCCCATGCGGTCCACCGGTTCGCCCAGCACGTTCAGCACGCGCCCCAACGTCTGCTTGCCAACGGGCACCGTTACCGGGCCGCCCAGGCTGGTCGCCTTCATGCCGCGCACCAGTCCGTCGGTGGGCTTCAGCGCGATCGTGCGCACGCGGCCTTCGCCGATATGCTGCGCCACTTCGCACACGATGTCGATGGGATCGGGAACGTTGAAGCCTTCGCTGGTGATGCGAATGGCCGTGTAGATGACAGGGATCTGTCCCTCGGGGAACTGAATGTCGACGGCAGGCCCTGCGACCTGAATGACTTTCCCAACTGCGGTTGATGTGGCGGTGGACATGGGTGATGACTCCAAAAACGGCGGCTTGCGCGGATTACTCCAGCGCGGCGGCGCCGCTCACAATCTCAATAATTTCTTTGGTAATGCTCGCCTGGCGGACGCGGTTCATGTAAAGCGTCAGCTTGTCGATAACGTCGCTCGCGTTCGTCGTGGCGGCGTCCATCGCGGTCATCCGGGCGGCGTGTTCGGCGGCTGTCGATTCCAGCATCGCGCGGAACAGTTGGCCTTCGATGAACTGCGGCAGAAGCATGGAGAGCAGCACTTCCGGCGGCTCCTCAAAAATGTAATCGACCGGCGCGGCGTCGGCCGGCAACTCCACCGGCAACACCTGGTTGATCACCAGCTCTTGCGCGATGACGCTCTTGAAGTTGTTGCAGATGACGTAGACCGAATCGATCTCGCCTCTCTCGTAGCGCTCGATGATCCGATTGGCCACTGCGCGCGCGTCGGAATACTGCGGCGTTTTCAATCCGGTAAGCTCGCCGCTCACTGTGGCGCGCTTCTTGAAGAAGTCGCGGCCCTTGCGGCCCAGGGTTTCAATGGAAACCGTCTTGCCCGGATGCTCCACCATGAAGCGCTGCGCGGCCTTGATGAGGTTTGAATTGAACGAACCCGCCAAGCCGCGGTCTGAGGTGAGCAGCACCAGCTGAATATGCTTCTCTTCGCGGCGCGCCAGCAACGGGTGGTTTTCCACCGCTTCCAGCCCGCGCACGGCCGCCGCCAGGTTGCTCAGCATTCGCCGCATCATAGCGTTGTACGGACGCGCTGCGATCACGCGCTCCTGGGCGCGGCGCAGCTTTGCCGCCGAGACCATCTTCATGGCCTTGGTGATCTGCTGCGTGTTTTTGACCGACCGTATGCGCCGGCGTATGTCGATTAAGGAAGGCATCGATGCTCCGGCGGGCTACTTGGCTCCCTGAACGAATCGTTCCTTGAATTCCTTCAGCACCGCAACCATGCGTGCCTTCAGGTCGTCGTCGATGGCCTTCTTCTCGCGAATGTCGGTGAGAATCTGCGGGTGCGCGTTCTCAACAAACCGGTACAGCTCGGCTTCGAATTTGCGAATCGATTCCACCGGCAGATCGTCAAGGAACGCGTTCGTGCCGGCGAAGATAATGAGCACCTGTTTCTCAACCGGAAGCGGCGAGTAGTTAGGCTGTTTGAGAATTTCCACCAGCCTCGCGCCGCGGGCCAACTGGTGCTGGCTGGCTTTGTCGAGGTCGGAGCCGAACTGCGCAAACGCAGCCAGTGCGCGGTATTGGGCGAGTTCGAGACGAAGCGAACCGGCCACCTGCCGCATGGCTTTGATCTGCGCCGCGCCGCCCACGCGGCTCACTGAGATGCCGACGTTCACAGCGGGACGGATGTTGGAGTTGAACAAGTCCGACTCCAGAAAGATCTGGCCGTCGGTGATCGAAATAACGTTCGTGGGAATGTAGGCCGAAACGTCACCCGCCTGCGTTTCAATGAACGGCAGCGCGGTGAGCGAACCGCCGGACTTCAACTTCGCCGCGCGCTCGAGCAATCGGGAGTGAAGATAGAAAACGTCGCCGGGGAATGCTTCGCGGCCCGGAGGCCGGCGCAGCAGGAGCGAAATCTCGCGATACGCCGCGGCGTGCTTGGAAAGATCGTCGTAAATCACCAGCGCGTGCTGGCCATTGTCGCGGAAGTACTCGCC
>JBDTVQ010000199.1:0-11988 GCA_040007195.1 Acidobacteriota bacterium | reverse complement strand
GCCGCGCGCGACCAGTTGAAGATTCTCGCCCGCGATATCAAGATTCCCATCTACGAGGGCGAGCCCGGCAACAACATCCCGCTGGAACTCGCCAAGGGCGCGCGGCGTGAAGCCATCCAGACGGGCAAGGATTTCGTGCTCGTCGACACAGCCGGCCGCCTCCACATCGATGAAGACCTGATGGTCGAGTTGCAGAACCTCAAAGAAGCCCTGAATCCGACCGAAATTCTCTTCGTCGCCGATGCCATGACCGGTCAGGACGCCGTAAAGTCCGCCGACGAGTTCCACAAACGCCTCGGCATCACCGGCATCGTCCTCACCAAAATGGACGGCGACGCCCGCGGCGGCGCAGCCCTTTCCATTCGCCAGGTCACCGGACAGCCGCTCAAGTTTGTCGGCGTCGGCGAAAAGACCGACGCCCTCGAACCCTTTCATCCCGAACGTGTCGCCTCCCGCATCCTCGGCATGGGCGACGTGCTGTCGCTCATCGAAAAGGTGCAAGAGCAGGTCGACACCAAAAATGCCGAAGAGATGCAGCGTAAGCTGCTCGAAGACGAGTTCACCCTCGCCGATTTCCGCGATCAGATGAAGCAGCTCTCCAAACTGGGTCCGCTCGAATCGCTGCTCGGCATGATGCCCAACATCGGCCCAATGAAACAGCTCAAGGATGTGAAGGTCGATCCGAAAGAGATGACACGCGTCATCGCCATCATCGATTCGATGACCCCCCACGAGCAATCCAATCACATGGTCATCAATGGTCCCCGCCGCCGCCGCATCGCCAAAGGCTCGGGAACCACCGTTCAGGAAGTGAACAACCTCCTCAAGCAATACGCCCAGGCCCGCAAAATGATGAAGAGCTTCACAGGCGGCATGGGTAAAGGAATGCTCGGCAAACGTCTCGGCAAAATGAAAATGCCCGATCTCGAAAGCTTCCTCAAAGGCGGTTTCTAGGGATCCTCCGATCCGCACAGGTACGTAGTGCGCTAAATCTGCGTGGCTCCAAAGCCATCCGGGTGACTCTTCCTAAACACTTCGCGACTTTGCTCGGGTGTTCGCCGATTCGGCTGCCATTTGCATACGATGAAGCTATGCGTACGCTTCTAGAGCGAGCCGAAGCCGGGCGGACGAATGCACAGTATGAACTCGCACTTGAACTAGCCAGGCGAAATCTGGACTCCGCTCTAGCGTGGCTTTCGCGGGCCGCTGCGAAGAATCATGTAGCGGCGGTTGAACTGCTTGCATTTCTCAACGATGGCAAGAGTGTGTTGGAGGTGTCTCCAGATCCCCAAAGCAGAGAACGGCTCTTACGCTTCATGGAGTGGCTGTCTGAATCTTGTTGGTGCGCCGGATGGCTAGAGGGTATCGAGTTCGACCTTTGGCGTGCGCTTGACGGTCCTGGTCTTCGCTACGGTCTGAAGGATGTTGTGGCCCTGGAGTTGGCCGTCCTGCATCGCTTATCCGATCGATGCAACGGCTGGTATTGTTGGTCCGATGAGGCTAAGGAACCGATCTTTGTGACCACCGTGAAGTGGCGGGAGATCGTCGATCGGCGTTCAATGTGACAGTCACGACTATTGCCCCGAATCGTCCGCCGGAAACGGCGCGCTCGCCAGCAATACTTTCAGTGCCCGCTCACACAGCACGCGTGCGGCGGAGATAGCATGGTAGCAGGGCATCGGCTTGAATGAACGCCAGTTTCAATTCGAATGGGATGAAGCGAAGGCTGCGGTCAATCTTCGCAAACACGGTATCCCGTTCGAGTTGGCGTCGTCGATCTTCGGTGATCCTCGAATTCTCACTCTTGCCGACACGACGCACAGCGAGTCCGAAGGACGCTGGTTTTCGATTGGATTGGCGAGCAATGGAGTGCCGATGTCGATAGTCTATCTGTGGACGGACACTGGAGCCGGCCTAACTAAAATCCGCCTCATCACCGCCCGTCGGGCGACGTCGACGGAGATTCGCTACTACACGGAGAGCCAATGACCAATCAACCCTTGGACGAGGAGATGCCGGTGGAAATCGATTTCAGCAAGGCGGCGCGAGGCCTCCATCATATTCCTGCGGAGGCGGCCGTCTTCCTGCCCGCTTCGATCGAAAGAAGTGTATGGGAGTATTTCTCAGACAAGGCCGAACGCAAGGGTGTGGGCCTCTCGCAGTTGCTCACCGACGTTTTGAAGCGGGACATTGAAATCAACGAAGCGCTGAAATAGCGCGTGCTCCCGGTTGCGCGCTGGGCGGGAATTGTTTGTGCCTAATGATGTTACGCAGGATCGTCTGCGATAGATCACGATCAACGGCATTGCATTTATCAAACCAAGTGCCTGTCTGGCTGGAAAATCGCCGCACTTGCCATCCGCCCAGAATCGCCCCCCTCACCCCCACGTGCGTATTCACACGCCGTTCGCTATAGTATTACTTAAGGAGATTTGCGACTGTAATGTTGAAGATTCGTCTGGCCCGCGTCGGCGCGAAGAAGAAGCCGTCCTACCGTGTGGTTGTTATGGAGGATTGGCGCGCTCGCGATAGCCGGTGCGTAGAAATCGTCGGCCAGTACAACCCCGTTGTGAACCCCGCTGAAGTAAAGCTGAAGCACGACCGCATCGAGCATTGGATTTCTCAGGGAGCCCAGCCGACCGACGTCGTGAAGCGGCTCATCAAGTCCAACCCTGCCGTTCAGGCCACCGCCTGATCCCTACCCGGGATATTCACAGCAACACTTGTTAACTCATGTGCCTGCGGTATCGCTGCGGGCATCCGATGGGGAGCGGTGTTATCCTTCCTTGTGAGGTGAGGCTGTCATGGACGGGATGTCTGTTCGAACCCTAGTTGAAGAAATTGCGAAAGCTCTTGTCGACATCCCCGAGAACGTCACTGTGCGCGAAGTCGAAGGTGAACAGGTAACTGTTCTGGAACTTCGCGTGGACCCCAGCGACCTCGGGAAAGTAATCGGCAAACAGGGCCGCACGGCGCGCAGCGTACGAACCCTTTTGGGCGCCGCGGGCATGAAATTGAACCGCCGGTTCACCTTAGAAATTCTTGAGTAATCCGGCGCCGGAACAAGTGCTGCTCGGGCTCGTTGCTCGCGGCCGCGGTCTGCGCGGCGAGATGATGCTCGACCGGGCCGTCGAAGGGAAGTACCCTAAGGGCCTCGGCGTGCAAATCGGCACCACGCAGTACCCGCTGGATTTCCTCAAACCCCACCAGGGCCGTTCCTTGCTGAAAGTCATCGGTATCGAAACCATCGAACAAGCCGAAGCGCAGCGTGGGCTCGAAGTCTCCGTCGCCCGAGCCGATGTTCCCACCGCCGCCGGCGATTACCTCCTCCAAGACCTCATCGGTTGCGACGTTGTCGACGACACCTCCGGCCACCACTACGGCACTGTCTCAGACTGGCAGACCAACGGCCCGCAAACCCTCCTCGAAGTGCACATCGAAGCACCCGAACCCATGCTCGTTCCGCTCGTGCCCGCCATCTGCGTAGCTGTGTTACCCACCGAACGGACCATCCGTGTCAAACTGCCGGAAGGACTGGCAACGCTCAACTCGCCGTCTGCACGGGCATGACTTTCCACCTGGTCACCATCTTCCCCGACTTCTTCGGCGGCATCCTCTCCAACGGAATCGTCGGCAAGGCCATCGAAGCCGGCCTCGTGCATGTCCGCATGCACAACCTCCGCGATTGGACCCACGACCGCCACAAGACCGTCGACGACCGTCCCTTCGGCGGCGGCGAGGGAATGCTGATGAAGTGCGAACCGCTGTTCGACGCCGTGGAGTCCATTCTGCCCGAACGCACCGAACGCCAGCGAGTCATTCTGCTCAGCGCTCAAGGGCGGAAGTTCGATCAGGAAGCCGCTCGCCGCCTGTCTACTTATGACGATCTCGTTTTTTTGTGCGGCCGGTATGAGGGAGTCGATGAACGCGTGGCCGAGCATCTCGCCGACGAAGAGATTTCCATCGGAGACTTCGTGCTCAGCGGCGGCGAACTGGCCGCGGCCCTGATTTTGGACTCCGTCGCCCGCCTCGTGCCCGGTGTTCTCGGCAATGAAGCGTCCACCGAAAACGAAAGCTTCAACCGCGTCCTGCCCGATGGCACCCGGCTGCTCGATTGCCCTCAATACACACGGCCCGCGGTGTTTCGCGGCTACCCTGTCCCCGACGTGCTGCTCAGCGGGCACCACGCCGAAATCGTACGCTGGCGCCAGGAAGCGGCACTCGATAAGACGCGCCGCATGAGACCCGATCTGCTCCCCTGATATACTGCACTCGCTATGCTTCTCCGCCGTTCGCTTCTTCCCCTTGCTCTGTCTCTCCTCGCTGGTCTGCCGTTGGCCGCGCAACAGTCGCTGGTCTACTTCGGCACCTATACGGTCCGCGCCGGCGGCGCGGCGAAAGATCCCACCAGCAAGGGCATCTATGTGTCCAGGTTCGATACGGCGTCAGGCAAACTTGAACCGGCGGAACTCGCGGGCGAGATTACCAACCCCAGCTTCTTCGCCATTCACCCCAATGCGAAGTTTCTCTATGCGGTCGGCGAAACCAATGGCTCCGCCAACAGCCCCGGCGGCACGGTTACGGCATTCAGCATCGACGCCTCCACCGGCAAGCTCACCAAACTGAACGAGGTGGGTTCCCAGGGCGGCGGCCCCTGCTTTGCCACCGTCGACAAGACCGGACGCTGGGTGCTGGTTGCCAACTTCGGCACCGGTTCGGTGGCAAGCATCGCCTTGGGAGCGGACGGCAAACTGGGCGAGGTAGCCAGCGTCATTCAACACAAAGGTTCCGGCGCCGACCCCCAACGCCAGAAGGGTCCCCACGCCCACTCGATCAACCTCGACTCGCGAAACCGTTTCGCCGTGGCCGCCGACCTCGGCACCGACCGCCTCTACATCTACAACTTCGATCAGAAGACCGGCAAACTCTCCCCGCACGGTGAGTTTCAAACGAAGCCCGGCGCCGGACCGCGCCACTTCAGCTTCCACCCCTCCGGAAAATTCGCCTTCGTCGTCAACGAAATGGGCATGAGCGTCACCTCCATGTACTGGGACGGCACCGCCGGTAAACTCGTCGAAATTGAAACCGTGCCCACCATTCCCGGCGCCATCGAAAAAGGGCAGTCCACCGCCGAGGTCCTCGCCCACCCGTCCGGCAACTTCGTGTATGCCTCCAATCGCGGCCACGATACCATCGCCGTCTTCAATGTCGACAAGCGCGGCAAACTGGCCCGCACCGAAAACCAGCCCACACAGGGCAAGACACCGCGCAATTTCGGCCTGTCGCCCGATGGCAAATGGCTGATCGCCGCCAATCAGGATTCCAACAACGTAGTCGTTTTCAAAATCGATCAGGCCACCGGCGTCCTCCAGCCCACCGGCCAGAAAGTGGACGTGCCCATGCCCGTCTGCGTTCGCTTCCTCGTTCCGCCGAAAAGCGGCCTGTTCGGGAGATAGGAAATCGCCCGTGGCGGCTCCAACGCCGGTCAACCTCAAGGCCAAACTCGCGCGGTTTCACGACCATTGGTCGCCCAAAATCGTCGGGGAACTGAACGGGCAGCATGTGAAGCTCGTCAAGTTCCAGGGCGAGTTCGTATGGCACCACCACGAACACGAAGACGAAATGTTCCTCGTCGTCGAAGGCCGCTTCCGGATGGATTTTCGCGGCCGCGAACAGTGGCTCGAAGCGGGCGAGTTCCTCATCGTCCCCCGCGGCGTCGAACACCGTCCCGTGGCGCCGGAAGAAGTGTCGGTCCTCCTGTTTGAACCCGCCGGCACGCTCAACACCGGCACCGCCGGCGGCGTCCTGACCGTGTCCGAACCCGAGCGCTTATAGCCCGCCCACCACGATGAAAGCGCGGCACAAAGCGCGGCACAAAGCTTGCACTCAGCCCCACCCCTTGGTATCCTTGGACTTCGGGCAGCCGCCCGTGGAGAATCCTGTTATGTCTCGAGTTTGTGAACTGTGTGGAAAAGGTCCGACCTTCGGACATCGCGTCAGCCACGCGCACAACCTGACCAACCGCCGTTGGAATGTGAACCTGCAAAGCGTCCGCGCTTTAGTCGGTGGCGCCACGAAGCGGATGAAGGTGTGCACCTCCTGTATTCGCGGTGGCAAAGTCAAAAAGGTCGCTTAACCCGGCCGCGTGCCTGCTTGGCCCGCCCGTAACGATTTTTCAGTAGTCATTGGCTAATTTCCCCGGCCCCCACAAGGGCCGGGTTTTTTCATGGCCCAGTCTCCGATGGACGTGCCCGTCTGGATTCGAGCCAGGACCATTCTGGACCCGAGCCGCGACCGTTAGAGAGTGGTCCCCGAGTCCCTCATGGAAACCCGGAAACCGCTCTGGCCACTCCCGCCAGCACCAGCCCCCGGCTCACCTCAGCCCTCGCACACCTCAGCCCTCGCCTCACCTCCGCGCCCCCAAAAAGCAAAACGGCCACGGGGAACAGGTTGTCCCAATGGCCGTCATGCACTAGCTGTTCGTGGCTGCCAGTAACCGCAGGTGGCTGCTGCTGAACCTAAGCCGCTTTAGCAACCGGCAGGCGCTTCACGCGGATCTGGCCGATGCCTTCAAACACTTTGATAATGGGCCAGGCCGGGTCGAACTCGGCGCCCTTCATGGCGAAGTGGGCCGCCGTCGGATATTCGTGGTGGTTATTGTGCAGCGCTTCGCCGCCCGTCAGGAACGCCAGCGACTTCAAGTTGGTCGCCTTGTTGTCCCAGTTCCGGTAGCCAACCATGTGGCAGATGCTGTTGATGGACGCGTTCAGGAAGATGTAGGTGATGCCCTGCGCGATGTAAAGGCCGATGCCCCACGCCCAGCCGAACATCAATACGAAGATTGCCATGCCGAATAAAAGGCCGAGGCGTGCCTGGCCCGGCAGTTGATCGATAAAGGTGCCGCGATAATCCGGCGTGTACTTCCGGATGTTGGCCACGTCGTTCGCTGCCCGGCGGTAATAGAACACGTTGCCGAACAGCACATGGTACAGGCCCTCGATATACGGGCTGTGCGGATCGCCTTCCTTGTCGGAGAACTGATGGTGCTTGCGATGCACCGCGACCCATTCGCGCGGAACGATAGTGGTGAAGAGACAAAGATGCAGGTGCATCAAGGTTGCCAGCGGAGTGCTGACCTCCAGGCCCTTATGCGTGAGGGCGCGATGCAGATAAATAGTGGTGCAAAACACCGAGATTTGCATGATGACCACGGAGATCAACAGCATCAACCAAACGTCCATCGGTACTCCTTCGTTTACTCAACCCGAAACTATGATTGAACACCATCCGGCCGCACAACACGGCCAGCCGAAACAGAATCGGTAGATCCTGTTCTACCACGAATACTGCATATTATGTTTTGGACATCCGTCCCCCGGAAGGGAGAACTCCAACCGGAGGCAGCGCAGGGAGGTAACCCATTGCACCATCCGCAAGTGGTCTATTTATGGTAGCAGAAAGAATCCCGTTCCGGATGCCCCAAAATATGACCCAAAATCGACTCTTTTGTGATGTTTACGCGCCGCCCCCACCGTTGACAAGCGGGCCGCCTTACACCGCTTCCCTTCCAACCGCCTGAATTTCCCTTCCACCACTTGAATCGTTTCCCTTCCACCACTTGAATCGTTTCCCTTCCACCACCTGAATTTCCTTCCCCACCGCCTGAATGATGCCGCGCGCATCCCCATGCCCCGCCGAATCCGCCGCGAAGGAAAAAGTGGTCTTCCATGCAGCCGCACCCACGAAATGCCCGAAACAGGGATGATACAATAACCAACTTCCCCTTATGAAACTTGTGACCTTTTTAGGAGCGAATGCCACGGTCCAGCCGGGCGTGATTCAAAATGGCCATGTCGTCGGACTGGCCGGAATGGGCTTGACCTCCATGACGAGCGTCATCGTCGCCGGAGAATCGGCCCGCCGCCAGATTGCTTCGTACGTTGCCTCGAACGAGCCGTCTTCGCCGATGCTCGAAACGGTGAAATTGCTCGCGCCAATTGCCCGGCCGCCGAAAATCATCTGCATCGGCCTGAACTACCGCGACCATGCCATCGAATCCAACATGGCAATCCCGGAAGTACCGACCGTGTTTTGCAAGTTCGCCTCGTCCGTCATCGGCCCGGGCGACAACGTCGTGCTGCCCAAGAACAGCACCAAGCCCGACTACGAAGCCGAATTCGCCGTCGTCATCGGCAAGGCCGGCCGCTACATTGCCCCGGAGAAATGGCAGGACCATGTCTTCGGCTATCTCAATCTGAACGACGTCAGCGCCCGCGATTACCAGCTCGCCACCACCCAATGGGTCATCGGCAAAACGTTCGACACCTTCTGTCCCATGGGCCCCTACATCCTCACCAAAGACGAGGTCGCCGACCCGCATAACCTCGAGATCAAGATGACGATCAACGGCGAAGTGCTCCAGCACTCCAACACAAAGCACCTCATCTTCAATATCCCCACTCTGATTGCCCACCTCTCCAGCGTCATGACGCTCGAAGTCGGCGACATTATCTCCACCGGCACTCCCGCCGGCGTCGGTCTCGGCCGGACGCCCCAGCGTTGGCTGGTTCCCGGCGATGAGATGGTGGTGGAAGTCGAAGGCCTCGGCGCGCTGAAGAACAAGTGCGTCGCTGAAGCGTAATCGGCCCGGCTCAACAGCGCCGGGTCTGAAATAAGGGCCGGCGCTACCCCCCTCCTTAGACTTCCTCCTCCGACTTCGACATCAGGGATTCTCCCCGTTCGAGGCCCGGCATCGGGCGAAGTCACCAGCCTTTCCTAGGCAAATCCCTGACTGTAAACGAATCCTGACTGATCTATCGTGCAGGAGTGGGGAAAAATTTTCAGTTTGCTGTAAATATTCCCGATTTCCTAAATTCGTTTACATCAACGTCCGATAGAAACGTCGGGAACCAAATATGCGACAGGTGAAAAGGCGCAAGGGCTTCACCCTCCTCACCACGGCCATCTGCATCATCGTGCTCATGGGAATGCTAGGCCTGGTCATCGACCTGGGCCGGAGCTACATCGCAAAGAATGAAACGCAGGGCTTTACGGACGCCGCCGCTATGGCGGCCGCTGCCGAGCTGGACAATACAATGGTGGGAATCAATGCCGCGAAGTCGGCCGTCACCACCAGCGCCAACAAGTGGTATTTCAATAGCAAAAGTTTTACCGGCGTTACCACGGAATTCAGCACCGACAACTCTTCGTGGTCAACAGCACCTGCTTTTGGAACGAACTTCCGCTATGTTCGGGTCACCGCCCCCACCAACAGCCTCACAACCTATTTCATGACCGCGCTCGGCGCGCCGACCACGATGAACGTCGCCGCGCGTTCGGTCGCCGGCATCAAGCTCCCCACCTCGTTTCCGCAGGGTGTCTTCCCGTTCTCGCCGATCGCCCATAGCATGACGGGACCTAATTTCGGTTACACCAAGGGCGATGAACTGACGCTACTGTGGCCCTCCAGCACCGAAAGCAACGGCGGCAACCAAAAATTGCAGAATCTATGCCAGTCTGACCGAACGCAGCAGTATCTCAATATGGTCAAGGACGGCAGCGGCGCCGACCGCGGCTACATCATGGAAACAAGCGCCTCCGCTATCGCCGCCGCAATCGAAGACGACAAGATGAACTACACCGTCACGGTGGGCGGCACCGTAACCCTCGCCGGCGGCGTCAAGACCACCGACGTTTACAACAGCCTCAACGCGCGGTCAGATCAGGACTCCAGCCCGCAAACGCAAAACTACGACACCTATATTTCGAGTCATGATTCGTCACCGATGAGGCGCGTGGTCATCGTTCCCATCGTAGAGAGTCTCAACACGACGTCTACTCCGACGGTCCTTGGATTCGTGAAGGTCTTTCTACCTCCCGACCAGCCGCACAATCCAAACAAGTCCAAGTGCGCCACCTATATCGGACCGGCCGACACCCCCACCGGAAACAGCGCCAGCGGTGACAACTTTTTGAGGTTAATCGAATGAAAGTTCCCCTCCTCAAACTGGGCCGCCGGCGCAAAGGCAACGCAATGATCGAATTCGCCATTGCTTGCAGTTTGCTGATACCAGCCTTCAGCGCTACCTTTCAGTTTGGATACACCCTGTACCAATACAATTTGGTGTGCGCCGCCATCACCAACGGAGCGCGGTACGCTGCCTCTCGCACCTACCGCACACTTTCCGGCGGCGCGGATATTACGAAGGGGAAGCTGGCAACCAAAAACCTGGTTGTCTACGGCATTCCCAGCGGCGGAACCGTGCCGCAGGTAAAGGGACTCACTACCGGCAATGTCAACGTAACGTACACCACCACTGCCACGGGAATCCCGAAAACGGTCATCGTCTCGATCAGCAACTTCACCATCGACGGCATCTTCAAAAGTTACACGTTCAATTCGGCGCCCACGCTGGAATACCCCTATATCGGACGATACGCCCCAGAGGAATCGGAGCCCTAACATGCGCCTGCGACGACACTCTCGAAAATCACGAAGCGGTCAAGCCCTAGTAGAGTCCGCTCTCATTCTCCTGCTCTTCATCACCACCATGATCGGCATCCTCGATGTATCCCAGTTGCTGTTCATCCACCAGTCCCTCGTCGAACGCGTACGAGGTGCGCTGCGCTGGGGCATCGTCCAGCCGTGGGACGGATCCGGTTCACAGATACAGAATATGGTGCTCTACCGGACCAGCACCGTGTCGCAAGGTAATGGCGTCCCCACGCCGCCGGGATTTCTCGGACTCGAACGCGAGAACATCCAGGTAACGCGAACACTCGGAACCGCCGACAACCCCAACGACGAACGTCTCACCATCACCATCGTCAACTACAACTTCAACTTCTTCACTCCAGGCGTAGCGAAAGTTTTCCAGAACAACACTGCTGTCATGGAGTCGGCGCCGATGGCCTACAAATAACTGAGCCGTCCAAGCGCCACCGCCGGCGCAATCAACTCTGCGTGCGCCGCCGCCAGCCGTTCAACTCAGCCGCCAACCGTTCGCGAACCGTGGCATATTCGGGATTCTCGTATTGATTCGCCTGCTCGCGCGCGTCCTGCGTAAGATCGTATAGCTCGTTCGGCCCCTCGCTGGCATTTCGCACGATCAGCTTGAACCGCTTGTCGCGAGCCATTTCCGTATTGCGGAAGTGCCCGAACACGGTCGTCGGCCAGGCGTTCTTTCGATCGAGTGCCTTGTTCTGCGCCAGCGGCCAGTAGCTGCGTCCGCACAGGTTGCGGTTCGCGGGCGCGGCAACGCCGGTAACGTCGCAGATCGTCGGCAGAAAATCGTAGGAACTGATCATTTCCGGCCGCGTCGCTTCCACCGGAAGCTTGCCGCGCCAGTGCCAGATCATCGGCACGCGCATCAACTCCTCGTACATATTGATCGGGTCCGACGCCAGGCCCTTCGACCACAGCCCATGGCGGCCCAGCAGGTACCCGTTATCACCGGCCACGATAACCAGCGTGTTTTCACGAACGCCCCGCGTGTCGAGGGCCTTCAACAGGCGCGGAACTTGATCGTCAAGCGCAGTGACACTGGCGGCGCACTTGCGAATGTTGCCCACCACGTCATTCATCATCTCTTTCTCGCGCAGAGCATTCGGCGCCTTCGGCAGCCAGCCGATAGAGTCGAACTTCGTACCCGCGTACATGTCGTAGTAGCGCTGCGGATGGCCGCTGTACGGCGTGTGCGGGTTCAGATAGCCAAGCGTCAGGAAGAACGGCTGCGCTTTGTCCCCCTGGTTGATGAACTCCTCGGCATAGCCGGTATTGATTTCGGTAAGAAAGCCCTGGCGCGGCGTCTGCTTGCCATTCACAAAGTAAGTGGGATCGGAGTACGTGCGAGCCTCCACCGTGGCCGTCCAATCGAAGCCGTGGCCGGGCTGCTGATCGTTACCCATATGCCATTTGCCGATGTACCCGGTGCGGTATCCGCCTTGCTTCAACAGCTCGCTCAGAAACACCTCGTTGGCGAAAGCGGC
>JBDTVQ010000198.1:0-12039 GCA_040007195.1 Acidobacteriota bacterium | reverse complement strand
GTCCGGCGCGTGGATCATGACTCGCTCACAGACCGGTAGTGGCCGGCCTGCTCACGAGCGGATCATCGTGGCTGAACCAGTGTTGAACGCTTTGTCGCTCTCATCACCGGCCGAACGATCCGCCGGGGAACTTTCCACGCGGTTCACGAGTTGGAACAAACCATCTACAAATGACTTTCCAACTGGAACTGGAGGGCTACGGCCGACGCCATCCTCGAGAAGGTTCGCTGTTGTAAGGAATTAGCTGCGACAGGAGACTATATACTAAGGCCCCGTCACCTTTTGGAAGGAACTGAAATTGTCAGACCATGAAGTCTCTCGCTCCTCCACTACCGGAGGACTTCCCATCGCACCGTCATTGGGCCCAGCATTAGAAGCTACCCACATCGGCCGTGCCCGAACAGTAGCCAGTAAACGTTTGCTGATGCTGGTGGGATTAGCGGTTCCAATCGCGGTCGCCGCTGGACTTGTCGCCCAAGGGCTGACTAGGCTTATCGGTCTGGTCACGAACTTGGCGTTTTATGGCCGTTGGTCGACTGCATTTATTTCGCCTGCTCGCCATGCGCTGGGGCTGTGGGTGATTCTTGTTCCCGTCTGTGGCGGTCTCATCGTTGGGCTCATGGCGCGATATGGGTCTAAGGCGATTCGAGGGCACGGAATTCCAGAAGCGATGGAGCAGGTCTTGTTCAATGAGAGTCGCGTACCTCCGCGAATGACGTTTTTGAAACCGCTTTCGGCGGCGATCGCGATCGGCACAGGTGGTCCGTTTGGAGCGGAGGGGCCGATCATCGCGACTGGCGGCGCGTTAGGCTCACTGATAGGACAGTTGATGAAGACCACTGCAGACGAGCGAAAGACGCTTCTTGCAGCCGGTGCCGCCGCTGGGATGGCCGCGACTTTCGGTAGTCCCGTTTCAGCCGTTCTGTTGGCCATCGAACTGCTTCTGTTCGAATATCGCGCAAGCTCATTTATCCCGGTGGCGATCGCCAGCACCATCGCCGCTGGCGTCCGGATGGCATTCTCTGGGGCGAGTCCTGTGTTTGCGATGGCGCCAGTGTCGCCGCCAAGCGGGCCCGCGCTGCTAGGCTACATTCTGCTGGGAGCCACAATCGGTTTGGCCGCGGTGGGAGTGACACGTGCCATTTATGGTATTGAGGACCTATTTGAACGGCTGCCCATTCACTGGATGTGGTGGCCGGCTATCGGTGGCCTGGTGGTGGGTGTGGTCGGTTATTACGCTCCCCTCACGATGGGCGTCGGCTACGACAATATCGAGAATATTCTCGGAGGAACCATCACTGGAACAGCCTTAGCGACGCTTCTGGTGATGAAGTTCGTCTCCTGGAGCATTTCGCTGGGCAGCGGCACCTCAGGCGGTACACTTGCGCCGCTGTTCACCTTCGGGGGCGCTCTAGGAGCCCTACTGGGAAGTGGCGCGGCCGCACTCATCCCATCGCTCGGAATGGATCCGCGCACGGCCGCCCTGGTGGGGATGGCCGCCATGTTTGCCGGAGCCTCTCAGGCGCTGCTGGCGTCTGTGGTGTTCGCATTCGAAACCACGCTGCAACCTTTCGGACTGCTGCCGCTGCTCGGCGGATGCTCCATGGCCTACCTGGTCGCTCGGTTGCTGATGGAAAACTCGATCATGACGGAAAAGATCGCACGGCGTGGGTTGCGGCTGAGTGTCGATTACTCGGTCGACATGCTTACGAGCCTGCGCATTCGCGATGCGGCCAGCACCAACGTAGTGAGCGTGCGTGCGGAACAAACACTGGAGGAGGTGCGGCACTGGCTGGGTACGCATCAGGCGGGAAGCACTCACACGGGTTTCCCCGTCTTGGACGAGCGTGGGCATTTGGTAGGCCTGATCACGCGGAAGAATCTGGCCTGGTGGGCGAGGAACTCGACGCCGCAATGCGGATTGGCGATCTGTTGACACGGCCGGCCGCAGTAATCTCGAGTACGGCAACCGTGCGTGAAGCACTGGATACGATGGTGACGCAGGGCGTTGGACGTCTGCCTCTGGTTGATCCAGAGCATCCGGGGTGCGTTGCTGGAATCGTCACTCGCAGTGACATTCTGAAGGTCTACGGAACACGTCTACATGAAAAGCGGCGTTTGAAACGTTCTCTTAAGCTAGGGTTTCTATCGCGAAAAGGCGCTGAGCCCGGATTGAAATAACAGGATCGCGCCGATCGCCAGCAACCCGATCTGCACATAGTGTTTGAAATGGTGCGCGTTGAGTCGGCGGCCGAGCCATCGGCCCCCGATGACGGCCAACACCACTGCGGGTAGCGCGCTCAGATACAGGTCAGTCACAGCAGGACTCCAAAGTCCCGCGAACCAGTATCCAGCCATGCCCGCCATGCTCGCAGGTAGAAAGTAGGCCTGGAGTGTGGCTCGGAAATGATCGGGTTTCCAGCGTCGCAGTGTTCCGTAAATCGCCAGCGGAGGACCATTCATTCCATAGGCGCCACCTAGAATTCCTGCATTGAAGCCGAACAGCCAAGCCAGGCGATCATCCTGGAGCGAGTGATTCCGTCCTGTGCAGAGCGAATTTGCCGCGAACATGATGATTACCAGGGCAAGGATCGCCTTCACCAGAGCCTCCGGCACGGCGGTCAGCAGCCACAGTCCCACGGGGATGCCAAAGAAGGTGGAGAAGATCAGCCGGCCAGCGCTCCGATACTGAACGTGCCGCCAGTCTGCGACGAGAATGAGAAGCGCGATCGTGATGGAGACAAGCACAGCCAACGGAACGGCCTCTTCCACTGGCATGAACAGCGCAAGTAACGGGACAGCGATCAGAGCCTCGCCAAATCCCAGGCTGGCTCGCACTATGGTCGCGATCACCAGGATCATCATCACCGAAGAGGTTTCAGGCATCCCAGAACTTCAGACTACTCGTCAGCGTTCCGCTGCGTCCGAGCCCCGAGTGTACCGTATCCGCCCCACAACTTGGCGGCCTGAAGCAGATGTGACCCAAGTCACTGCATTCTTCCAGGCGCGGCTGTAACTTTGAGCCAGAGGAGAGAACCATGACGCTTAACCAGACCCAGACAACCCGCGAAATCGCCATCCAGCACCCCGAGGCGGTTCCCGTATTTGAGTCGCTTGGTATCGACTACTGTTGCGGCGGAACAAGAACGCTAGGGGAGGCCTGCGAGCGAGCAGATGTCGACTGGGACCATTTGGTGGAGCTTCTTAATGCAGTGGATGCGCCCCCTGAAAGGGCGAGAACAGATTGGGCGGCTCGGCGACTGGACGCCTTGACCGGGCATATTGTGGATACCCACCACGCCTATGTGCGGGAAAGCACCCCCCGGATTCACCACTGGCTTGAAAAAGTGGTGGCGAAGCACGGTGCCGCGCATCCAGAGCTGCGTGATATTCAGGGATTGTTTGGAGCACTGTCGGAAGAGCTTGCGGCTCACATGCTGAAGGAGGAGCGGATTCTGTTCCCGGCACTCGACCGATTGGCACAAGGGAGGTGGCAAGGAAACATGGCTGGCAACATCGAGGCCCCGATTCAAAAAATGATGGCGGAGCACGACGACGCGGGTGAGGCCCTTGCGAAGATCCGCGCTCTCACCGGAAACTACCAGCCGCCTACGAACGCGTGCCCAACGTACCGGGCGCTCTATCACGGGCTGGCTGAGTTTGAGCGGGATCTGCATCAGCATGTCCACCTGGAGAACAACATACTCTTCCCAGCCGCGCTGGATCTCGAACGCCAACCGTCGGGCGCATAGGAGAACGGACATGTCCACGCTTAGGGTGCTTACATCAGCAGGCGTTCCAGTCGAGGTGTACGGGCAACGGGAGGCACAACTACAGCGCGTGCTGATCGCCTACATTGTAATCGCGCTCATATTCATGTTGCTGCCGGGCACGTTCCTGGGCGTCTGGAACCTGATCTCGATCAGCAGCCAGCACGATCTTCAAACACTCTCACCGGCCTGGATGCAGGCGCATGGACACGCTCAGATCTTTGGTTGGATCGGCACATTCATTCTCGGAATCGGTTTTTATTCTCTCTCGAAGATGGGCGGAATGCCGGCTTATGCGGTGCCGCGGGCCTGGGTCACTCTGGCCTTTTGGACCCTCGGTGTTTGTGCGCGCTGGCACGCGGGCGTCACCCAGTGGCATTGGCGGATATTGCTCCCGGGTTCGGCTGTTTTTGAACTGGTGGCCTTCCTGATCTTCTTCCAAACCGTTTCCGGTCATAGGCCCAGTTCGGGGACAACACGCAGGCCCGAACCGTGGATGCTGATGGTCATTGCATCGACCGTGGGTTTCCTGTTTTCGCTCACTTTGAATCTCGTCGCGGCGTGTGAGGCGGCATGGATTGGTATGGGACCCGCGTTGGCGCACGGACCGGACCAGCGGCTGGTGGCACTGCAAGCCTGGGGATTTCTGGTTCCCGCGATCTGGGGATTTAATGCGCGATGGTTGCCGGTCTTCCTCGGATTGAAAGCGCCGCAAGCCGGCTTCCTGTTCGCCGCGCTGGCACTGGCATGGTTGTCCATTTTGAGTGGATTCTTGCGGAGTCCGCAGATCTCCGCTGCGATCTTGCCAGTTGCGGCCATCTGTGCGATTCTGGCGTTGCATGTCTGGGAGAAACCGGCGCAGCCACCGAAAATCCAGGGCGTACATCCCACTTTCCCTGTATTTATTCGCATCTCGTACATGTGGCTGTTGGTCGCAACGATACTGTGGGTGTGGGCGGCGTGGGCCGATCGTAGCGGGGGAATCTGGGGTGCCGCTCGTCATGCCTTGACCGTCGGGTTTATCTCCACTATGGTGTTCTGCATTGGGCAGCGTGTGTTGCCCGCGTTCGGCGGCGGCCGAGTACTCTATAGTCCAACGCTCATGTTCGCCTCGCTGCTGGCGCTAACCGTTGGCTGCGCGCTGCGCGTGAGTTCTGAGATCCCGGCGTATGAGGGCTATTGGCAGGGCGCCTGGCGAATCCTACCGGTGTCCGCCGTTGTGGAACTTACCGCCGTCTCCCTTTTTGCCGCGAATCTATTACTGACGTTCACTCAGCCCCCTGCACACCTTCGCGCGCCTACTGCGTTGGAAGCATCCCCTCCAAGAATATAAAGCAGGTTACGAGGCCGCAATTCATTGCGTTTCTCGGAGGCCTGGTCGCGTGCGCCGCGTTGGCCAAGGAGATTCAGGCGGTGCTCGAGAATCTCTCCGCGCACAAGACTAAAGACGCCGAACAATTCCTCGCCGACCATCCGCGGGTGCGCTTCCACTTCACAAGGACCGCGAACACAATAGCGCCATTGCCTTGCGCGAGTACCTCATTCACCGTATTGCTCCAAACGGGCTTCATCAAAAATGAGGATATGGCGCTGTTTGCCAGCTTGAGGAGCCGTCTGCACAAACAAGCCGTCGCTTTCCATCCGCGAGAGCGTCCGGGAAACCACTTCTCGTACGGATCCGATGCGCTTAGCCAACTCTTCATTGGAGAACGGGATTTCGATGTCCAGGCCCTCGGATGTACGCGATCCATGATCGCGCGCTTGGGCCAGAAGGAAGCGCGCGAGACGCTGACCTACCTGTTGGAGCGCCAGGGAATCTACCAATTCCGCATGTCCCCGGAGCCGGCGAGCCATGAGGTTCAGGGCCGTAAGTGCAACCTGAGGATGGCGGAGCATGAACCGCCGGAAATTTTCTTTAGGTAAAAATAATAGCGTGGACGCAGTTTCCGCGACTGCCGTGGCGGGATAGGGTCCGTCATCGAATACGGGCACCTCGGCCAGCGTTGCGCCGGCGCTTTCCACATGGAGGGTCTGCTCCCTGCCCTGCGAGTTCACCCGATAGGCGCGAATTTCGCCAGCGACTACCACGAAGAGTCCGGCAGCTTCTTCGCCCACCAGAAAAAGTAACTCTCCGCGCGCCAACTCACGCTGATGGGCCATCTGCGCAAGCTCCGCTAATGCCGAGGCGTCGAGGCCGCCAAAGAGGTGGGAGAGGTGGAGCGCGCCTTCCTTGTCTATCACTATTCCATTATGGCGGTGTGGTTATGCTTCGGTGATCTAGCGGTCACTGCACCGCGTCCGATTGACCCGTAGCATGGGGAGGGAGCCGGTCAGGACCATCATCCGCTGCGATAGGCATGGATGAAAAATGCGGGCCAGACGCTGGCGGAGACGACGGCAGTAAGCGTCATCGACGTGAAGGCTGAGAACCTCGTCAATGACCGGAGAGAAGTAGGCAAGCGAGCGGATCACTCCCAACAGAGGCGCATCCGCCAGACGCGCCAAGCGCCCCGCGCAAGCGAGTACCAAGACGTTCTCTACCACTGCCAACGGAACGCCGCGAGCGAACAACTAAAGCGTAAACGCGCGCTCCGTCTTGCGCGGCGCGCCGCACGTTCTAGGCGTCGCGCGATAGGCATCCAGCACACGCCGCACATATTCGAGAGCGTTCTCCGCTCACTGCGGCCTTTTACTGACGCTCAAACCTGCACAGGCAACGCCCTTCGCCAATAAACTCGCTATCCACGGAAGAGCCAGTCCTGAAACGCAGCCCGGCTGGCTGCTTCTAGCTTCCCTCCGTGGCTCGCGCAATCCTCACGCAGGCGCTGGCGGTCGGTCCCGGCCGCGTCCAGCTCACAGGCATGCCCGATCAGCCAGTGATCGATCTGGCCGGCCCGGAATTCCGGGTGACACTGGAACGCCAGCGTCCGTTCGCCCCACGCGTACACCTGGTTCGCGCACACATCGGTCGAGGCAAGAAGAGTTGCGCCGGCGGGCAGATCGAAGGTATCTCCGTGCCAGTGGAACATCGAGCTCGCACCGAAATGGCGAACCGGCGTGTTCTCGCAGGCCGCGGTTAGAGACAAGGGTTTCCAGCCAATCTCTTTTCGCGGACCAGGATACACGCGCGAACCCAGTGCGCGTGCCATCACCTGCGCGCCAAGACAAATGCCCAGCAGCAGGCGCTGGGACTTGATCCGCTGTTCCGCTGCCCGGACCTCGGTCGCCACGAACGGATACTCACGCTCCTGATGCACACCGATTGGCCCCCCCAACAGGACCAGCAAGTCCGGTTTCAGCCAGTCATAGTTTTCCGGAAGCCCTCCTCCAGCATCGAGGTATTTGATCTCGAAGCCAAATTCGGCAAGCACCGGCTCCAGCGATCCCAGGTCCTCAAAGTGGACATGCCGGACCGCTACAACTGTCTTCATGGGCAATCCTTCTTGATCTTCTCCACCAACTCGATACCGCTGATCGTCGCGGCTACAGCGCCGAATCGCTTGAAGCGCGATCTTCACTACCACATTCACTTGGAAAACAACATCCTCTTCCCGCGGGCTGTCGAAATGGAATAAGTGCACTGAAACGGAGGGTGGAACCCGTGGTGGGCAGCACTATTGCATCCGCCACGCCGCACCAGATTTGGCGCAGTGCGCCTTTGCCGCGTGAATACCCTTTATCCGCGTTGCTCACGAGCGGATCATCGTCAACAGCATCTTGAATCTACTGAGAGCCTTCAGAGAATGAGGTTGGTTTGCTGGCATGAGAACCGCCTCGCCTGCCGTCGTCAGCAGTGGCTTGCCAGAGACCGTAATCTCCGCTTCGCCCTCCAGCAGATGTGCCACGGCGTCGAACGCGGCCGTATGCTCACTTAAGCCTTGGCCCTCATCGAAAGCGAACAGCGTGACAGTTCCCGTCACGCGTTTGACAAGCGTCCGGCTGACAACGGATCCCTCCTGATAATCTACAAGGTCTATCATACGGACGACTTCCGCGATGGGCATTTCGCCCTTATTTTGCCCCGACTGCGAGCTCATGTTTGGTCACCTCCACCGGCCCCATTATCTCCTCTTCCGGTTCACTTCCCCCAGCCCATTCGGCGTTACGCGGAGTGCAGCTTCACTTCTCCGCCGGCCCCGCGCGCTTCCTGTTCGAGGCGCGACCACACCTTTTGAAGGTCCTGAGCTAATTCCCGGTCCACCAAGCCGGAGTAAAAGAGAGGCGGGCATTCCCTCTCTACCTGGACCGGGCATCCCTCATGGAGCATCTGCTGTGAGAGTGCGACCTGTTTGAGCGTTACTTCGTACCGCCCCCCACAGGTCCTGCATGGGATCTCAATTGCGACAATTTCAAGGATGTCCATAAACGATTCGGTATTTCCAGCGTGGCTTCCGGCTTGAACTGCAACCCGGAGTATCAGAGAATAGCGGCTGAGTGTAAACTAACCCACGCTTCGCAGCTTGCCTTCGCCTCCGCTCAAGCACCACTTTCGCCAGCACGAAAATACAGTGTCAGTATACGAGCGTGTCGGGGATAGATTTCGCTTGACAGGCGGGGCGGGACCCGTAAGCTCGAAGAATGAGCAAGCGGTTCCGGGAATGCAGTCTGGATCAGCCATATTTGATGGCGCCGTCGTTGCAGGATTGGTTGCCGGAGGATCACTTGGCGCGGTTCATTGGCGAGGTCGTGGACACACTTGACCTGCGCGAGATTTACGCGGCATATGAACGCAAGGATGGACGGGGGCTGGCGGCGTATCATCCGTTGATGTTGACGCGGGTGCTGCTGTACGGATATTGCATCGGAGTACGCAGTTCACGGCGGATTGAAAAAGCAACGCATGACGAGGTGGCGTTTCGTTATTTGTCAGCGGACCAGCATCCGGATCACGATACGATCGCGAGCTTTCGGCGCGAACATTTGCAGGCACTGGCAGGGTTGTTCGTACAAGCTTTGCGCTTGTGCCAGCAAGCGGGCTTGGTGAAACTGGGCACGGTGGCTCTGGACGGCACCAAGATTCTAGCCAATGCCAGCGGTCTGCGCTCGATGAAGTATCGAGCCATGGAGGAAGTAGAACGCCATTTGCAGGCGCTGGTCAACAGGCTGCTCAAAGACGCCGAGCAAGTGGACACGAGCGAAGATACGCAGTTTGGCAAAGGCCAAAAAGAGCAGGCCCTGCCGCCCGAGTTATCACGCGCACAACAGCGATTGGAAAAACTTCGCGAAGCCAAGCGGGCGCTGGAACAAGAAGCGCAGCAGAGACTCGCCGAAGCTGAGTTTGCTAACGCTAAGCCGGGGCCGAAGCCACCGAACTCGGGCACGCCTGCGATGACTGAGCACGAGCGCAACAAGCGAAAACTGAAACGTAAGCGAGCGCGGCGCGATGCGGAGTCGCCCTCACGCCATTACAACTTGACGGATCCGGATGCGCGCATGATGCATGATAACGGAACCAAACGCATTGTGACGTCCTACAATGCGCAACTGGCTGTGGACGCGGACCATCAGGTCATCGTCGCCGCTGAAGTGACTCAGCAAGTCAACGACCGCCAACAATTGATCCCGATGAGTGAAGCGATTCGGCAAACCGCCGGGACTTTGCCAGAGACATTATTGGCTGATGCTGGTTACTGGGACACGATAAGTATCGAAATGGCTAGTCTGACGCCAGTGACACTCTTGATTTCCCCGGACGCAGGCGGCGGCCAGGAGCCGCGCCGCATGCTAAAACAACCCTTGGCGCAACGGATGCGCGAAGCACTAGGCCACGCAACCGGGCGCGCGCTCTACCGCTTGCGAAAAACTACGGTTGAACCGGTGATAGGCCGGATCAAAGAGACGCGTGGCTTTCGCCGCTTCTCGTTGCGAGGCCTCCAGCAAGCCACTGCGGAATGGAAATTGGTCTGCTTGACGCACAACCTTTTGAAACTCCACCGCCACCACTGGCTCGTTTTCGCCTAACCTCGCCATTTCTCAACCAAACGCTTGCTTCCAGGCTCTTGTCGAGCTTTGGCTCGTGCCGCAAAACAAATTTCAGACTCTTAGGCCAACCGCCTCAATGCAACTTGCAATTTTCCCTATCGTCGAAAGGTTCTCCCCGACACGCTCATACGTTGAAACCGAGCATGGGTCGGACCCGCTGTTTTATCCGGCGATGCTCTTGCTCAATGAGGTCGTTCAAGTACGCGGAACGCCCAATGCCTTCCGCGCCACCGTTCGCGATTTTCCGTCTTGCTCCGTTCACTTCATCCCTCTCTTCGCACCAGGGGCTGCCCGGCGAGCGAGTCTTCTCCAGCTCCCGTGCCTTTGCCTGCAAAAGCGGGTGGCGTAGTCCCCGGCGGGGCGGAAGATCCAAAGCCAACCGATGAGCCATCGGCTTCGGCGCCAAGCGTCCAACTCGGAGGATCGCTCGCGGGGAAGGACCCCTCTGAGCACTCGTCTACGAGATCGTGGTTCGCAGGGCTTTGCAGCGTGCAATCCTGGTCCATTCATCTTCTCCCTGGCACGCCGGATGCTGCTGGTTCCCCAGACTCCGGGGAGGAGGCGCCACCGTAAAGCCCGCCGGGACTTTCCAGAACCGAACTCAACGTCGACGAGTACCGCCCCAGGGTCCCGGAGCTGAACAGGGTGTCATCGGCAGACTGAATGAGCGCAGGAGACGAGGTAATTCCACTATGTGTCGTCAAAGGCCGGGCAGCTACTGCACCGCCAAGATCGAGGACAGAGAGAGGCACTGCATACCCAGGCACGGTATTCCGAATTTTGTTCAAGACAGCGCCCGGACTTGAGAGCCCGAGGTTCAAGCCCATCTGCCTGGAGATAAGATCGAAGATTTCCAGATCGGACTTCGTTCCGGCAGTCTGCAACGCTCGCCTCACCCGCTGGATCTCACCACACACGTTGGTCACGGTGCCGTTCTTTTCGTATTGAGACGCGGCCGGTAGCACGACATTTGCCGCCTGTGCGGTTTCCGTCAGGAACAGATCCTGAACAACCAGGAACACGTTCCCGGTGGCGAGCGGTACGTTCCTGAGTGGATTTGCGCCGACCACCCAGAGTACATCCAGGTCTGCGTGTAACATTTCGGGGAGCGTCAGCCCTGGGGCCATACCGGCCTCGGACACCGGACGATAGCCCGGCAACAGATCCGGCAGCAAACCCATATCCGCGGCTCCACGCGAATTCGAATAGTCGAGCAGGGAGACGTACTTCACGGGAATTCCGAGCGAGTCCCCAAAGGTCACCATATCCCGAACTGCCACTCCCTTGAGCGCATCGCCGAAAAGAACCACCAGCTCAGGTTCGGCTTGGAGTTGTTCCCGAAGTAGCTCCAGTCCCGCAAGTTCCTCCCCTTCACGGATGCGCACACTCCTTGTCGCATAGTGATCCTCCCGCACCGGGCCTCGAGTGACTGCATAAATGTGGCATTGGTGATGACGCCAGTTGGCCCGAACCTGAAACGAAAGAAAGGAATGCTGCTGTGCCAGGTCATTCGCCACCACAAGGATCGCCTTGCTGGTGTAGAGGTCCGAAGTCGTCGCAAGTGAATCCGGCTTTCCACTGAGTGCGTCGAGCAATGTCACTACATCGCCCGTCCGATGGTGGTCGATGTTGTTCGTTGCCAATCCTAGCCGTGCGAACTTTTGGAGTGCGTAGTTCTCCTCATTGGTCGTGTGGTTGGAGCCGATCACACCAAACTTTCCACCGCGGGCGAGGGTTGTCTGAAACGCTTCGACCACGGCAGCGATGGCTTTTGACCAGGCGGCTGGCTCCAGACGATCACCGACTCGCATGAGTGGAGATTGCAGCCTTTCCGGATGATGATTGAAGTCGCAACCATACCGTCCCTTGATGCAGAGGAACTCCCCGTTGATCCCGGAACTGTCGCGATTGTTACCGCGCATGATCGTATTGTTCCGGACTCCGAGTGTTGTCTTGCAGCCATCTGCGCAATGAGCGCAGATTGTCCCAACGTGCTTCATCTCCCAGGGACGGGTCTTGTAGCGGTACATGCCGCTCGTCAGAGCACCAACCGGGCAGACGTCGATGCACATCCCGCACTCATCACAATCAAGATGATCGTCGAAATTAGGGACACAGATGCAGCGAAACCTATTTCTAGGTTTATCAAAAAGTTGCAGCCTTAGCTGGTGCGGCACCGCCGCAGGGGCGTTTGGGGCGGGAGACCGGGGTCGAACCGGCGACGTCCAGCTGGGGAAAATGGCTGTCGATTGTAAATAAATGACTTAGGCGTCAATGGCGCTGTTTT
>JBDTVQ010000197.1:0-12051 GCA_040007195.1 Acidobacteriota bacterium | reverse complement strand
ACCGAGGGCCGCAACGTGTTTCAAGGCGGATTCCTGGGTTTGGACAACATCGGCGTCTTCGACCGCAGCGCGCCGCTGCCCACGGGCGGCCACATCGAACAGGCCGACGGCACGGGCTGGATGGCGATGTACAGCCTGAACCTGCTGGCCATTGCTCTGGAGTTGGCCAAGGAAGATCCTTCGTACGAGGACGTGGCGAGCAAGTTCTGGGAACACTTCCTCTACATCGCCCATGCCATCAATCACCTTGGCCAAGACGGCGCGGGCATGTGGAACGAACGCGACGGATTTTTCTACGACGTGCTGCATCTGCCTAATGGCGAACACATGCCGATGTGCGTGCGGTCCATGGTGGGTTTGATTCCGCTGTTCGCCGTGGAGACTCTGGAGCCGTCGATGCTCGATCAATTGCCGGGCTTCCGGCGACGCCTGGAGTGGTTCATTGAGAATCGCGCCGACCTCACGGACAACGTCGCCTGCATGCACACCACGGGGGAAGGGTCGCGGCGCTTGCTGTCGATTGTGGGGGCGGACCAGCTGAAGAGCATCCTCAAATTCATGCTCGATTCCAACGAATTCCTGTCGCCGTACGGTATCCGCGCGCTGTCACGCGTGCATAAAGACGAACCGTATGTGCTGCCGGTGAACGGCCGTCAATACAGCGTGCAATATGAACCCGCCGAGTCGAGCACGGGCCTCTTTGGGGGCAACTCAAACTGGCGCGGGCCCATATGGTTCCCGGTGAACTACCTGCTGATCGAGTCGCTGCAAAAGTTTCATCACTACCTGGGCGATGGATTCCAGGTGGAGTGTCCGACCGGTTCGGGGCAGATGATGACCTTGGCCGAAGTGGCGGCGGAGTTGTCGCGGCGCATGACGCGCATCTTCCTGCGCAACGAAGACGGGTACCGGCCGGTACACGGCACCAACGGCGTGTACAAGACCGATCCCAATTGGAACGACCTGGTTCTGTTCTACGAATATTTCCATGGAGACGATGGTTCGGGCGTGGGCGCGAGTCATCAAACAGGGTGGACGGGCGTGGTGGCGAAGCTGCTGCAGCAGAGTGGAGAATAAATATGCCGATGAAGACAATTCGGATCGAACGCGAAGTGTGCGGACGGCTGGAGCAGGCGCTCGGCCTGGAATGGCTGGAGACCAACGGACTGGGCGGCTTTGCCTCGTCCACCATCACGGGCGCGAACACGCGCCGCTATCACGGCTTGCTGGTGGCGGCGACGAAGCCTCCGGTGGGGCGCGTGGTGATGCTGTCGAAGTTCGAAGAGACGCTTGTGGTGAACGGGCAGCGTTACGAGCTATCGGTGAATCGCTATCCGGGCACCGTGCATCCGCGGGGCTATGAATACCTGCGCGAGTTCCGGCTGGATCCATTCCCTGTGGCTGTGTACGAGGCGGGCGGGGTGACGCTTGAGAAGCGCGTGTTTCAGGTGCATGGCGAGAACACGACCGTGGTGGAGTACGAATGGACAGGCGGCGCGGCGACGGAGTGCGCGCTCGAACTGCGTCCTTTGATTGCGTTCCGCGACTACCATTCGACGACGCATGCCAACAGCGCCATTAATACCAGCTTCGATGCGAGCGAAGGCCTGTTGCGGCTCGCTCCCTATGGCGATCTTCCGGCAATGTATCTGGCTCACAATGCCGGAACGGTCAAGGCAACCGGTGAGTGGTATCGCAATTTTGAGTATGCGCGCGAACGAGACCGCGGCCTGGACTTTCAGGAAGACCTGTTTCAACCGATGGCCCTGCGCTACGATCTGAACGCGCACAGGACGGCTGTGTGCATTGCTTCCACGCAGCGGCAGGATTCGGCTTACGCTCATGCGCTGCGCACGCGCGAGATCGAACGACGGGCGGCGGTGCTCTCGTGGGCTCCTTCCACCGAACCCATCGTGCAGGAACTGACGGCAGCGGCGGACCAGTTTCTTGTTGAGCGCGGCGATGGCGAAACGGTGATCGCCGGCTATCACTGGTTCAGCGACTGGGGCCGCGACACGATGATCGCGCTGCCCGGCCTCACCTTGGTGACGGGCCGCCACGATATCGCACGCGGCATACTGAAATCCTTCGCGGCGAGCGTCGATCGCGGCATGTTGCCGAACCGCTTTCCCGACGCGGGCGAAGCGCCGGAGTACAACACGGTGGATGCGACGCTGTGGTTTTTCGAAGCGATCCGCGCGTTCGTGCAATATTCTGGCGATATCGATTTCGTGCGCGAGCACCTCTACCAGAAGCTGGTGGAGATTCTCGACTGGCACATGCGCGGCACGCGTTATGGCATTCACGTGGACAGCGATGCGCTGCTTGCCTGTGGTGAGCCGGGAGTGCAACTGACGTGGATGGACGCAAAGGTGGGCGATTGGGTGGTGACACCGCGAGCGGGTAAGCCGGTGGAGATTCAAGCGCTCTGGTACAACGCGCTGTGCATCATGCGCGAGTTGAGCGATCGTTTCGGCGAATCGGAGCGAGCGCTCTTTTTAGGACAGTTGGCGGCACGGGCGAAGTCGAGCTTCTGCGAAAAGTTCTGGAACGCCGAGCGCGGCGGGTTGTTCGACGTGGTGGAACCGGACCGGCGCGACGACTCCGTGCGGCCCAATCAGATTTTTGCGGTGAGCCTGCATCATCCGCTCGTCGAAGGCGCACGGGCGCGAAGCATCGTCGAACTCGTGCAGCGCGAACTGTTCACGCCAGTGGGGCTGCGGACTTTGTCGCCGCTCGATGCGCGCTATCGGGGCAAGTACGCCGGCGGCGTGTGGGATCGCGATTCGGCGTATCACCAAGGCACGGCCTGGCCGTGGCTGATGGGACCATTCCTGACGGCATATGTGCGCGTGAACGAGGGCTCGGAAGAGTCGCGTTCGATGTCGGCACGATGGCTGGCTGAGTTCTCGCACGAGATGCGCAAGGGCGGATTGGGACAGATCAGCGAAGTGGCCGATGGCGATGCGCCGCATACGGAGGGTGGCTGCATTGCGCAGGCGTGGAGTGTTGCCGAGCTTCTGCGGGCGGCTGTCGAAGATGTGTACGGCCGCAAGGCGGCGTGCATGGCAACCGCGGTTGCCGTGGAATAAACAGAGTCGTTGCGGGATCTTCTGAACGACAAGGAGACCGCAATGAAACTACTGAAAACAGGCGCCGCGAGCGCCCTTCTACTGAGCCTGGCCGCAATGGGACAGGCTCAAACCATGGACAAGAAATCGCTGAACGCCGTTGGGGCGAGGCGCGTAATCGACGCCGCCGTCCACTACGCGAAGCAGGCCAACACCACGGGCGTGATCGCCGTCGTCGACGATGGCGGAAACCTGATGGCCGTGGAACGAATCGACGGCACATTCAGCGCCGGCGCCAATATCTCCATCGGCAAAGCGCGCACGGCGGCGCTGTTCAAGAAGCCCACCAAGTTCTTCGAGGACGTTGTCGGCAAGGGCCGGACTTCGATGGTCGCGCTGAACGACTTCACGCCTTTGCAGGGCGGTGTTCCGATCACGATCGACGGCCAGATTGTCGGCGCGGTGGGTGTGAGCGGCGCATCGAGCGCGGCGCAGGACGAAGAACTGGCGCTGGCGGGCGCGGCGGCGCTGCAAGCGGGCAATTCGCCGGTGGTGCACTTCGACGGCGCGAAGGTGGAAGAGGCGTTCAAGAAGGGCGCGGTGCTGTTCGATTCGAGCGATAAGTACATGGTTCACGCCAGCCGCCGCGAAAAGCCGGGCATGGCGGAGATCCATACTCTCGATGCCGATATCGTGCATGTTCTCGATGGCACGGCGACGCTGGTGACGGGCGGCAAGGCGACCGATGTGAAGAGTGTCGCGGCCGATGAGTTTCGCGGCGCCTCCATTGAAGGCGGCGATACGCGGGAGCTCAAGAAGGGCGATGTGATCATCATTCCCGCCGGTGTGCCGCACTGGTTCAAGGATGTGACGAATCCGTTCCTCTACTACGTGGTGAAGGCTCGCTAAAGGAGAACCACGATGAGAACGAGAGTGCTGATTTTGGGAGCGGCCATGGTTGTTGCCGGGCTCCTCGCCGAAAAGGCGGAGCCCACGGCCGTGGTGGACCTGACGACGAATGAAGGCGTGCGGTTGGTAAAGGGCCAGTGGCGCTATAGCGACGCGAAGATTGTCGATACGGAGTTCCTGGGCAAGAAGACGTACGATTACACGCCGCACGCGGGTGTGGCCGATTTCGACGATTCGCAGTGGGAATCGATTGCGCCCGAGACGCTGGAGAAGAAGCGCGGCAACGGCCGGTTGAGTTTCAACTGGTACCGCATCAACGTGACGGTGCCCGAGAATGTGGGCGGAATGCCGACCGCGGGAACGACGGCGGTGTTTGAGACGTCGGTAGACGATTACGCCGAGGTATGGGTGGATGGCGAGTTGACGCGCGCGCTGGGCCAGAAGGGCGGCAGCGTAGTGAGCGGCTGGAATTCGGGCAACCGGCTGGTGATCGGCCGCAACGTGAAGCCGGGGCAGCAGATTCAATTGGCTGTGTTCGGCGCAAATGGGCCGCTGTCGAATCCGCCGACGAACTTCATTTATATGCGCTCGGCGAGGCTCGAGTTCGTGCATGAAGCGGCCGGTCCGGTGGCGATCGTTCCGGCCGAGGTGAATGTCGAAGTGAAGCGCCTCGACCCGGCGATGGACGAGATTGTGGGCGTAAACCCGAAGATCCACAAAGTGGCCGAAGGCTTTGCGTTTACCGAGGGCCCGGTGTGGGTGCGCGGTGGCGGCTATCTGCTGTTCAGCGATCCGAATGAGAACACGATCTACAAATTCGTACCGGGCCAGGCGAACGAACCGGGCGAACTCAGTGTCTTCAGGAAGCCGAGCGGTTATGAGGGGGCTGACATTGCCGAATACCGGCAGCCGGGCTCGAACGGGTTGACGCTGGATGCGCAAGGGCGGCTCACGATCAACGAGCATGGCAACCGGCGTGTGACGCGACTGGAAAAGGACGGTTCGCTGACGGTCCTGGCCGACCGCTTCGAGGGAAAGAGACTAAACAGTCCGAATGACCTTGTGTACCGCAAGGACGGCGCTCTTTTCTTCACTGATCCGTTCTTCGGGCTGCCGAAGTTCGGTGACGATCCACGGAAGGAGCTTCCCTTTACCGGCGTATTTTCGCTGAATGAAGGCAAGCTGCGGCTGTTGACGAAGGAGTTCACCGGGCCCAACGGCATCGCGCTTTCCCCGGACGAAAAGTACCTCTACGTGGCCAATTGGGACGACCACAAGAAGGTCGTGATGCGATATGAGCTGAGGCCGGATGCGACGGTGGGAGAAGGGCAACTGTTCTTCGACATGACCGGCGCGCCAGGCGAGGATGCGCTGGACGGCGTGAAGATTGACGTGAAGGGCAACCTATATGTGTCGGGGCCGGGCGGGCTGTGGGTGTTGTCGCCGGAAGGAAAGCACGTGGGCACGATCGTGTCGCCGAGGCATGCGCACAACTTCGCCTGGGGCGAAGACGGCAAGACACTGTACTTGTGCGCGCGTAGCGGCTTGTACAAAATGCGGCTTGGTATTGAAGGCGTGCGGCCGTAGTGGGCCGGCCGTATTCCCACGAAATGGCGCGCAGCGAGCGGGAATGCTGCGCGCCAGCAATCAGAACGTCAGCTTGATTGCGAATTGCAGCACTCGTGGTTTGCCCGATGTAACCGTGATCTGGCCGAAGTTACTGGCATTGGCGTTGAGAACCGGTGGAGCGAAGTGCGGAGTGTTGAACAGGTTGAACGCCTCCGCGCGAAATACCAGATCCGCGGCTTCGTGAAATACCTTGGTGCGCTTCGCCAATCCGGTGTCGAGCTGGGTGAAGCTTGGTCCACGGACGTCGGGGTTGGTGCGGGAATCATTTCCAAACGTGAAGGCCGGGATGACGGGGAAGCAACTGCGATCAAACCACTGTTGGACTCGTTGGCCTCTGGTTCGGGAGTCGGCGATTTCACCGCTGCAAACCCGGTTCGGACGGGTACCGACGAGGGTGCCCGTGGAACTGAAGGACAGCGGGAAGCCACTTCTATAGATGAATATGTTGCTGAGTTCCCATCCACCCACCAGGCCTTTTACCCAACCGCGGGCGCCCGGCAAAAACTTGTGGCCAGGGCCGAAAGGCAACTCGTTTACCGCGGCGATGCTGACGTAGTTTGGCGTATCCGATTCCGAGACGGAGCGCTCGGCGGAGAGATTGTAGGGATTCTGCACAGACGCATTTAAGCCATTGTCCAGTGCGTTGCCGGCGCTGACGATGGAGTTGGCCACGTCGGAGAAGAGCTTGCTTCCTGTGTAAGTGGCCAGCAAAGAGACGCCGTTCTTGAAGCGCTTCTTCACTTTCAATTCCATTGCGTTGTAGCTGGAGTGTCCCCAGGTGGTGTTCTGCATGGCGATTCCCGTGTATTGCGGGTACGGCAGGAGCAACCGCCAGCGGGCGACGGTTGGCGTGGAAAGGGGACCGCTCGGAATTGTACCTAAGAAGGGATTCGGCACAGTTTGCTGTAGCTGGCTTCCCATCGGCAGGTAACTGGGGTTCAATGAGTCGATCTGCAAAGGCTGGTGCAGGTTTTGCGACTGGATTCCCACGTAGGCGACATCCAGGAGAAATCCGTTCCATTCGCGTTGGATGTCGAAGTTCCATTGCCATACGCGGGGAGTGCGGGCGTTCAGGTCCCAGGAATTGATGCTCTGGCCCAGGAACGTCGACGCGCCGAGGCTGCTCGCCGGTGATGGTTGAACCAGACCGTTTGGGGCGGGGTTACGAAGCGTGTCGCGCGGGGTGACGCCGTCGACCGTGCCGATAAAGTCGGTGGTTGCTAGAAATCCCTGGTTTGGACTGAAACCAATCTGGTCATAAGAGGTTGGGAATTGAGAGTGAACCAATCCCACGCCTCCGCGCAGAACCATTTTCGGATGGACGTGATAGGCAAATCCAAAACGCGGCGACCAGTTGTTCAGGTCCCATCCATAGAGGGTCCGGTTGCCGGGCGAGGCGTACTCCAGCCCGCCCAAGAGATTCGGAAACTGTGAATTGCGGGCTGGACTTGCGATGTCCAGATTCATGCGGTTGATCTGGTTGTTGCGTTCGGAAAGCGGGCTGGTGGTTTCCCACCGGATTCCGTAGTTGAGTGTGAGCTTGGAACTCAGGCGAAAATCGTCCTGGACGAAGCCCGCATAGTAAAAGGACTGCTGCGAGCTCCCCGCAAGCAGATTGACGCTGCCGGAGCTGAAGGTTCCCAGCATGAAACTGGCGACTCCCGATCCGGCGTTGGATGCGAAAACCACTGGATTCGGCCCGTTGGTCATTGCCTGTGTGAAATTGAATCTCCCCGCCGGATCGCCGCCGATGAGGAAGTCGCGGTGCATGCGGCTGTCGATTCCGACCTTCAAGGTGTGGCGCCCGGAGATGCGGGTGAGCGATGCGAGCAGCGTCGTGGTGTTCTGCGCCATCTTGTTAAAGCCCGCGCCGCCGCCGATGGCTCCGCCGTTTTCGATCGAAAAATTCGGGAACAGCGGATATTGCAACTGGCCCACGTAGGAAGGGGGGAGGCCTAGCTCTTTTTGGTCGAATCCATAGCTCAATTGATTCCGGTTCCAGACCCACCGGGCAAAGCCGAGACTGACGCTTAGGACCGAGTTCGGGCTGAGCGTGGTGGTGCTCTGCAAGGCGCCGTTCATCGCGTTGAGCACGACGCCGCCTAGCGCTCCTTCGCCTGAGGACGCAGGGCTGTCGAAGTAATTTGGCTGAACCAGGTTATTCCGGTTGAACGCGAACCGGCCGAAGATTTTCTGACGGTCGCTGAAGTTATGGTCCAGGCGGATGCCGAGGGCGTGTTCGTCAATCGTCCGAGTGGCGCCACTCAAGAAGTTATTGAGATTCGTGAACTGGTTCCCTGTGATGTTGGGCTGCGGGACGAACGTTAGCGTTTTCTGGGCCACGGGGTCCAGCAGGCTCGATGGAATCGCGTTGTTTGGGAACGGCGTGCGCAGGAACGTACCGGCCGCATTCGGATTGGACGCGGTAGAGAACGGATTATAGATAGTGACTTGCCTGCCTGCGGTGTCCAACGTTCCATTGAAATTTCCCTGGCGCTGGGGCAGGGTGGGAACGGTCGTTCGGAAGGTAGCGCCCTGGCGCCAGCGCGTACCCTGATAGTCCACAAAGAAGAAGGTTTTGTCGACGCCCTTGTAGACCTTGGGAAACCAGACGGGACCGCCCAGCGAAAAGCCATATTGATTGAGGCGGAACGCGGGCAGACTCTGTCCGACAGAGTTGGCGAAAAAATCGTTAGCGTCGAAGGCGTCATTGCGGACGAACTCAAACAGGCCGCCATGAATACGGTTGACGCCTGCCTTGGTGTAGACGTTCAAGACGCCACCGCCCGTGCGGCCCCATTCGGCCTTCAACGGGCCGCTCATGACGTT
The DNA here is from genome assembly GCA_040007195.1 of Acidobacteriota bacterium. GTDB lineage: Bacteria > Acidobacteriota > Terriglobia > Bryobacterales > Bryobacteraceae > JAFLBB01. The sequence continues at coordinate 3,613 of JBDTVQ010000197.1, read as the reverse complement.
GAACTCTTCGGTTGCGTCCACCGGAGGAATGACGGTCACGGTGTTTCCCGTTCCCACCGTGGTAGGTACGCCGTCGATCATGACCTCGTTCGACCGGGCCCGGCCTCCGCCGATGGAAAAGATAGTCTCATTGCTCTGGTTGACCGGGATGTCCTGAAACTGGCCGTTGGAGGAGGGCGCTTTGAATACGCCAGGAGTGAGGGCCAACAATCGGAACGTCTGCCGGCCGTTCATGGGCAGATTCTGAATCTGAGTATTGTTGACCACTTCGCCCAGCGTGGAGTTCGTCACCGATAGCAGGATTGCGTCGGCCGACACTTCGATCGCCTCTGCGACGTTACCGATCTGAACCACCAAATCGATGGTCGCTACCTGATCGACCTCCAACGAGATTCCCGAACGCAGCACGGGCTGGAAGCCGTCCTTCTGGACCGCTACCTGGTAGTTCCCGGGAGGCAGCAGGGGGACGACATACGTGCCGTCGCTACTCGACGTGCTTTTGCGGCTTACTCGTGTGTCCACATTGGTGACCGTTATCTGCGCGTCTGGAACTGCCGCACGGGAGGCATCCCGGACGGTGCCGTTAATTTGGCCGGATGATCCCTGAGCGAAAGCCAGCGGCGCCGCGGCCAGGATCAACGCGAATCCCAGGACAACGGCGGTGGTGCTCCGATCCGCTTGCGTCTGGGCAAGAGGACTAATTCGACTGAATCTCATTGGATTCCCTTTCGACTACGCGGTACGACGGCATCGGAGTTTCGTGTCGTGAATTCTTATGTCCCCGGCGCTGGCGGAATTAAGACCCGCCGCCGCGATTGAGCACACGCATCCGCGGCATACACCAACGATTTAGCGCGTGCGGAGGCATGGGAATGTTGAAGGAAGGCATCTGGCGCCGATCCACGTGGGGGGCGGCGAACTTTGGTACAAGACACGGGATTAAGCCTCCGATGCGAGGATGATATATTATATAAACGCTGGCAGCATGTCAAATTGAACCCTGTGGCTTGGGTTTTATGGCTGTCGCGGGGCAGGTAGATGCGATCGAGGCGTTGGGCGGAGGGCTAACCGGGATAGCGGCCCAGTTGGGCGACCGCGCGATCCTGAAACCGGAAGTCGGCCCAATGGTCGAGGGCAACTGGGCGCTGGATCTGGAGATTCTGTAGGGCGAGGTCATGCGCCGCCGTCATGTTGGCCCTGGACATGCCCCCATTCACTCCGAACCCACGGATGCGAATCAGTTCGTCGTAGGCGCGCTCCAAGACTACCGTGTCCATTCCGGGCGCGTATTTCAGCACCACATCAATTGTTTCTTTCTTGTGTTCCACGATGTAGCGGCAGGCCTGGATGATCGCCCTCGTGATTGCGAATGACGCATCGGGATTCCGGTCCAGCATGTCCTTGCGGAGCACGAGAAGCTTAACAGGGTAGTTCGGGAGGAGATCGGCGACGGGTTTGAGTATTCGGATGTCCGGGTCGCGGATCGCCTCCATGGCGAAGTCGATCATGAGCAGCGCGCCCTGGACCCGGCCGGCTTTGAGAGCCAGCATGCGCTCCAGCGCGCCACCGACGCCGAGCCACTGGAGGGAATCGCGCGGCACTCGCTCGCGGTCGAGCAACGGGTACATCAGGTACTGCGAGATCGCGCCGGGCCGCGAAATGGCGAACGGTTTCCCGCTCAAATCGGCGGCCGTCCTGATCTCTTTGCGCACCGCTACCATGTACGAAAGCTGCGCACCGGGCGCTGCCACCGCGCGGAGCGCATGGCCGCTTTGTACGGCGGCGAGCAGCCCCTCGGCATCGGCTGGGGCAGCGTCTACTTGTCCGGCGGCGATGGCTTGTGTGGCGAGCGGACCGCCCCGGAGTTGGAGGAACTCGGTTACATCAATACCATTCGCCCGGAAGAACCCACGCTCATACGCGACGTGGAGCGAAATGTTGTGAATGGACGGCGGCGTGACGCTGGTGGCGATTCTGACCGGCGCCATGGCCAGCGCACGTGAAAGTGAGGAAGCGCCAAGCGCCGTGGTGGCGCCGGGCATGAGCGAGAGGAAGCGGCGGCGGGAGGGACGGACTCTCACTGGTCTTGTTTGGCTTTCTTATGCTCGCACGATTCGCCAGGGCGCGAACCTGCGTTCGAGGCGGCGAATCAGATTTGTGATCGCGATACTAATGAGCGCGAGAACCAGGATCGGCACGAACAGTTCCGCCGTCCGGAAGGTATTGCCGTAAAGAACGATCATGTAACCGAGACCGGACAGCGCCGTGAACATCTCCGCCACGACGACGCCGACCAACGCGCGGCCGAGTCCCAGACGGATGCCGGCGATGAAGAACGGAACGGCAGCGTGGAGAATGACGCGGCGAAAAACCTGCTGCCAGTTACAGCCGAATGCACGCGCGGTTTCGATGAATTCCGCAGGCACGCTGGTGACTCCGGCCTCGGCATTGATGATCACGGGAAAGACCGCTACGAGCCACGTCAGGAAAACCTTCGCCTGGAAGCCGAGCCCCAGCCAGATGATTACGAGCGGCACGAGGGCGACGGTGGGCATCGCGTAGAAAGCGGTGACGTAGGGATCGAGAATGCGGCGCAGTGTTTGGAACATGCCCATGGCAATCCCGACGGCCATGCCGGAGATGGTGGCCAGGCCAAAGCCGGTAAGCAGGACGGCGGCCGACTGCCCGAGTTGCCGCGGCAATTCTCCAGACCGTGTGGTTGCGAGAAAGGCGCGAAAGACGGCGGCGGGCGAGGGAAGGAACTGGGGTGGCACGACAAAACGCGCCAGTAGTTCCCACAGCAGCAAGACGGACAGATGTGTTGCCCAGCGGATGGCGACCGGTTTCCATCCGGAGACCGCGGGCGTATTCACGACACGGCCTCGCCCCGCGAAAGAAGGGACCAGAGATGTTCGCGCAGGGAAGCGAACTGGCGGCTGGCCCGGACGGCACCGGCGTCGCGCGGGCGAGGAAGGTCGACGCGCACCTCTTCCACCAACCGCGAGGGACGAGGCGACATCACGAGAATGCGATCCGAGAAGAAAATCGCCTCATCCATATTGTGTGTGATGAAAACGGCGGTCCTCGGAGATTGGGCAAGGATGGCGGCGATCTCACGCTGGAGTTGTTCGCGCGTGATGGCATCGAGAGCGCCAAAGGGCTCGTCCATGAGAAGAATATCGGGATCGAGGGCAAGCGCCCGCGCCAAGCCGACGCGCTGCTGCATGCCGCCGGAGATTTCGTGCGGATAGTGTCCGGCGAATCCTTCCAGGCCCACGAGGTGCACGAAGCGATTCACGCGCGCGGCACATTCGGCATCGGGTAAGCCGGCGACCTCCATGCCGAACGCCATATTTTCCGCGACGGTGAGCCATGGGAAAAGATTGAATTGCTGAAAGACCATCGCGCTCGACTTCGAGGGAGCGGTGATCCGATTGCCCGCCGCGAAAACGGTTCCGCTCGTGGAATGTTCGAGCCCGTGCAAAATGCGGAGCAGCGTGGTTTTGCCGCAGCCACTGGGACCGATGATGGAAACGAACTCACCTTCCGCGACCTCAAAACGGATGTCGCGGAGCACCTCGAGATCGGCTCGCCCGTGCTCTCCGGGGAACGT
>JBDTVQ010000196.1:0-12054 GCA_040007195.1 Acidobacteriota bacterium | reverse complement strand
CGAGTTGGTAACCGTTGAATGGTGCGGATGGTGGCATGTGGCGGCCACTGATAGGGGCAATACTCATGAGCTTCAGCCTTGGCTCGACGGGGAAGCCCTTTTCTACGGGGAACTTCAAAAGTACCAATGGCTTGGGTGGGGTGTCAAGGATGGCGGACTCACTCGGCAATGCGCTGGGCAAATGCGTAGAGAGCTTCTTCGGTGCGCACATAGAGGATCCCTTTGGACAGCGCGGGCGTGGCATAACAGCCCTCGTCCAGATCGTTCACCGCGAGCACTTCCCACTGCCCGCCGGCGCGGAGCACAACGATCTTGCCTTCTTCGCTGGCAAGCCACAACTTACCCTCGGCTGCAACCGGCGACGAAGAGTACCCGCCCAGAGCCCCTTCCATGCGCGCGGCCTTGATCACCTGGCCGTTCGCCGCGTCATGCGTGGTGAGGATGCCGCCATTGCGCAAAACGTAGAGTACGCCCCGATAGGCTAGGGTCGAGGGAACAACGTAGCTGAAGTTCTTCTCATAGCGCCATAGCTCGCGCGCGCGGCCATTTTCCAGGCGCACCGCGAACAGCGCATTGGGGCCCAGCACCTTATCCGCGAAGGTCTTCCATTCGTCCTCGGTAACGATGCCATCTCGATTGCCGGCGTTATTGGCAAGGTTGTTGAGAATCGGGTCGACGCCATATTCGTCCGGCGAAAGACGGCCGTCCTTGTTCGTATCGAGCTTCTCCAGCCGGGGCGCAAACGGCGCCGGCGTTTCCACCCCATAGCCGAAGACATACGCCGTGTTCCCATCCAGCACCGGACTGGAAACGACGGCCATCGCAAAACCAGGAAGCGTGAACCCGCGGCGGCCGTCGATGGCGCGATGAAGCCCAAGCATGCCCCGGCTGACCGTGAGAATTTGAGGTTCCGCCCCAGGCTCCTGATGAACGACCGGCGAACCCCAACCTTCTCCCTCTTCACGCGCTATCTTCCAACGCAGCTCTCCATTGCGCGTGTGATACGCGGCGATGAACGAGTTCTCCCATTGATCGGCCACGACCACGACGGAATCGCCCACTAGAATCGGCGAAGCCGACACTCCCTGCGTGTTGATGAACGGCCCGAGCGGAGCTTTCCAGCGCAACGCGCCCGAGGCGCTGTAAGAGAGGAGGCCGAAGTCCTTGAAGAAGACGTAGACGTTTTCGCCATCGGTGACAGGCGTGATGGCGGCCTCATGATTCAGGCGGTTTGATATCTCGGTGTGCGGCTGGCCGATCGAACGCTCCCACAACAGCTTGCCCGTGGCGCGGTCGAAGCAAAGCGTGTACAACTTGCCGTCTTGTGAAGCCGTGAGAAAAATGTGCCGCGCCGTGAGCACTGGCGACGATTTTCCGAGCCGCAGCGGCGTCCGCCAAAGGAGGTTATGCTCCTTGTTGAACTTTGTGGGGAAGCCGGTGTCCTGCGAGATGCCCGAGCCATTCGGTCCGCGGAAGCGGTTCCATTGCTCGCCTGATGGATTCTCGGCGGCGAAAGCGGCAAAATGCAATAGCAGCACCAGTCCCAACAATAAACGCATGGAAGGATTGTGTCACGAATGATGCCGCGATTAATGGCTCTCGCGCTGCTGGCCTGCGCCGCGAATGGACAGGTCCAGCCGGTCCCGGACAAGCTGGTTGTCCTTACTTTTGACGATGGCGTCGTGTCGCATGCAACCTTCGTTGCTCCGCTGCTCAAGCAGTATGGATTCGGTGGAACATTCTTCGTCTGTGAATTTCCGCCCGACTTTGTACGTCGCTAAGGACATCCCCACGCGTCATGGCACAATCGGACCATGCGCACGTTTCTCGTCGTCGCGGCGTACGCCGGACTGCTCACCGCAGCTGATTCCTATCAACTCTTCCGCCAACCGGCGCTCAGCAAAACTCAATTGGTCTTCCACTACGCGGGAGACCTCTGGTCGGTGCCACGAGAAGGCGGCGAAGCCCGGCGGCTCACATCGTCGCAAGGCGAAGAAATCGACCCCTACTTTTCACCCGACGGAAAGCTAATAGCATTCACCGGCCAATATGACGGCAACACCGACGTGTTCGTTGTTCCCGCCACGGGCGGCCAGCCGAAGCGCATCACCTATCATCCGGGTGCTGACCTGGCCCGAGGATGGACCCCTGACGGAAAGCGTGTCATGTTCCGCTCCACGCGGAATATGCCCTCGCGGGGCTCCCGCTTGTACACCGTGCCCATCGACGGTGCAACCGACGGCTCGGCCGAAGAACTGCCGTTCCCGCTGGCCGAAGCGGGCTCACTCGCGCCCGATGCCGCGCGCATCGCCTATGAACCCGTTCCGCCCGCATTCAACTGGTGGAAACGGTATCGCGGCGGCCGAATGTCGAAGATCTGGATCGGCACGCTCGCGGACTCCTCCATCGAGCAGCTTCCCCGCACGAAATCGAACGACTTCAACGCCATGTGGGTCCGCGACAAAGTCTACTTCCTCTCGGACCGCGAAGGGCCTTTCACGCTGTTTTCTTACGACACAAGATCGAAGAAGGTGCAAAAGCTCGTCGAGAATTCCGGCTTCGACCTCAAGTCGGCCGCCGCGTCCGAAGACGCCATCGTGTATGAACAATTCGGCGGTCTGTACTTGTATGACATCAAGTCCGGTAAGTCAAAACAAATTCCCATCACACTGAGTGGCGATTTACTCGAAGTGCGACCGCGTCTGCAAAAGTTGACTCGCATGGAGTCCGGCAACGTCTCGCCCACCGGAGTTCGCGCCGTGTTTGGAGCCCGTGGCGAGATCTTCACCGTGCCCGCCGGCAAGGGCGATCCGCGCAACCTCACGCGCACACCCGGTGTCGCCGAGAGGGACCCGTCGTGGTCGCCCGATGGACGCTGGATCTCTTATTTTTCCGATGAATCGGGCGAGTACGAACTTGTTCTGCGCGACCAAATGGGCCAGGGCGGCACAAGATCCTTCCGCCTCGGCGAGACCACCGGTTTTTACTCCAACGCGGTCTGGTCGCCCGACTCCAACTTGATCGCATTCACCGATAACGCGCTTCATGTCGCCTTTCTGGACGTCGCATCGGGCAAGGTCACCCAGGTGGATACCGATCGCTACTCCGGTCCCAGGCGTGTAGACGTTGCTTCCTGGTCGCCGGACAGTAAGTGGCTCGTATATACGAAGCAGGAGAAGAGTTCGCTGCGCCGCGTGTATGTTTATTCGCTCGATTCGGGTAAATCGGCCGGACTCACCGACGGTTTGAGTGACGCATTCTCACCCGCCTTCGACCGCGAAGGAAAATATCTCTACTTTCTCGCATCGACCAACGTCGGATTGCAGGTCGGCTGGCGCGACATGTCGAGTTTCGATCGCCCCGTAACCGCGTCGGCGTACCTGGTCGTGTTGCGCAAGGACGTGCCTTCGCCGCTTGCGCCTGAAAGCGACGAAGAGAAGATCGTCGAAGAGAAGAAGCCCGATACCGCGAAACCGGAGCCGAAAAAGGAAGCCAAGCTGGAAGTGAAGATCGATTTCGACGGCATGGGCCAACGGATTCTCGCGCTACCCATTCCCGCGCGCGACTATAGCTCGCTGATGCCCGCCAAGACCGGCGTGCTCTTCTTGCTCCAGGACCCGCCCGGCGGCGAGCCCGGCGGTGCGCGGCTCGCCGGAACCCTTCACAAGTTCGACCTGAAAACCCGGCGCACCGAACTATTCCTGGCTGGCGTCACCGGCGCCGCCGTGACTGCGAATGGCGATAAGTTGCTCACTGGCCTAACAGGCAATCGCTGGAGTATCGTATCCGCCAACGCCCCGCCCAAGCCCGGCGACGGTGTATTGAAGTTGGACTCGCTCGAAACCTGGGTGGACCCGCGCGCCGAATGGATGCAGATGTTCCGCGAAGCCTGGCGCATTCAGCGCGACTTCTTCTATGAACCGAATCTGCACGGCGTCGACGTGAACGCGATGTCCAAGCGCTATGAGCCGTTCGTCGCAAGAGTAGGCAGCCGCGGCGACCTCAACTACTTACTCGGCGAGATGATGGGTGAGTTCACCGCGGGCCACTTATATGTAACCGGCGGCCAGAAGCCGGAAATCAAAACCGTCCCGGGTGGACTGCTCGGATGCGACTTTAAAGTCGAGAACGGGCGCTACCGCTTTGCGAAAGTGTATGGAGGCGAGAATTGGAACCCCGATGCTCGCGCCCCCCTGACGCAGCCCGGCGTGAACGTTGCCGCGGGCGAATACCTGATTGCCGTCAATGGCCGCGATCTGCCCGCCACCGCCAATGTCTATCAGATGCTCGAAGCCACGGCCAACAAACAGGTGACCCTGCGCGTCGGCGCCGATCCCACGGGTGCCGGAGCGCGTGAAGTCGTCGTCGTTCCCACGGCGAGCGATTCCCGCCTGCGCTATCTGGACTGGATCGAAGACAACCGGCGAAAAGTGGATCAACTGAGCGGCGGTAAGTTGGCTTATGTCCACTTACCCGACACCCAGCGCGGAGGTTACACAAGTTTCAACCGCTATTATTTCGCGCAAGTCGGCAAAGAGGGAGCCATCATGGACGAACGCTTCAACGCCGGGGGCGCGCAGCCCGACTACATCATCGATTACCTCCGCCGGCCTCTCATGCACTACCGCAACACGCGCCACGGCGAAGATTTCCAAGGGCCGCTCGGCGCAATCTTCGGTCCGAAGGTGATGATGATCAACGAATTCGCGGGTTCCGGCGGGGACTCCATGCCATGGTATTTTCGCAAGGCTGGCATCGGCCAGTTGGTTGGAAAAACCACATGGGGCGGCCTCGTGGGCGGCGGCGGTGGCTTCCCGAACCTCATGGACGGCGGCAGCGTCACGGCCCCCAGCGTCGGCTGGTGGGACCCGTACACAGGCGAATGGGTCGCCGAAAACGTCGGCATCCACCCTGACGTAGAAGTCGACCTGGAACCGAAGTCCTGGCGCCAGGGTCACGACACGCAGTTAGAGAAAGCCGTGGAAGTGCTCATGGTCGAATTGAAGAAGCCGAAGCCCGCGATGAAGCCACGCCCACCGTTTCCGAACTATCACAAGTCGGCGGATCCCAAACAGCCGGGGCGCTAGGAACCGCGCAAGCCCCCACTTACTTCGCGAAGTACTCTTCGTCGATCGTCACCGGGTACTTCTTGCGCAACTCTTCCATGATTTTCGACCGCAGTTCAGGACCGCTTTTTTCCTTGATCTCAGCCTTCACTTCGTCGAATGGACGCTGCTTCAAGTCCAGCACCTGGATTACGTGGAAGCCGAATTGCGTCTTCACCGGCTCGCTGATCTCATCTTTGCCAAGCGCAAAGGCGGCCTGTTCGAAGGGCGGCACCATTTGTCCGGCCGAAAAGTAGCCCAGATCGCCGCCGCGCGCGCCGGAGCCAACGTCGTCGGACTCCGCCTTCGCAATCGTCGCGAAGTCTTCGCCGGCGACGAGCCGTTTGCGGATCTCCTGCGCCTTGGCCAATGCCTCGGGTTCGGTCATCTCTTTCTGCCCTTCCCGCAACTGCACGACAGAACCGGGGATCCGAATCAGAATGTGCCGCGCCTGAACCTGCTTGTAGTTGGCTTGGTTGCGGTCGTAATATTCGCGGACATTCTTTTCATCGCCCAGCACCTTTTGCATTTCTGCGTTCAAGTAGGAGCTCGCCAGCGTTTGTTCGGCTTGAAATGCCAGTTGCGCCTTTACCTTCGGATCATCGTTGTACTTCAGCGACCGCGCTTCGGCGGCCACTCCATATACATCGAGCATCTGCTTCACCAGGTTCTTGCGCGCCGGGCCGACGCTCATCGACTTGAGATAGTCCGGCAGGCCGGCGACAAAGTTTTCAAATTGAGACTTCGTGATGCGAATGTTGCCCGCCGAAGCGACGATCGGGTCGGCGCTCGTGGCCGCCGGAGCGGGCTTGGCAGGCGCTGCCGCTGCTGGTTTCACGGTACCCGCCGGCTTGGGCGCGGCGGATTTCTTGGCAACCGGTTTGGCCGCGGTGACCGGCTTCGGTTTAGCCGCGGTTGCCGGCTTCGGCTTGGCCGCCGCGGGCGGTGTTTGCGCACTCAAAGACAGGGCACAGACACACGTCAGGATCGAGAAGCGAAAAGGGAGGTGCATAGATACGTTCTTAGTTTAGCGTGGCCATGGCTACCGTTTCACCCAGATGGGGGACGACCACGCCAGTTGCCCGTCTTCCTGCAGCACGCGCACATAAAACCACGACTCGCCCTTCCCGGGCGGCGGCGCGAATTCGAACGACGCCTCAGCCGTGCGCGGCCGCGTCGTGTAGATGAACTTTGCGTCGCTGATCAAATCGATCTGTTTGATAGGATTCGTGCCCTTCACACGAACCGCAAGTTTCAACGGGCCAGTTGCATCGAATACGTCGCCCATAATGTGTTCCGCAGAACCCGCGCGCGCACGGAAGTCCAGCACGATATTGTCGGTCGCGGCATAGGAGTGGCGCTTGCGGATGGCGTCCATCATCTGCTCGCGCGACAGGCCTTCGGTGAGCAGGCAGGCGTAGGAAATATGCGTCGACCAGTGGTCCGACGATGCCTGGACACCAAGCTTATAGCCCTTGGCCAAAGCGTTCCAGTAGAAGCCCTGCGGCTGCCATCCGCTCTTCTGCGCGTGCACGTTCAAAGCCGTTGCGGCGCGGGGCGCGCCCTCATATTCATAGCTGTTCCGATAGCCCTGGAAGAGCTCCACCAGCGGTTCCACTTCCGGATCGTTGTCGCGCCAGTCTGTACCCTGATCGGTGGCTGATGAGTGCGGCATTGAGATCGCGTTCGTCGCGCGCAAGTGGTCGTACAGCTTCTTCGCGCCCACCAGGCCCTTTGCTTCGTCCGCCGGAATGGGGAAGGGACGGATTCCGCGCATTGGCCGAATGATATTTCGGTGGCCGTTCGGATAAACCAAGCTGCGCTCATAGGCGAAAATCGGCGTAAACGTGTTGGCGACCACGAACAAGTCGACATATTTCTCGTGCTGCCACCAGCTGAATTCCTGGTCGTAGCCCGTTTGATGGTCGGTCGGCGCGATGTAGTCGAATGAAGCGGCGTCCAGCGCATACCGGTACAACTCAAACAGCGAGCCGTCGTACTTGAAGTCCTGCGAAAAGTCCGTGTGGCGGTGCATATCGCCGCGCATGATGCGGAACTGCTTACCCGAACTATTCACACGATAGGCGCGAATCGCGCCGACGTCGGCGTCGTTGTTGCTGTGAATGGGAATCGCCTCATCCATCACTTCTTTGTACGGCTCAAAGCGGGGCAACATGCGCACCATCGGGCCGGGCCGCGATACGCGCGCCATGTAAATATCGGCGTTGGCGGGAATGTTCGTTGCAAACGGCCGATTGTCCGTCATCCACGCGGCGTGAATATCGCCATCGGGAGACCGCGCAAGCCAGGGAAGTTTCTCAATCCACGAAGGCGAATGGTCCACCGGCTGCGGCGTGGACCAGTTCGTGACCTGAAAAGTCGTGACGTAGTTCTCCCACGCTAAGACGCTGCCAATCGTGCGCGATAGGCGGCGCGTCCAGTGGCGGAATACAACCACCGCGCGGCCGCCCTGCTCGATTATGATCTGCGGGTGTTCGGAATTGAACTTCATCGATTGGGGCAATGACTGTTGCAGCGAAGGCGCGGGCGTTTCCCATCCGGCATTGCTCCGCCGCACAATGGCGATCGAACGCTGCTGATGCAGCGGCGCCGCTAGCGGAACGGGAATGAGGAAGCCTTGATCCTTTCCCCAATTCACGCCCGACTCGTCCCATGCAATCCAGGGCATTCCTTCCCCGTCTGCGCTAATGCTCGCGTGCGCCTGGAACCGCGGACTCTTCGTTACGGCTTCCACCGGGCCCGCGCGGCCATCGGTGATCTTGCGGTAGAAGATGTCGTAATTGCCCTTGTCGTAGCCATCCCACGCCACATGCGCCACTCCATTCGCCGATCCCGCAACGGCAGGCTCCCAATCGTTGGCCGGTGATTCGCTTACTTTCACAACGCCACCCCAACGGCCCTTCCATGTGCGCAGCATGATGTCGCTCTGGCCGTTATGAAACTCCTGCCAAACGGCGTGCACCGAGCCATCCGGGCCGGCCGCGGCGCGGTGAAACGTCGCCGATCCCGCCGCCGAAATCTGTTCCGCTGCAGACCACGAACCGTTGCGCCACATGCGGCCGCGCAGGCTCCACAGTGTGCCATCGCGCTGCGACCAAATCACCCACAGCGCTCCATCGGGCGTCGCCACCGTCGATGTCTTGAAGTGGTCACCCGGCTCCGTGATTGCCTCGGCGGCGGACCACGTTCCATTCCTCCGCATGCGGACCATCACGCGGTCGGCTTTGTCGCGATAGGCAACCCACGCAACCGCGGCCGCCCCGTCCGGAAGGAAAGCCATAGAAGGCTCATCGTCCTCGGTCTCGCTGGCCGCAACCGCCTCCACGCTCGGCACACGCTGCGCAATCACACGGCCATCGAGCAACGGCAGGCCTTGTTCACTGGCGCGCGCCAGCTCAAAATCAAAATTGCCCTGAGATGTTTCCACAGCCACACGCGCCGACGATGGGCCATCCACCCGCAAATACACGCCGACCGGCAAATGATAGACCGGCGGCACCGAGCCCGGCCGCATCTCCGTGTAGTGAATGTCCGACCACAACGCCACCGCATCTTCGCGCGTTCGGGCCTTCCAGCCACTCGTGCCCGTGATCTCATCTCCCGCCGAAAAGTGCCGCGACGAAAGACCCGCAATCGTTCCGCCGCTCACGGTCACCTTCCCATCCCAGCGCTCCATCTTGGCCGCCTTCTCGCCCAGACGCAGCAGAATCGTCGTAGGCTCGGCGGGCTGCGCTTGCGCCGCGGCCTGCGTGAAGCGCGGCGGCAATCCCTGCCAAAGTAGCAGAGCGAAACATGCGGTAAGAAGGATAAGTCCAGTGCGAATCATGAAACCTCATTGTGGGACGCTGAAGGCATAAACCGTCGCGTCATACGTAGTCACAAAAATGCGGCCATTGGCGATCGCGAGACCGCCGAAATGTGTGAAACCGGTCATGGCCTTGCCCGAGTTCCACAGCTCCTTGCCGGTCTTGGCATCGAAGGCGTAGAGCGCCGCGTTTGATACCTGATGGTCGATGCGATACTGCGAAGTCATCAACCGCGCCTGCTCATCCACCTGCCGCACATATTCGCCGCTGGCCACGGCGAACACAACGCCGTTGGCAATCACGGGCGGCTCCGGCACATGCATATCGCGCGAAATCCAGGCCGGCTCGGGGAACGGCTTGCCCTCTTTCTCTACGATCTTGAACGCGAGAATCGAACCCTCCCTCACCTCGCCATAAGAGAGCGGAAACTTCGGCGCCGTCGACGCCAGTGGACCCCATGCGGGCAGGTACAACCACCGCACGCCGGCTTTGTCCTCGTAGGTCGCCGCAGAGCCCCAGAAGCCTGTGCCCGCGAAGTCGGCTTCCTCGTTGATCAGAAGTTCACTTCGATACAGCGGCTCACGGTGATCGGCCCCACCCATGCTCTTGGTATCGAGCAGAAACAGCACCCCCTCTTTGCCGCCGCCGGCGAGCAACTCCCGGCCTTTGAACGGAAAAATTGCGGGCGTGAAGTTACCCTGGTCGAGATCCTTCTTCGTAATCCAAGCGCGATTGGCAGGCGTGTAGTAGTCCGCCATCACAAGCGCCTTCGGATGAAAACTGAGGAACGAATCGGCCCACTTCCCGGCTTCGGGATCGAAAGCGCCATCGCCCGTTTCCACATACGAACGCCCGTCGTTGCCAATCGCCGCGCCCGCCCGTCCCCAAATGCCAGCACCGCCCGTGGTCGTCGTGCGAAACTCCCGCACGGGACGCTCGGGGTCGTTCAGATCCATCGTAAAGATTCCGTTCTTGTTGCCGTTGCATCCCTGGCCAATGGGCACCGTAAGAACCCCATTCACCAGGTTCAGGCTGTACGGTTTCGCGAACGGCGGAGTGAATTGCTTCGGCGGAAACTTGTCCTCGCCGTTCATCAGGTTTAACGCATGAAGAAAGCCATCGCTCGTGATGACGTACACGGTGCGCGTCGCCTTGTCGATCACAGGCGTCGCGGTGAGCGCGTTCGGGCACAGCCAGTTGGGCACTTGCTTCGGCGTGCCGTTGGTGGTGAACTTCTTCTGCCAGAAAATCTTCGCCAAGTCTGTATTGATCGCGTACAAAGAATCGTCCGCGCCCGCAACGACGGCAACCTCCACAAATCCCTTCGTCGTGACAATCGGATTCACAACAACCGGCGTGGTCAGCGTGTGCAGTTCCTTGATCGGAACGTCCAGCTTGATCTTCCACTCAAGCTTGAGTTTCGACACTGTCTGCGCATTCAGTACGTCTTCGCCAACGGCGAGGCCCGTGCGCTGAGGGTCGGAGCCAAACGTAAGCCAGTCGCCGGCAAAGCACGCACCGGCAGCCAGGATGAAAGCAGTAAGAACTCGAATCAAAGCGGTTCCTCAAGAACGACGTTGACGATCATATCCGAGTTCGCCGCCGCCTTGACCGGAACGCGCAACAACCGCCGCTCAGGTTCATAGCGATACTTCGGCGCAGGTGCTCCCACCGCCGTCGCCGACCGGGGTGCGCTCACATTGTGCACCACCCATTCGTAGTCGCGGGCTGGCAGCGACTCAATCTCCAGCCGCAGTTGATCGCCCGCCGGCCCGGCGTGAATTTGCGAAATATCATCGCTTGTTTCACTCAAGAAAAACTCGGCTCCCAGGCGCGGGAAGTAGTGAAGCTCCAAACTGCTCGCGGTTTGAATGGGAAGAATCGTCCCGTTCCGCGCAAAGCGGCGCGGCGCGTTGGGCGTCTCGATGGATTGGCGGCCCCGATGCACCTGGCCTGTTTCGAGATCCGTCCACACGCCCGGCGGGAGATACGCTCGCGCCGCGGTGGCGATCAGAACTTCGTCGCCGATCATCAGCGCCGAACTAACCGAAGCCGACTGGTCGTCACTGGGAAATTGCATCGCCAGCGGTCGCACCACCGGAATTCCACGGTCGCGCGCTTCGCACAGATACGTGTAGAGATACGGTTCCCACTGCGGGCCGCTCATGTACTCGCTCCACGCCAGCACCTGTTTGATCGCAGGCACGAGTATTCCCGACATCGCCGCCGGGGCCAGGTCGCGTATGGAAGGAATGTCGCGCGCGTAAGAAGGCTTGCCTCGCCGCAGGTCGTCCATCTTCGGTACGGCAAACGCGCCTGTAATGACGTGATGCTCTTCTAAAATCTCCTTCGGTGTCGGGCCGTAATAAACGAACTGCTCCCACTGCTTCGCCTGTGCGTTGCGGATGCGTAAACGAGTTCTCTCGGCGGCACCGGCGTCAATGTCGTAAGCCCCTGGCATGCCGAAGTACATGCCAAAACCGCGCGACGACAGAAACAGCGGAGTGGCCGTGGTCATGCGCTCGCCGCGAACGTCGAGCTTCCCCTCGGCGCCCAGGCCATACGTCGCAAATCCGTATATTCGCTCAGCCGGTTCCAACTGCACGTTGGCCTCGAGGCCCGCCGGCTTCGCATGCCTGGGAGTGCCCTGCTCAAACAGGAGTGAATTATCCGATACGAGCTCGGCACGCAGCGCAAGCGTGGCGTGGTCCAGGCGCAGCCGCAAATAACGCGTCTCCCACTCGAGCGCTCCCGCCGGAGACGAAACCTTCACGTCGATCTTCTCTTTTACCGGTTCGCGGCTCAGACACACAGGCGTCCAGCAACGCGTATAGCGGAAACTGCTCTCGCTGATCCAACTCACTTCGGCCGCGCCATCGGTGAGCGTGATCAAGGTGATGTTGCCGCGACGAGTGTGCGACGTGACCGCCGCGTGCGCCGACAGCGCCGCGAGGCAGAGTGCAGGAATTAGCCGCAGATGCGTACCAGCTCCTTTTGAATCGCCCCCGTCACGATGGCCTTATCGACGCCCACGTACATATTCACTTCGCTGCGGATTCCAAACTCGGGCAAGTAGACGCCGGGCTCGATGCTGAAACAGGTGCCCGGAATCAGGTGGCGGT
>JBDTVQ010000195.1:0-12098 GCA_040007195.1 Acidobacteriota bacterium | reverse complement strand
CCGCCCACCCCCGCTAAACTGTAATGGTGTCCGTCTCCCCCCGTTACGCCATCCTTGGCGCTGGCAACATCGGCTCCGCCCTCATCGGCGGCCTGCTCAAAGCCGGCGTCGCCATCCCCGAACAGATCACCGCCACCGTCCGCACGCCCGAGCACGCGGGCGAGCTCGCCGAACAGTTCAACATCCGCGTCCTCCCCTCCGGCAACCTCGCCGCCGTCGACAACGCCGACGTCATCATCCTCGCCGTCAAGCCTTCCGTCATGCCCCAGGTTCTCCAGGAAATCCGCTGGGCCCTCCGCGACGGCCGCATCCTCATTTCCCTCGCCGCCGCCTTTCCCATCCCCCTCATCGAACACCTCACCGGACGCCGCATGCCCGTCTTCCGCGCGATGCCTAACATCCCCTGCGTCGTCGGCGCTGGAGCCACCGGCATCGCCTACAACTCGCTTGCCACCGCCGAACACATCACCTTCGTGGAACGCATCTTCGCCGCCGTCGGCGTCGTCAGCTTCGTCGAAGAGGACCTCCTCCACGCCGTCACAGCCCTCGCCGGTTCCGGCCCCGCCTACATCTACATGATCATCGAGGCCCTCATCGCCGGCGGCCTCAAGCAGGGCCTTTCGCACGAAGTCGCCACGCGCCTCGCCGAACAGACCGTCCTCGGCGCCGCCAAGCTCGTCAAGGAAACCGGCATCCACCCCGCCGTCCTCCGCGACCAGGTCATCACCCCAGGCGGCGTCACCATCTCCGCCATCCACGAGCTAGAAGCCCACGGCCTCCGCTCCATGTTGATTTCGGCTATCGAAACCGCCACCGAGCACTCCCGCACCGTCACCGACAAGATGATTCTGAGCGCACAGGGCCCGGCGCAGGATACTAAGGGTGGACCGAACCGATGACAGCGCCGCGCCGAGGTTCCGTTGTGCGCGGTTCAATAAAGAGTAAGTACACGACCACCCATGAGTGAATCCAATCCCCTCGTCCATCTCCCATTTCAGATTCCTTTCTCTGAAATCCAGGCCGCCCACGTAGAGCCCGCAATGCAGACGCTGCTTGCCCGCGCCGAAGAGCGCCTGGAAGCGATAGCAGCGCCGCACGCAGAGCGCACCTTCGCCAACACCATGGCCCCCCTCGATGTCATGTCCGAAGATCTCGACGTCGCCTTCGGTGTCGTGCGCCACCTCGAAGCCGCCGCCACCACGCCCGAACTCCGCGAAGCCTTCGGCAAAATCGAGCCTCTGGTCATGGCCTTCTACGCCCGCATCCCGCTTCACGAAGGGCTCTGGGCCGCCATCAAGGAATACGCCGCCACGCCCGACGCCGCGGCGCTCACCGGCGTCCGCAAACGTTACCTCACCAAGACGCTCCAAAACTTCCGCCGCAGCGGCGCCGACCTCTCGCCCGCCGGCAAGCAAGCCATGGAAGCCATCGACGTCGAGCTCGCCGAGATCACCACGAAGTTCTCACAGAATGTTCTGGACGCCACCAACGAGTTCGAACACGTCGTCACGGACGAAGCCCTTCTCGCCGGACTCCCGCCCAGCGCCATCGACGCGGCCCGCGAATCCGCCAAGTCCAAAAACCTCGAAGGCTGGCGCTTCACCCTCCAGGCCCCCAGCTACGTCCCCGTCCTCACCTACCTCGACCACGCCCCCACCCGCGAACTCTTCTATCGCGCCTACATGAGCCGCTGCGCCGCCGAACCGCGCGACAACCGCGCCCTCGTTCTCCGCATCCTCGAACTCCGCCGCAAAAAAGCCGCCATGCTCGGCTTCGCCGACTTCAGCGACCTCATCCTCGAAGACCGCATGGCGGGCCGCGGCGAACGCGCCTGGCAATTTCTCCTCGATCTTAAGGACAAAACCGTCCCCTTCTTCGACCGCGAAAACGAACAGCTCGCCGCCTACCGCCGCGAACTCGAAGGCGAGAAAGCTCCCTCCATCCAGCCATGGGACGCTCCGTACTATGCGGAAAAACTCCGCCAGGCCCGCTACGATTTCGACGAAGAACAACTCCGCCCCTACTTCCCCATGGAGCGCGTCCTCGCCGGCATGTACGACCTCGTCCAACGCCTCTACGGCGTCCGCGTCGAGCGCGATCCCAATGTTGCCGCTTGGGACCCCGCCGTCCTCTACTACCGCATCCTCGATAGCGACGGCACCTTCATCGGGGCCTTCTACGCCGACTGGTATCCGCGCGAAAATAAGCGCGGCGGCGCCTGGATGGACTCCTTCCGCACCGGCGGCCCCACGCCATCGGGCTTTGTCCCCCACCTGGGCCTTATGTGCGGCAATATGAACCCGCCGGTCGGCGGCAAGCCCGCGCTCCTCACCCACCGCGACGTCGAAACCGTCTTCCACGAATTCGGCCACTTACTCCACCACTTACTCAGCAAAGTGGAGCTTCACGGCCTTGCCGGCACCAACGTCGCATGGGACTTCGTCGAGCTGCCCTCCCAGATCATGGAAAATTGGTGCTGGGAACGCGAAGCGCTCGACCTCTTTGCCCGCCACTATGAAACCGGCGAACCCCTCCCCGAAGACTTATTCCAGAAGATGCTCGCCGCCCGCACCTTCCGCGCCGCCAACGGCCAGATGCGCCAACTCAGCTTCGGCGTCACTGACCTCGCCCTGCACCGCCAATACGACCCCGCCCGTGACGGCGACGTCATCGCTTACTCCAAAGCGATCCTGCAACAGTACTCCGCCTCGCCCCTCCCGGACGACCACGCCATGATCGCCGCCTTCACCCACTTATTCGCCAACCCCGTCGGTTACGCGGCAGCTTATTACTCCTATAAGTGGGCCGAAGTCCTCGACGCCGATGCTTTCTCCCTCTTCCGCGAAAAAGGAGTCTTCTCCCGCGAAGCAGGCCTCCAGTTCCGCCAAAACATCCTCGAACGCGGCGACTCCGACGACCCCGCCCAACTCTTCCGAGGTCTCATGGGCCGCGACCCGGATCCAACCGCGCTGTTGGTCAGGGCGGGGTTGATAGTTTAAACTCGACCACTAAGGCCGTGTCCCTTTCGAGTAAGATCTGTCCAGAGTATGGAACTTTCGTGCTCTAGTCGCCATGTCTGTCTTTCTAAGCTATCAATGGAAACGCCCCAAGCTTCGGCAACAATCGCGATGACTATCGGAATCAACGTCAGTTTTATCTCGAACTTATTGTGCGGGCTAGTCAAGTCGGTAAGCGTCCCGCTAATTGTTGATCCCCTTTTCTTGACTTTCAATTCATTTTGCACAGTGTACGGTACGGAAATCTCCTCGAAACGAATTGCCACTATCGGGATCTTTCCAAGTTCGCTTTCAGCAATCCAAGGCGCCGCAGCCGCATATGCAGAACTGGGCCCCACGCCACTCGCAATCATTAACCTTTCCTCGGTGCGCAGCCTCTCTGTCAAATCTGTCTTGGATTGATGTATCAGGTTGCCGGGGGGCTCAATCACGGGAATCCACGGTAACGTTGTTTCAAGTAGCACCTCTCGACCATAAACAAGGGCAAGACCCCGTAGGAAACCTAAGCGAGCGCTGATCATGCCGTACCGCTCAAGATCGTTTAGCTTTGCAATCACATCTGCTTGAATATCATAGATCAGCCGGGACTCCCATTCGGCCGGCGCCATCCGGATTCGACCGTAAGGCAGATCCGCGTACATGGCGCTACGCGCCGCTGTCAGTGGGAGTTCTCCTACCTCTACCAATCCCGTAAGGTCAGCAACAGGAACATGATCTACCGCGACGCCTTTGGAGCATCGGATCACGCCGAAGGAATTACGGCCTCCTTCACTCATAAGACGTTGAGTCTCATTGCAGATCGTCGGCCGCAGACCGGGCCAACCCCTAAGTGTATATTTATCACCAAAGTTAGTTGAATGTGACGTGAAGAACATCCTGTGTTGATGTGGGTCCGGACTCCGATCTTCTTTACCGCGAAAGGAAATCGAGTCCCAGTGCTGGATAAAGGCCCTCAGATCATCGTGGTCCACATGCTGCCACCATCCCGGCTCGATTCTCTTCTTTTCCGAGATTGCGCCCTTATTCGTCTGCACGGTCATTGCCACTGACATCATTGGTGCACGGCAGCGCACGATCGAAGGTAAGTCTTCTAGTATGGCCGCGACGGAACTCTTGAGAATAATGTGAATTTCGGTTCCTACTACTCCCGCGGGCGGGAGCTCACGAAGTTCGCCGCGCCTCCCTATTCCACGTAATTTAAGCTGTATGCGGTTGCTGCCATGCGCCTCGGTGATCACTGTGATGTAATCGCCGAGCATAAATACTGAAAGGAAGCCGATGCCGAATTTGCCGATCGGACTGAATCCGGATTCGAGGGCCGGGCCGTAATCGCGGTAGAAATCTGCAGAATGCCAAAAGTCAGACGCAACGGCAATGAGATGGTTCACAACCGTACTCCGCGTCATCCCGACACCGTTGTCGCGAATTGACAGCGTTTGTTTACCAGTACTGTCGTCGAATGTGATCAGAATGTCACCCTTGGTCTCATTCACACTTCGCGCCTTCTCCAATGCGTTTCGGAGTTCGATCGCGTCGCGAGCATTCTGGATCAACTCGCGAATAGGAGCCAGGGAATCAGAGCCATAGAGTTGGCTGCCACCCAAAAGCTCGACGACTCTCTCCATGGAATCCGGCTGGACACGGACGTCTATCGGTGCAGTGTCGCCCGCCAATTGAACGAATTGCGCGAAACGCTCTGGTTTTTCAATGCCGTTGACGCCTTGCAGGCTGAATCGACCAGTGGAAATCGCTCTTTCCCGAAGGTAGTCGCCAACCGCTCGAATCTCCCGGTCCAATCCCGATGCCATATCATGGAAGAGCCACCATGCGTCAATGTCTTGTTGGGGACCTGTGCATCCATATGCTAGATACTCACCTTGTCGCATGGGGCCTGTGATGTTCGCCTGAGCCTCCCAGTGTAGAAGGCTATCCGCGCCTATCTCCGACCTCAAAGCACGTTGAAGGCTGGAGGCCCGTTCACGGCTAATGTGCGCGTAGTCGACAATCCGGAGAATCGATGCCACATACGCAAGGTCGGCGACGGTTCCTCCTGGCATCGGTGCGCGGTTCTTCACCCCGAGAGCGCGGTGTATGTGATCCAGTTGCCAATGGTGACTAGCGGCAACTTGTCCTATGTTGTGCGACCAAGCATTTCGTACTTCGGATTTCTCGATGAGATATCTTTCGAGTCCTGGGATGACTTGTGTGGCGAGTATGGATGCGTGCTCAGCATGCAACTCCCGAACAGCAACTCTAATGGCCAGAAGGTCTGCTCTTGATTCGGACAGCCCTGCAGCCTTCTGAAGGTGTTCTCTTGCTGCTCTGTATTCATTGCTTGCCCGTATACGTGCGACTCCATCGTCGGTTGCCGCCATTGCCATTCCGAGATCGTGGATATAAAAAGATGCGCCGAGAATGAATGCCTCTGATGTCGTAAACTGTTCAGTTTCGGCGGGAGTCAGTACTTGGTCCGCTATACGCCACAGTGCATCCATATGTGCTATCGAATGGTCGGTGAACTCGGGCAGAATGCGTTCGACTTGATGTCCAAGTGCCTCCGCGACTGTTCGAATAGATAGGATTGAGTCTACAAACTCTGCGTCGGACGATAGCCGCCTCCAGAGTTGGGTGCTACTGATATGGACCAAATCCGACACTGCGGCTTACCTCCAAGGATCTTATCGAATCTCTATGATACGTGATGGAAGTTGCGATTCTTGGTGGTCTTGAGGAAGTTCTCGTTTGCTGATTGCCCCACGGCCGTTGGCCCTCGGTTACGTATGAACAAGCCGACGCCTTCTCCCTCTTCCGCGCGAAAGGCGTCTTCTCCCGCGAAGCCGGCCTCCAGTTCCGCCAAAACATCCTCGAACGCGGCGACTCCGACGACCCCGCACAACTCTTCCGCGGGCTCATGGGCCGCGACCCCGACCCAACGGCGCTGTTAGTAAGGGCGGGACTGGTGGCGTAGTCACCTCCCTACGTCATTGCCGTATACTGTGAGTGGATGATCGCCGAGATCGTCAGCCTTCCCGCATACGAATCGGAAGTGTCGGCGCTCATGGACGAAGATGAGCGGCTCGCCATGGAATACTTCATCGCTTGCGCTCCCGAGCGCCATCCGCTCATCCCAGGCGCTGGTGGTTTTCGGAAGGCGAGATGGGCGCTCGGCGGGAAAGGAAAAAGTGGCGGCGCGCGCGTGATCTACTTTTACATCGCGGAACCGCGCCGGGTCTACATGGCGCGAATATATGCGAAATCGAGACAGGAAAATTTGAGCGCCGGCGACAAGCGAGCGCTTCACACGATCGCATCGCTGATCAAGCGCGAACAATCGGGAGGTGGGCTACAGTGAAATCGAAGAAACCAGCCAAGCGCACTGAGTTCGGTCTCGCTCTTGAAGAATCCGCAAAGCAAATCCTCGCCCATGTGCGCGGTAAAGCGGTCTTTCCTACTCGCCGCATCGTCCTACCCGATGACGTCGATGTCAAGCGCATCCGCGAGCAAGCCGGCATGTCCCAAGCCGAATTCGCTCAGGCCTTCTGCATCAATCCGCGCACGCTTCAGGAATGGGAACAGGGCCGCCGTAAGCCTGACGGCACTACCCGTGCCTACCTCGCCGTCATCGCCCGCAATCGCAAAGCCGTTCTCAAAGCACTGGCCAGCTAACCGCCCTTCCTCCACACCTCCGCCGTCAGCAACCCCCACCGCCACAACTGCCTCTTCTCCCTCCGCAGCCCCGCCTCCTCCAACATCCCCTGCCACCCCGGCAACCGCCGCACACGCAACCCGGTCGTGAGCCAAAAAAACCGGTACATCACCCACAACCACGCCCGCGCATGTATCCCACGCCAACCACGGCCCCCATCACAAAACTCACTAATGACCCACACCCCGCCCGCCTCCAACCGCCGCGCCGCCTCGCGCACCACCACCGCCGCCTCTGCCCCGCTAAAGCAGTCGAGAAAGAAGTGCGTCACCACCGCATCGAATGGCCCCTCCGGCAGCGGCCCCCGCACCGCATCCATCCGATGCCAAACCACTCGCGCATCCTCTCCCACGCGCGCCCGTGCCACCCGCACCATCTCCCCGCTCGACTCCACCACCTCCACCCGCGCCCCGTGATTCTCGCGCAACAGTCGCGCTACAAACCGCCCATCTCCCTCACCCAACACCAGCACCCGCCGCGCCCCCGCGAGCGCCCCCAAATGCACGAACCGGCAACGCTCCAGCGCCCGCCCAAACGCCGCATACTCCACCCACCGGTACACCCGCGCCAGCGGATCCGCATTCATCGCAGAAACACCAGCGGCGACAACATCGCCACATCCAGCGCCAGCCTCCGCGCCTCGCCCCGCACCCGCCCCCTCGCCAGGTCCAGCACCCACAGTCCCGCCGCACTTACTCCCACCGGCCACCACCACGCCCCCTCGCCCAGCGCCGCGCACCCCACAATGAACGCCCCCAGCGCCCACCCGTACCACCGCCCCGGCGCCTCGCTTTCCACCGCGAGTAAGTTCGCCAGCACCACGGCATAGAAACCCGCCGCATAACTTACTAACTCCCCTCGCCGCCCTTCGCCGTTCGTCCATGCCACCAGGAACACGCCCGCCGTGAACAGCGCCGCCACAATCTCCTCCTTCGGGAACCACCGCCTGTCCCCGCCCACATTCAACACCGCCAGGTACACCGCCACGCCCGCCGCAGTCACCAATCCCGTGTGCATCACCTCGGCCCGCAGCATCCGCACCACGGTCACCGCGTCCGCCGCGAGCACCACCCCCAGCAGCGCCGCCATCCACCGCCAGTGCCGCCGTGTGAATTCATGCCGCGCCGTACGCGGCGCGCGCCTCCCGTCGCGCACATCCAACAACCGGTCCGCCAGGTAGATCGCCCACACCGTCAACCCCAACGCCCAA
This sequence comes from Acidobacteriota bacterium, assembly GCA_040007195.1. Lineage (GTDB taxonomy): Bacteria > Acidobacteriota > Terriglobia > Bryobacterales > Bryobacteraceae > JAFLBB01. Next base: position 4,165 of record JBDTVQ010000195.1, on the reverse strand, counting down.
CGCCCCGCCGGCAGCAACATCGTCCCCGTCACCTGCTGCAACAGCGCCTGCCACAACACGGCCACAACGGGGGCGTCCAAGCTCAATAGATTCGCCGCCTGCCACCACCGCGCCTGTACGGTCACAGACCTATGATCTCATTATTTTCAATAGTTTACAAAGAATTACTTGCATAGGGCCATGCCATACTGAAAGTAAGATGATTGCCTTCGCCGATCAACTCCGCTCCGAACTCAACCCCACCGGCCAGCTCGAAGAAATGTTCTTCAGCCAAATCGTCAACCAATTAACCCTCGCCAGTTACCTCATGCGCCACCTTGAGGCCGACCCCGAGTTTGCCCACAAAGAGTCCGCCCGCCGCATGCGCATGCTCGCCGCCAACCAGCGTCAAACCCGCTACGCCTACGAGGAACTCCGCCGCCTCCAACTCGCCCGCCAACTCCAACGCGAGGACCCTGAACTTGCCAACGCGCCCATTCTCACCGTCGTCGCCCGAAACACGTCGCGCAACGGCTACCGCGCCCCACGCCTCTCTGCCGCCCCCCTGAATCCAGTAGCCGCGACACCCTCTCGCGCCTCGGCCGTGGAAGCCGCGCGGGTAACGCCCGGCCGAAACGCCCAATGCCCCTGCAACTCCGGCCGCAAATACAAACACTGCTGTGCAAACAAGCAACAGGCCGCGGCGTAACTTTTTCCGGATGAATCTGCGTCCATCCCCGGCTAATTCGTCCGGAGCCGCAGCGCCACAGCCAACTCTTGATCGCCCCGCACGCGCCAGATCTTCGAATCCAAAACGTAATGTGTAAAGGAGAATCCCCAAACCGCCGCCGCCGCGATGTCACCCGGAAACACAACCCGGGGTAACACCATCAACAGGAAGTGAAGCGCCACCACGAGCACCACATAGAACACCGCGCTCGACACAAAGCTCGACGCCAAGCCATACCGCTCGCCTGCCCCGTTCGCGGAATACCGGTTCCGGTTGTGGAACCACAGAAGCCGGTGGTATTGAAAGCTGTGAAATAGCCCCAGCGCAATGCCCGCACGCACAATCCCCTCGGGCCCATAGTGCGACGCATGCAAAAGCGCAATCCACTGCAACGGGATCACCGTCACCAGCAGCGCAATTTTCGGCAGGTTGATCGCCACTCCGCCCCGCAGCTTCTCCACCTGCCGCCACAACCACGCGGCCACAAGCACGGCGTACGCGGCAATAATCACCGGCACCATGCGGTCCACCGGCGCCCACGCCGCCGCCACGTCGCGCGTCCGAACGATGAACACGATCATCGGCGCCCAAAGCGAGCTCAGCAGCAGCCACTTGTCCAGCCGAAGGTCCTTCGCGTCCCGCTCGCCGTTCTTCGCCTTGTACAGCATCACAAAACCGAAATGCTGCTTTGCGATGTGGAAATGCTGCCAGCACACGGCGAACAGAAAGAACCACGCGTACTGTCCAGCCGCCACCATCGCCGGCCCAATCGCCAGCATCGGCAGCGGCAGCCACCACAGCAGCGCACCCAGCTTCGCCCGCTCCTGCTTGTCAAAATAGGTCCGCGTCACCGTGGCCACCACATGCGGCCCATCGATGAGCAACAGCCAAACCAGCATCAGCGGATGCACTGGGAATCCGCCCGCCATCAGCGCCAGCGCGAGAAAACTGATCCCCGCCGAGCCGATGAACCACGTGATGTCCTCGTTCCGCGAGATGATCCAGCGCGCCTGGTGCCATGCCGGCGCGGGCGTGGCCAGTACGGGTTGGGCTCGTGCCGCGGACATAATGTTGTCCGCTATATCGGCTCTCCGGGTCCGAAACTTCAGAGCGCTCCGCGTTCTATCCAGCTATGCTTGCCTTATGTCCCACTTCCACAAGCACCCGAGTGGAGAACGCATCTCCGGACAAACCGTCATCGTCAACGGCAACACCATCCTCATCGGCATCTGGGGCAAAGTGGACTTCAACGGCCAGGACCTGTTTGTCGCCAACGAAGGCGAAGACCTCATGATCGTGCCCACCGGTACCGCCGGCGACTCCAGCCTCTGGACCGTCACCGTCAAACCCAGTGCCCGCAAAAAGCCCTTCGTTCGCGACACCCTCTTCGCCAACACCGTGAAGTGGGAAACCTGGGACAAGGTCATCCTCGAGTTCCATCCCGTCGCCGAAGTCCCCCTCAAGCTCAACGTCTCCCGCATGGCCCCGCCCAGTGGCCGCGTCAACCACATCGGTGGCAACGCCTACTCACCCGTCGAAACCTCGCTCGCTCACGACCAGGTCTTCGAATGGAGCGCTGTCAGCGGCTCCGGCAGCGTCCAGTATTTCCAGATTTTCGAAGACGTTGTTCCGAATTGGTTCGGCGTCGTCGTGCCCGACGGCGTCACCGCTCCGCGCGACGTCCTGCTCTTCTTCCATCCCACGCCCGGCCAGGCCGGCTACGACGACAAGGCCTACAAGTCGAAGGCCGGCTGGGACGGCGTTTTCCACTATATGGAAGACCTGATGGCCAAACTCTTCTGCGCCGCCAAAACCGGGCAAATCCTCATCATGCCCGTCATGACCAGCAACTCCGCCGGCTCCTGCGGCATCCTTCCCCGCAATTGGGACAAGATCTTCGGCCAGATTCTCGGACTCGTCACCGCCGGCTCCAACTCCTCCACCGCGCCCCCGGTCTCGGTCAACTCCCTCGTCGTCGCCAGCTTCAGCGCGGGCATTTCCTACTCGGCCAGCTTCCGCGCCGGGGCAGGCTCCGGCCGCGTAAAGAAGGTGATCGACTTCGACGGCATCATCTCCTCCTCAAAGGGCTCCTCGAAGCAACTCCATAGCGGCAACTCCGTACGCTTCTATCAGGGCTCCGTGCCCGCGCAGTCGCTTCCCATGCTCGCCTCGCAAAACTACTTCCCCATGGCGCGCGAACGCTGGGGGCCGCCGTTCGACGCATCTCTTCCCAAAACCGGCAAGGACGTTGTCGGAGCCGTGCATGGCCATATTCCGCAGACCATGATGTGCGTCGCCGCCCAGCGCGCTATACGTTAGCGCGGCCCCACCAGTGCCGCAGTAACAGCCAACTCACAATCCCCAGTGACAGCGGATGCATGAGCCCGGCCACCAAAAACACCGGCGTGTATCCATACGACGCCACCACATAGCCCGTTCCCATATTCGCCAACATCCCGCCAATCGCCCCACCCATCCCAGACAACCCGCTCGCCGTCCCCACGCGCGTCGCCGGGAACATATCCGTCGGCAGCGTGAGTAAGTTCGAAACCCACAGCGCATGCCCCAGCATCGCCACGCACGTCGCCGCAATCGCCATCCACGCCTCTGGCACCCTCGGCGCCAGGATCGCCACCGGCATCATCGACGCCCCCAACACCAGCACCGCTGTCCGAGCCTTGATCCACGGCACGCCCCGCCGGATGAGGTGCCCCGACAACCATCCGCCGAAAATATATCCAATGTCCCCAAAGATGAACGGCACCCAGGCGTACTTACCCACCATCGCTAAGTCGAACCCGCGCTCCTTGCGTAAGTACTCCGGCAACCAGAAGATGGTGAAGTACATCACCGGGTCCGTGAAGAACCGCGCCGCCACCAGCGCGTAACATTCCTTCAACTGGAACACCCGCCACCACTCGCCCTTCGGAAGTCTCACCGGAACCGCCTCTTCCGGCGGCCGTACTTTTCCTTGCAAGAACTTCCACTCGCCCGGCGTGATGAACTTACTCAAGTGCGGCGGTTGGTATAACGCGAGCCACGCCACCATCCACAGGAACCCCATCGCGCCCACCGCCACGAACGCGCTGCGCCACCCATGGTTCAACGTCAGGTACGCCACCACCGGAGGCGCCAATGCCGATCCCAACGACGACCCCGCATTGAACAGCCCAATCCCCAAGGCCCGCTGCTCCACGGGAAACCATTCCGCCACAGCCTTCGCCGCCGCCGGCCAGTTCCCCGGCTCCCCCAATCCCAACAGGAACCGCCATCCCGCCAGCGACCATTTCCCCACTGCCAGCGCGTGGCCCATCGCCGCCACCGACCACACCGCAACGAACACCGCAAACCCCTTGCGGGTGCCCAAACGGTCGCAAATCGGCCCCGACCCCGCGTACATAATCGCGTAAGCCAGCATGAACAGGCTGATCACCTGCCCATAGTCCTGCTCCGTCA
>JBDTVQ010000194.1:0-12114 GCA_040007195.1 Acidobacteriota bacterium | reverse complement strand
GCCACCACTCCCGCGCCGCCACAACGCTTCGCCGTGCTGTTCATGGGCACCGGAATCAGTCCCGGCCGCTGGTGGGCGAAAGGCGCCGGCGCCGAACTGGAACTGGGTGAATCGCTGGCCCCCTTGGAGCCCCTCAAACAGAAAATCAACGTCATCGACGGCCTCTTTAATAAATTCGCCACCGGGCAGGGAATTCACCCGGCGATGACCGGCAACCTGCTCTCCGGCGTGCCCATCAGCAAAGGTTCGATCATTCACGGCGGCATCACCGTGGACCAGGTGCTCGCCAACCGCATCGGTCAGGAGACGCCGCAGCCGAGCATGGTGCTGGCCTGTGAGCGCGCCATGACCGGCTTCCATGAATCGAACTTCTCCAACGCCTACAGCTCGCACATTTCATGGCAGAGCAGTGACTCGCCTGTGCCCAACGAGATGTATCCCTCGCTGGCTTTCGACAGCCTCTTCGAAAACGGTGGCCGCCTGCGCAACACCAGCGTGCTGGATCGCGTGAAGGAACATGCCGCGGCACTCAGCGGCAAGATCAGTGCCACCGACAAGCTCAAGCTAGACGAATATCTCGCCAGCGTCCGCGAGGTCGAGCGCGGCATTGAGCGTATGCGAACCGACAAGGATAAGGCAGAAGACCGCGCCCGTGACGCCGGACGTCCACTCCTCACCATGAAGCGTCCGCAGGATGGCCTGCCCGAAGATATCCGCGACCACATCCGGCTGATGTGCGACATCATCGCCCTCGGCTTTCAGACCGACAAGACCCGCGTGGCCTCGCTTCTCCTGGCCCGTGACCTGTCGGCGCTTTACTATCCCTTCCTCGGCGTCAGCAAACAGCATCACGGCGCTTCGCATTACGACACCGAAGAGGACTATCAAAAGATCGTCCACTTCCAAATGACCCAGTTGGCCTATCTCGCACAGCGCCTCGACGCCATGCCGGAAGGCGACAGCACCGTGCTCGACAACAGTTGCCTGCTGTTCCTCTCCAACATGTGGTCCGGCACCAAGCACGACAACAAGAAGGTGCCGGTGCTCACCATCGGCGGCCTCGGAGGCAAACTGCAAACCGGCCGCGCGCTCGACTACTTCGCCTCGGGCGACGACAACCGCAAGCTCTGCAGCCTCTACCTCGGCATCATGGATCGAATGGGCGTCACCCTCAAAGAGTTCGGCGACGCCGAAACGCGCCTCGCTGGCTTCTGAGAACGCCTACTTCCCGGTCCGCGCCAACCCTGCCTGGGCGCATTCGGACGCGACCGTAACGTACCGCACCACGGCGTCATTGCCGATCACGAATGGATTCGCGTCACCCGGCCCTCGCTTGGCCATCATAGGAAGCTTATTCTTCGAGTCGTCCAGATGCGTATGGTTGGCGATCAGGACGTCCGCCCCGGCCTTGGCCACGATGTCCCGGAAGCGGCGGGCGGACTCGATGTACTGGTCGAACCAAAACTTGTTGGGACGCTCCGGAGTAATGTAAACCGGGCTTCCGCTCAGCCAGTTGAATCCGGTCCCTCCCCACGAGGCGGCCAGGTGGGGCACCCCCCTATCCTTCACGGGCACCAGCACAGACAGAGTGCCGAGCGTATGTCCCGGCGTCACGTACATCGTGATCGTCGTGTCCCCCAAGGTCAATTTCTTGCCGTCCGTGGCCACCATGTCCTTGTGCGGTTTGAGCCATTTCGCCTCTGTCCGATCCAGCAGCCCCCAGTCTTCCGCGCCCATGATGACGTGAGCGCCGAAATGCTCCTGCAAATACCCCGCGCCGCCCACATGGTCACGATGCGCATGGCTCACGATCACGTATTTGATCGTGGCCGGGTTGAGGCCAAGCTTCTTCAGGCCCTTGACGATCTGCTCCTCAACCGAATAGTCGAAGATCGCGTCAATGATGATGATGCCTTCCGATGTCGTCACCGCCCATGCGCCGTAGTCCTTCTCACCCACAAAGTAGAGGTTGTCAAAGACCTTCACCGGCTCAACATGCCAGGTGGCCCGGTCGGGATTACCACTGCTCGCCGGCCGCCTCGCGGTAGCGGGAGCGGGGCTGGCAACGGGCTGAGCGAACTGCGTGCAGATGCCCTCGAATATCCCCGCGTGTTCCTTGCCCGCGGCCTGCCGCGCGGCTTCAACGTGAGCCGTGACGGCTGCCTCTTTCCGCGCCTGCGCTGACTGCGCTCCGGCACTTCTAACGAAGAGTGCCGCGGCGAATGCGCCTACGCATACAAGGGCCAGATTGCGGTATTTCATATCGTTGCCTGTGAAGCATAACATCCTGTCGAAGAGGATTTCTCTTCACCGCCGCACAAGCGCCACGGCCAGCACGGCCCAGGCGGCAATGAAACTCAGGCCGCCAATCGGAGTGATCGCGCCCAGCCATCGTGCGCCCAGAACCGCCAACAGGTATAGGCTTCCGCAGAAGATGACAACCCCCGCAAGCAGCAGCGCACACACCAGGGACGACTGCCCCGGCTTGATCATCTCCAGCCGCGCAAACACCGGCACCACCAGCAGGCCCAAAGCGTGGATGAAGTGATAAAAGACCGCTCGCTCGTAAACCCCCAGGGAGTAACTGTCCAGCCTCCCCTTCAGGCCGTGCGCACCGAAGGCGCCCAGCATCACGGCCAGCGCGAGTGCGGCCGCACCGATTGCACTCCAGTTCATGCCTCGAGACTCGTCATCGTCACCAGCTTCGCATGAAAGCCCAAAGCGATCCGCCGCCGGCCTCATGCAGCACCATCCTCACGCCGGGAATGCCACGGCTACCAGGGAGCTTTACGGACCGGTAGAGGATCGGCCGTTGCCGCCAAACGGTGCAGCAGCGTTTCCGTCATTTCCTCCCTGAGCGGACGCGCGTTCGGCTCGTTCCACAGGTTCCGGAATTCGCCAGGGTCCTTCCCCAGGTCATACAGTTCACCTGTTGCCAGATCGTGATAGACGGTCAGCTTCGCCGTACCCGTACGCACGGATGAAGCCGTGATCGATGGCTCTGGCCGCGGCCTTACATCACGGAATTCGGAATACACAGAGTCTCGATGCTTGGCCGTCTCACCAGTCAGCAGGGAAGTAAGCGGCTCTCCCTGCATGCCTTCCGTGACGGGAATTCCCGCGGCTTCCAGCAGCGTCGGTGCCAGGTCCAGCATCTCGATCAGCGCATCGCACTGCAAGCCGGCACGATAATGTTTCGGCCACCGGATCATGAGAGGCACGCGCGTCGCCGGGTCGTAAAAATGGGGTCCCTTCAGGTAAAACCCGTGGTCGCCCAGCATCTCGCCATGATCGCTCATGTAGATCACGATCGTGTTGTCGGCTTGGCCGGAATCCTCCAAGGCCTTCAGCATGCGCCCGAAAGCGGAGTCGACCTGCTCGATCATCGCGTAGTAGGCCGCCGTCACGCGGCGTCTCGCCAGATCGTCCATCTTCAGAAATGGGTAGTTCGGAATCGCCTGCGCGGTTCGTTGGTAGGCGGTCTTGGAATCCAGTTCACCCTTCTGCCAAGCGGGCGCCGGAAGTTTCTCTGGATCGTATCGATCCAGGTAATCCTTGGCCGGTAGAAATGGATGATGAGGCTGGTAGATGTTCACCGACATCAGCCACGGGCCGAACGCACGCTGCTCCCGCATGAAGTCGATCGCCCGGTCGGCGCACCAGTCCGTCTGCATATACTTCGGGTCGATGGGCACGCCGGCAGGATCGCGTAGACGCTCAGGCCACTGAACGCCCTGGGCTTCCAGCCAAACCCGCCACATGTTCTGCCCGGGCCAGAGGTTTTGAATATCGTGGCTCCACCAAACCCGGCTGTATCCATCGTCGATGCGGTCTTCCACACGGCCGCCCGCGCACGGCGAAAGATGAAGCTTCCCGGCAAGCCCGCACGTGTAGCCGAAGTCGGCCAGCGTCCGCGTCACAAGGCGTTCGGAAGCCCGAATCCGTTGGCCGTTCATGCATAGGCCGGTGGTGTGCGGGTAGCGGCTGGTCAGAAAACTGGCCCGGGATGGCGAGCACACGGGATTTTGAACGAAGGCGTGCGTAAAGGTGACGGCTTCCCCCATGAACCGCCGCAGATTCGGTGTATGAACGTGGGAATTGTTCAGACCCTCGATAGTGTCGAAGCGCTGCTGATCGGAACACACCCAGAGGATGTTCGGTGGCCGCTCCGCCCGCACCTGGCCGGACTTCGAAGCGCTCACCTGCGCCGCGCCATTCGTGGTTTGGGCCGAAGCACTGCCAACCGCAGCCTGCGCCCCCATCGCGGACACGCGCAATAGATCGCGGCGATTCATCGCAGCGGCCTCATTCCACCGCTACCTTCGCCCAGTCCTTCGGCGTTACCCAACCCGGATGCGGCACCAGGCTGTAGGACGCTTCGCCGCCCGGCGCCAGCCGGATCCAGTCGTCCATCATCCGCCGTAGCCGCGATGCGATTTCGCTGTTCGCTTGCAGAACATCGTGCTTCTCGTTCGGGTCCTCCTCCACCTGGAAGAGCGACTCCACCGGCTGGTCACAGGGCGCCTGGCCGATCCGGACCAGCTTCCACGGACCATCGCGTAGCGCATGCTGGCGCGGACCACGGTCAGGCTGCACGGCAAAGATCAGGTTTTGCCGCGGCACTGGCGCGGCGCCCTTGCTGATGGCCGGCCAACAATCCATTCCATCCATCGGGTGGCGTGTCTTGCACGCAATCCCGCTGGCGGCCGCCACCGTCGGCAGCAGGTCATAAACGGTGATCAATTGGTTGCAAGTGCCCGGCTTCAATTTCCCCGGCCACCAGGCCAGGCCCGGTACGCGGATGCCGCCTTCAAACACGTTGCTTTTGCCCGAACGAAGCGTGCCGTTGTTCGCGCCGCTGCCCAATGCGCCGCCATTGTCGCTCACAAACAGCACCAGCGTGTTCGAAGCAATCTTCTCTTGCTCCAGGCGCCCCACCACTCTTCCTATGCCCCGGTCAAGGGCGTCCATCATGGCCAGAAACGTCCGCCGCTTCTCATCTTTGACAGCAGCATATTTCGCCAACAGGTCCGCCGGGGCCTGCAACGGACCGTGCGGCGCATTCCAGGGCATGTAGAGGAAAAACGGACGCTGTTTGTCCCGCGCCGCAATCCAACGGTCCGCCTCGGCGGCCAGCAGATCCGTTGAATATCCTTCTTCGTGGACGGAAACTCCGTTGCGCTGCCAATCGATGCCGCCATCGCGATCGTGCTTGAAGTAGTCGATGGCTCCGTTCATGTGGCCATAGAAGTGGTCGAACCCCCGCGCGTGTGGCAGTTGCGCCTTGTTGGTATGCCCAAGGTGCCACTTCCCGATGGCAGCAGTTTGATAACCGGCCGTGCCAAATACATTCGCGATGGTCGTCTCCGCGATCGGAAGCCCATAGGTGGACCACGGTCGCACTACCGTGTAGCCAAGACCCAGACGGACGGGATTCCTGCCCGTCATCACCGCCGATCTCGTCGGCGAGCAAAGCGGAAAGGCATAGAACCGGTCGAAGCAAACGCCCTCCCGGCAAAGTCGGTCGATGTGAGGCGTCTGTCCTTCACTGCCCTGGTAACCGACATCTTTCCACCCGACATCGTCCACCAGGAAGATCACCACGTTCGGACGCACGGGTGCGGGCTGGGCTTGAAGGCCGCTCGCTAACGGCGCGGCAAGCATCAGGTCTCGTCTGCTCATTTTCATGCTGCAATCTGCCTCAGTTCTTCAAAGCGTGAACTTCAGGATCGTCAGTGACGCTTTGGGAAATGTGTAATTGAATCTCTTCGTGTTGGGAGTCACCGCCAGCACGCTGCTCTTCGGAACGAGCGTGCGATCACGGCCGAAGTCGTGCGTGGCCCGCATATCGGGATGGCGCATTTGCCAGATTTCGACTTGATTCGCCAGCTTGCCGTCCGCGGACTCGACTTGCGTGGAGATATCGTCCTGGGAGCTTCGATTCAGTACGTTCAGCGACAAACGGCGCGTACTCGGATTCCAGGATGCCGAGACATCCAGCGCGCGGAATGCCTCTCCGCCCGACGTCGCAATCGTCGGCGATGACACCCAAACGTCCAGCGCCATGTTGCCGCGCTGCTTGCCGTATTCCTCAATCGGGAAGTAAATGGACTGCAGGAAGAGGCCGGACTTGTTGGTGACAATCGGCGCCAGGGCGTTCACCAGTTGGGCCAGGTTCGCCATCTTGACCACATCGGCATGGCGCAAAAATGAATTGAGAAACACGCCCATCGCGAGCGCATCTTCAAATCCGTAGCGCTCTTCCAAACCGGTCCGGTGAACTTCCAGGTCGATCCCCGGCGAAGTGCGGCAGCAGACATTCCATTCGTCAAAAGCGATTGCGATGGGACGCGGCTTCGCGGTTCCGGATTGCGCCGCGCGAATCTGCGATGCCGTAATCTCAATGCGCTCGTCCAACATCCGGCTGGCCGACAGGAAATCTTCCAGCGTCTGCTCGCGGCGCGGCGGAACATAGGTGTGCAGCGAGAGGTAGTCGACCTCATCCTTCAGCTTCTCCAGCACCGTGCGATTCCAACCCATCCAGTCCGAGCCCGGCTTGTAATTGCTGGCGCCGACGGCGACGAGTTTGATCGACGGGTCCACGCGGCGCATCGCCTTTCCCGCTTCGAGTGCGAAGGCGGCATACTCGGCCGCGGTTTTATGGCCCAACTGCCACGGTCCGTCGATTTCGTTCCCCAGTCCCCAGTACTTGACGTTCCAGGGCTTGTCTCGTCCATTCTTCCGCCGCTGCGCCGCCCAATAGGTGTCGCGGCTCTCGTTGACGTACTCCACCCATTCGCGCGCATCGTCAATCGTGCCTAACCCTGCATTGATGCACAGCACCGGCTCAATGCCAGTCCGTTCGCAATAGCGCAGGAATTCGTCGGTCCCGAACCGGTTCGATTCGAGCGCCCCCCAGGCAAGATCCGCACGCGCTGGGCGGCTGGACTTTGGCCCAATTCCGTCCTTCCAGTTGTACCCGGAAACGAAATTTCCGCCCGGCCAGCGCAAGATGGAAACGCCCAGTTGCTTCACTGCCTCCATCACGTCTTTGCGAAAGCCGTCCGCGTCCGAAAGTGCACTGCCTTCCTCGTACATCCCGCCATACACGCACCGGCCAAGGTGCTCGGCGAAATTGCCAAAGACATGAGGATGGATCTCCCCCACCACGCGGTCGGGATCGATCTTGATCCGCGCGGCCGGAGCCTGTGCAAAGGACCGGCCCAACGCCAGCGAAGACAGCACGAGCACTGCAAGCGATCGGTTCATTGTCTACGAGCCTTTTCTCTGGGCGTTTAGAAATTGATCTTCGCCGCCACCTGGCCGACACGCGGCAACAGGAGCGTCGACGTCACACGGCCAAAGGCGCCGCTGCCCAGTGCCGTGTTCGGCTGTCCGAAGGAAGGCGTGTTGGTGACGTTGAAGTACTCAAAGCGCAGCTGCAATTGGGCTTTCTCGTTCATCTTCACGTTCTTGATCAGCGAGAGATCCAGGTTGAAGATCGAAGGCCCGCGAACGTCCGGTAGCGTTCGGCCGACATTACCTAGCGAGAACGACGGCGGCTGCAGAAATGCAGACGTGTCGAACCATTTGTTCAGTGACTCGCCCCGGGTTCTCGAACCGTCGATCGCGGCACTTTGTCCGGTGCTGTTTGGCCGGTTTCCGCCGCCTGCAATCGTCGCGCTCATGCTCAATGGGAATCCGGTGCGGTGCGACGTGATTCCATTAAACTGCCAACCTCCCGCAAGCTTGGCTCCCAACCCACTGGCCCCCGAGAAGAGCGCCTTCCCAGGACCGAACGGCAACTCCGCGACGAAGCTGACCACCAGGTTTCGCGTGACATCCATTTCCGACAGGCTGCGCTCGGACTGCAGGTTGTACCAGTTCTGCGTGTTGGCCGGATTGTTCGCCGCGCCGCCGTTGTTGGACACCGTATTGTTGGAGTCGCTGATCAGCTTGCCGACGGTGTAGGCAACCAACACGCCCACGCCTTTCGAAAATCGCTTGTCCATTTTGAGTTGGAGCGAATGGTAGACGCTGTTCGCGACGGTCATGTTGATTACGTTGACCGCCGTGTATTGCGGATAGGGCAGCAACAGTTGGCGGCGTGTGACCGTCCGCTGTGCCAGCGTCCCGACGTTAATCGACCCGAAAAACGGGTTGGGCACCTGCTGGTTGAGGGCCGTTCCCAGACTCAAATACTGCGGATCGAGTTCGTTCGTCTGCCGGTTCTTGAACGCCAGGTGGACGCCGCGGCTGCCCACATAAGCCGCATCGACCAGGATCTGCCCCGGAAGCTCCCTCTGTATGTTGAAATTCCACTGATACGTCACCGGCATCACCTGGTTCTCATCCCATACGGCGAGATTCTGCCCAAGGAACGTGGATGCGCCCAGCGAATTGCGTACCGGCTGGATCAGGCCCTCCGGATATGGGTTGCTAATCGAACCCGAAGAAGTTAGGCCGCCGTCGATGGTAGCCAGATACGGTGTCGTCGACGCATAGCCGGAATTCGATGCGAATGCCGTGGCGACGTTCGAGGTTTCAGCCGGAGCGAAGAACATGCCCCCACCCCAGCGGATCACCGTCTTGGGCGCGGCGGACCAGGCAAATCCAAGGCGCGGAGCGATATTCATCCGGTCCCATTGCCACACATGCCGGCTGTCAGGGGTGGCAAACACCAGCCCGCCCTGCAGATTGGGAAATTGGCTGTTGCGAACCGGCGAGGCCAGGTCACGGTTGAAATAGTTGATCGAGTTGTACCGTTCGGTGAACGGCGACTCTGTCTCATAGCGCAATCCAGCGTTCATCGTGAGGCGGCTGGTCAGATGGCTATCGGTTTGGACATAGCCGGCCGCATAATAATTCTGCGCCGAGACCCCTGAGGATATAGGCGCCGAACCGGATGCCGGAAATCCCAGCAGCAGGCTGGCCATGCCACTGCCGGCATCATCGTAGAACTGCAGCGGATTAGGCCCGCGCGTGAATGCGCGATTCACCGTGTACGTGCCGCCGCCCGACTGTAGGAGGAAAAAATTGATGCGACGCAGGCGGCCCTCGCCGCCCACTTTGATCGTGTGCTTCCCCGCAATCTTGGTCCACGCACCAATCAGGCTCTGCGTGTCACTGCCGCTGGTGAAGAAGCTCTGGCCGCCCAGGCCACCGTACTGTTCTACGCTCACCGTCGGAAATACGGGAATCTGAAACTGGCTCGCCAGCGAATCGCTATACCCCAGCGTGCGCTGGTCAAATCCGTAACTCCTCGTCTTGCGCTCCTGGTACCAGCGGGCAATGCCGTACTTGATGCTCAAAATCGACGTCGGATCCAACGTGATCGCGTTATCCAAAGCGAACGTGGTTTGGTGGAAGGGTGTCGTTCCGACCGCGCCCGGATCGGGCGTTGCGACATTGCCGTACGAGTCGGGCTGCGTCAGAAGGGTCCGGTTGTGGGCCAGCCGCCCGAACATGCGATAGGAATCGTTAAAGCTGTGGTCCACGCGGCCGCTGAACTGGTTTTGGTCGATACTCCGGCTGGCATTGTTTCCGTAGTTGTTAAAGCCGGTGAACGGGTCGCCCGCCGTGTTCGGTTGCGGATAGTAGGTGACCATCTTTTTCGCGATCGGGTCAATGCGGTTTGCCGGCAAAACGTTCCCGGCAAACGGGCTGCGGATGGATTGCCCCGCGCGCGATGGATCTGCTCGCGTGGTGTTGGGATCGTAGATCACCACCGCTACTCCCGCCTGGTTAAGCGTCTTTGAGAAGTCGCCGTTTCGTTGCTCCGCGGTCGGAAGACTGAAGCGCGAAGTGTCGCCGCGGCGCCAGCGCGTTCCCTGATAGTCGGCAAAGAAGAATGTCCGGTTCTTGCCGTTATACAGCTTGCCCAGGTTCACGGGTCCACCCACGGCCCCGCCGAATTGATTCATGCGGAATGGGGGGATCGAGAGGCCGGCCGTCTTGTTGAAGAACTCGTTGGCATCGAGAACATTGTTCCGCAGGTATTCATACAGCGCCCCGTGAAGCTCGTTCGTCCCGGAACGCGTGGAGACGTTTACAACCCCGCCTCCGAACCGGCCCCATTCCGCCGACAAATTGTTGCTCTGTACCTTGAATTCCTGCGTCGCTTCAATCGAAGGAATCGTCGTGATGGAGTTGAACTGGCCGGCTGTGCTGGGCACGCCGTCGATCAGGATTTCATTGCTCATCTGCCGGCCGCCGTTGATCGAGAAGGTGGTGTCCTGGTTGGTGTTCACCGGAATATCGCCAAATTGGCCATTGGCCGCCGGCGACGCCGTCAGCCCGGGTGTCAATTGAACCAACCGGAACGAACTGCGGCCATTCAACGGAATACTCTGGATCTTGGCGCTATCCACAATTTGCCCAATCGCCGAAGTTTCGGATTCAAGCAGGGGAGCATCGGCCGTGACCATCACTTCCTGGCTGACCGAGCCCAGTTCCAGCTCCTGGTCGATGCGTGCCACCTGGTCCACCAGTAGGGTGATGCCAGTGCGGCTGACAGGGCGGAATCCATCTTTGGTAATCGCCAACCGGTAGTTGCCGGGACGCAGCAACGGCAGGGTGTACGACCCCGATTCATTGCTCTGGGCTGACCTCGCGTTCCCTGTGTCCACGTTCGTCACTTTGATCGCGGCGCCGGGCACCCCACTGCCCGATGGGTCGGAAATGCGGCCGACGATCTGGGCCGTATTGCCCTGGGCATATAGGGCGCTCACACAAAGCAGGGTCGCAACAAGGGACCGGCACATTACAGGTTTCACGAGAACCTCCTATGTACCCTAGTGGGCCCGCCGTCCGATATTTGCGACAGGGACGCCGCTTTTCTTCGAGCTTTTGTGAGCCGCCGCCCACGATGCGCGGCTCGGCGAACCGGGAATCACGGAACCGGGAATCGCGGAATCAAGGAATCGGCCCGACGGAATTCGACAGTCCTCGACGGAATTCGACAATCAATGTCGCAAAGCGGAGCCGGACCGGCCCACTATACAATTGACGCGATCACGCGATCCTATGGAGCGCCGGGAAGTTTTGCGCGAGTTCGACCCCTTTTTCGAGGTGTGGTATCCACACCTGCTGCGCTACGTGTGCCGGTTTGCGGCTAGCCGCTCGGAGGCCGAAGACACTGTCCAGGAGGTTTTTCTCGACCTGTACAAGGCGCTACTCGCCGGCCAGCGCATCGAGTTCCCCAAAGCCTGGACCATCCGCGTTGCCCAACGGAAATGCGCCGAACTGCGCGGCCGTCCGTTCAATTTGGAACTCTCCCACGAGCCGGTGGAGATGTTGGAAAACAGCGGCCCCAATCCGGTGAATGGGCTCGATTCGGACATCGATATGCAGCGGTTGAGAGGCTGCCTGTCGGCGTTGTCCAATCGCGAGGAGCAGGTAATGCTGCTGCGCCTGCAAGCAATGAAGTTCAAGGAGATCGCCGGGGCCCTTGGCATCACAACAAGCACCGTAAATACGCTGCTTGTGCGCGGCCTGGAGAAACTCCAGCAATCCTTCGGTGTGCAGCCGGCGTCCATTCCGGCAAAAAAGAGGTTGCCATGAAGTTCGAGTCAATCCGTTCCAGGCATCCCGATAAGGAAACGCTGTTGTCGTGGACGGAAGGGGAGCTTTCCTGGTGGCGCACTCGCATCGTAGGCCGCCATGTACGCTCCTGCTGGCAATGCAGGGGACAGGCCTCTGAGCTCGAAACGCTAGTCTGTGCTGTCGGTCTAGGTGTGACCGGGCTTCCCGAGCCATCCCGGGTGGATACGGCAAAGGCGTATTGGCGATTCAGGGAGGCTTGCCTGAAGATCGACGAGGCCCCACGGCGGAACGGCCTGCAATTGAAGGCTGCTTGGGTAATCGTCACCGTAGCGATACTCGCCACCACCGGGTTAGCCTATGTGACGACACATACGCGGTTGAAGGAAGATTCCGGCAACCGGGATTCCGTTCTGCGCCCCACGCGTAGCCTGCGGCCGCCTGATATTAGTGCGACCGCACCACTAGCCGCCGTCCGTGGAACGATCCATCCACCTGTGCCCCAGCCGGTTTCAGAGCCTGCCACAAATCAACTGCCTCCATCGTTCTCCAAACCAACTGAGGAAGAACTGC
>JBDTVQ010000193.1:0-12170 GCA_040007195.1 Acidobacteriota bacterium | reverse complement strand
CCGTCGTGATCCATCCGCCGCCGTCCTGCACGATCATCACGCAAGCCGGCTTGTCTCCTTTGTATTGAGCGGGCACGTAAACCCAGTAGTCGCGCACGGTACCGGGAAAGATTTTGCTGGTCCAGGTGTATTGCGTCACCTTGCCTTCCGGCACGCCAGTGTGGCGCTGTGAATCGGCGCCCAGCGGATACGTGTCCTGGCAAAAAACGCTCGCGCTCAAGGCGATAAAAGCGAGTACGGTTCGCATGGCTCTCTATCATTCCATACCGGCTGGAGGCAACGGTCGCCTCTCGGTGCTATGCTCCTTCCATGCCGAATTCACCCGTTCATTTCGAGATCCCGGCGGACGACGTAAAGCGCGCCAAAAAGTTCTACGAAAAGGCACTCGGATGGAAAATCAGCGACCCCTGGAAGATGAACTACTTCTTCGTGGTCACCAAGGAGGGCAAAGAAGAAGGGATCAACGGCGGTCTTATGCCGCGCAAAATGCCTGGCCAGCCGTTCATGAACTACATCGCCGTGCCGTCCATCGACGCCGCCATGAAGAAGGTGGTCAAAGCCGGTGGCACCGTCGCCATGCCGAAGACCGAAATCGGCAGCAACATGGGCTGGGTCGCGGCGTTTCAGGATACCGAAGGCAACCTGATGGGCTTCCACGAATCGGCGCCGCCACCGTCGCCGGAGAAGAAAGCTCCAGCCAAAAAGGCCGTGAAGAAAGCCGTCAAGAAGGCAGCGAAAAAACGCTAGGTCCGGCCGTTCTAATCCCTCGGCGGAGTCAATTTCCGCTTCTTGGTCGAGGGGCGCTTGGCTGCCTTGGAATTGAGTTCCATCCGCAGCTTCCAAGCCGCGCGTAGCGCCCCTTCCAACACATCGTTGCTTGCTTTAGCCAGCACGATGTGCGTGGCACCCATCCGTCCCCATCCGCCTTTGATCGGCACAAAGATATCCGGCGCCTCTTCAACGAACGCAGCCTGCATCGCCGGGTTGATCATCAGGTTGCCGTAGCCGTCTTTCACGGATGCCAGCGTCGCAAAGATGCGCCCGCCCACGCGAAAATCCACCGCCCCCATGTGTGAGCCTTCTTCCGCGCCCGCCATGCTGAGCGCGATGCGCTTGAAGTCGCCCGCTGTCATAGCCGCCTACCGCTTCATCGTCTCCAGCACTTCGCCGGTCTCCTGCTCCACCTTCGCGTGCAGGCTGTTGCCATGCGCATCCATCGTCACGATCGCCATGAAGCCCTTCACCCGCAGGTTCCACATCGCTTCCGGGATGCCGAATTCCATCAGATGAACGCCCAGTACCTTCTCCACCGTGCGTGCATAAAATTGCGCTGCGCCGCCGATTCCGTTCAGGTACACCGCGCCATGCTCCTTCAGCGCCGCAAGCGTCTTCGGCCCCATCCCGCCCTTGCCGATCACCACGCGCACGCCATACTCGCCGATCACATGCGCCTGATACGGCTCTTCACGAATCGACGTCGTCGGCCCTCCCGCTTTCATCACCCACTCGTCTCCCTGCTTGAGCATCACTGGCCCGCAGTGATACAGCACGCTGCCGCGCATATCGACGGGCGGCTTGTTCTTCATCAGGTGAGCGTGCACCTGGTCGCGCCCCGTGAACATCTCGCCATTGATGATCACCACATCGCCCACCTTCAACGCGCGAATCTGCTCTTCGCCCACGGGCGGCGTAAGAATAATCTCGCGCCCCGTCAGCGGGAACCCCTCTCCCGCGGCCATGCGATCGACCGGCCGCTCGGGATCGCGATACAACCACTGCGTAATCGCGCCGGTTTTCGCATCCAGCCGCACACCCAGCCGCCGGAACGCCCAGCAATCATAGGCGACACTCACGAAAAAGCTCGCCGGCAACCGGTTCGCCGCGGCGACTTTACAGCCGATCAGCGACGCCTGTCCGCCAAAGCCCATCGGACCCACTCCCAGCTTGTTCGCCTCCTCCATGATTTCGGCTTCGAGCTTCGCCAGCACCGGATTCGGGTTCGTGTCGTCGAGCGTGCGGAAGAGTTGCTCCTTCGCAACGTAGTAGCCATGGGCGCGGTCGCTGCCAATGCACACGCCCACGGCGCCCGGCGCGCATCCCTGCCCCTGTGCCTGCCACACGGCATGCAGGATGCACTTGCGCACGCCCTCCAAATTACGGTCCGCCCGGCCCAGGTGCTCGAGCGTGCACGGCACCGAGTATTGGATGTTCTTGTTCTCGCATCCGCCGCCCTTGAGGATCAGCTTTACTTCGATCTCGTCCTGCTCCCACTGCTCGAAATGGAAAACAGGAGTTTCCGATCCTAAATTATTGCCGGAATTCTCGCCGGTCAGCGAATCCACCGAATTCGGCCGCAGCTTGCCGCGCCGCGTCGCCTCGGCCACCGCCTCGCGAATGGCCGTCTTCAACTGAATCTGATTCACCCCCACCGGTGTGTGACTCACGAAGGTAGGCATGCCCGTGTCCTGGCAGATCGGACCTTCATCGTCGTGCGCCATGTCGATGTTTGAGGCGATGACGTTCAGCGCTTGCGACGCCTGCGTGCCGGCCGTTTCGGCGGCCGTAACCGCGCCCATGGCGGCCCGCACGTCGGGCGGCAAGTTCGTGGAAGTCTGCGTGATCAGTTCAAGAAGGCTATTGGCGAGAAATTGCATGAATCGTTACCAGATTCATGGTATCTTGACGCGCACCGTAGCGGTCAGCCCGGCCTTAATCGCCGCATCCGGCGCATCGAAATTGACGTAGGCTTTGCCGTCTTTGATCTCCACCAGTTCGCCGTCGATAGGCGACAAGGGCAATTCGGCCACCAGCACCGTCGCGGGCTGCGGCGCGTGCAGCTTCGCAAGCACCGGTGGCTCCGGCTCGATGATCACTTTCAACTTCAGCGCATTCGTCGAGATTTGGAACAGATCTTCCATGCCGGCATGGACGGCGTCTCCCGCTTTCACGCGCGTGGCGATCAACACCCCATCCGTGGGCGAATGCACCTCGGCCGCGGACAGGTCGTTCTGCGCCCCCTCCAATGCCTTTTCGCGCTCTTCCAGCGTCTTGCGCGCGGCTTCCATATCCGAAGTCTGATCCTTCACGCGCTCTTCGGCCCGCCGCGCTAACTCCCGCAGTCCTTCATATTCGGCGCGAGCGCTATCGGCGTCCTTCACGGCTTTCTCATAAGTAAGCCGCGGTGTGGCTCCCTCGCGATGCAGCATCTGCTGCCGCGTGGCCATCTTGCTCAAACGGTCGTACTCGCCTTGCGCCCGTGAGGCGTCGGCCGTGGCCCGTGATACCTCCAAACGCGACGCCAGCAGGCTGCTCTCCAGATTGGTGACCTTGGATTGCGCGGCCTCCAACTGCTCCTGCGCCGCGGCGCGTATGCCATCGAGCCCTTCGTTGCGAATACGGCCCAGCAGTTGCCCCTCGAACACCTCCTGGCCAGGTTCCACCTCCACCGTTTCCATCGTGCCTTCCACCGGCGACGGCACCAGCAAAACGTCACGCGCGGCGATCATCCCCGTGTAGCTGACATCGGAGCCCGATGCCAGTACGATCTCTTGCGGCGCCGGCGCTTGCTTGGGCGTGGGCTTCTTTGCTTCGCGCCGGAAAAGCGTGAAGCCGCCCATCGCCATTGCGAGCAGCACAACTCCCGTCGCGCCCGCAATCCATTTGACTTGAGATTTATCGATCGGCAAAGTTCATCATATCGAGCCTGCTCCACCACTCGCCGATGCTACGCTATCTGCCATGAAGCCTCCTTCGGCCTGGGCCGTGGCTCCTCTCTACCTGCGCATCGGAAACATCACCTTCGGCGGCGGCGACCCGACCATGGCCGCCTTGCAGCGGGAATTGGTCGACAACCGCGAATGGCTCACCGCCGAACAGCATGGCCTTGCCTACGGCTTGGCGCGCGTAACACCGGGCACGAACGTCCTTGCCTATTGCGCGGCGACCGGTTGGATGATGGCCGGATGGCTGGGGTCGTTCCTGGCCGTCAGCGGCGTCGTCGTCCCATCCGCCCTGCTCGCCATCTGGATGTGCAGCGCGTATGAAAGTTACGGCGTCCATCCCTCGTTTCGCGCGGCCATGAGCGGCGTTGTCGCATCCGCCGTCGGCATGATGGCCGCCAGCGGCGTGTCCATTGTCCGTGCCCGTGCCGCCGGACGCTGGCTCATCCCCGGCCTGCTCTTCGTCGTCGCCTCCATCGCCGCCATGCGCCTCGGCCTGCTCTCGCCACTCAAGATCCTCGCCCTCGCAGGCATCCTCGGCGCGCTCTACGGCGATGCCGTGCCGGAAAAGGCGGCTTCGTGAACCCCCTGCTGATCTATCTCCTGCTCGTGAAGGCCACGCTCACCTCGTTTAGCGGAATGGGTTCGCTCCCCATCGTCCGCGAGGAGTTCGTCGTGCAGCGCCACGTCATCACAGACCGCCAGCTCTCCACGGCCGTCGCCGTCGGACGCGCCGGGCCCGGTCCGCACGGACTCTACATGGTGGCCATCGGTTACTTCGTCGCGGGCCTGCCCGGCGCCATTGCCGGAAGCGCGGCCCTCATGACACCCTCGTTCCTCATCGTGCCGCTCCTGCTGTACCTCGGCCGCTATCGGGAAAACACCCGTGTGCGCGGTGCCATTCGCGGCATCACGATTGCCGCCGGTTCGCTCGTCCTCTCGGCGGTTGTGCCGCTCGCTCAGGACGCTTGGACCGGCATTGTCCCCATCGCCGTTTCCGCGCTCAGCTTCGCCGCGCTAATGCTCACCAAGCTCGATACATTCTGGATCGTCGCCTTTGGAGCCATCGCGGGCATCGCGTCGCTGTGGATCGCCTAACGAAACATCAAGAGCGCGCTCGCCGCCGTCAGAAACAACACCAAAAACTCGAACGTGCCCGAAGAGATCCGGCTCAGTGCCCAGCGCCCGCCAAGCGCCCCGCACATTACTGCCGGCGCCAACATCAGGTCCACCGTCAGCGACGTCCTGCTGAACAGCCCGTGCCAAACATAAATCGGCACCTTCGTCAGATTCACGACAAAGAAGAACCAGGCGCCCGTGGCCACGAACTCTTCCTTGGTCAGTTTTTTGCTCAGCAAATACAGGCTCATCGCCGGACCAGCCGCGTTGGCCACCGTCGTCGAGAATCCGGCAACCACCCCATACGGCGCCCCGTGGTCGGCAACCGCCAGCGCATTCGGGTACCGTTTTCGCCATAAGTAGGCCACCAGCATCACCAGCACGATCACGCCAATCAACGGCCGGATCTTGCCCTCGGGCAGCGACAACGTCATCGCCCCCGCCGCCATGCCGATGAGCACCGACGGAATCAGCGAAAATAACTTGCTCGCCGCCGCGTGTCGCCGGTAGTAGAACACCGCAAAGAGATCGGCGAAACAGAGGATCGGAAGCAGCCACCCCGCCGACTTGCGCGCATCGCCAACGATCAGCACCATCATCGGCACCACGAGAATGCCCAGGCCGGGCACGCCCGTCTTGGCCACACCCACACAGAAAGCGCACGTGGCTCCGAGCGCCCATTGCCACCATTCCAGTTCCGGCATCATTCGGGGAAGCCACCCACCATATCACGCCGCGCCTGTTACTTCGGCCGGCGCGCGAACGGCATCAGCAGTAGTTGCAGCGGACGGGCCGAATCCTGAGGGCTTATTTCGGCCAGTCCTGTCTCCGTGGCTCCACTCCTGGCTCGATACGTGCCTGCCCAGCGGTCCCAGAACGAAAAGAAGACCCCGAAGTTCGTGTCGTGATCCGTTGTCTCCACGGAATGATGGACACGGTGCAGGTCCGGCGTGATGAGCACTGCCCCAATCCTTCGCTCCCAGGCGGGGGATATCGACGCATTGGCGTGTGCGAAAAAACCACTTGCCGTGCGGATTGCCTCGAACAGCAGCACCGCTAAAGCGGGTGGAGCCAGTATCCACGCCAGCGCCGCCTGGCTCCCCAGGGTGATCACTGCCTCAAAGGGATGGAAACGGAACTGAGTCGTCATGTCGAATCCTGCGTCTGAGTGATGCACTTTGTGAGCGCGCCACAGCACAGGGATATGGTGCATCAGCCGGTGTGCAAAGTAGGAGAACAGATCCGCCGCCAGTGCCCACAATACAAACGCGCCCCAGTTGGGCAGCCAGCCGATGCCCGACAAGCCCCATCCCCGGTTCGCCGCTGTCTCCGCCGTGGCCACCACACCCAGGCGTCCCATCAGCATGGCCGTAAATACAGTGGTCATGTACAGCCCGCCGTTGGCCGTCCAACGCCGCAGGCGTCCCACCGGTGCCTCTTGCAGGGGCGCCGCCACCTCCCACAATCCCACCGCGAAGAAGCCCAAAAAATAAGCGCCCCGTTGGACCAGGGCCTGATCGTGTAGCCAGGTAAGATCCATCCGGGGCGCTCAATGCCAGCGTTCGGCGCGGCGAATTACCTTCTACGGGCCCGGCGGCTCGCGATAAGGCCAATCGCGGCCAAGCCCCCACCCATCAGCAGAATCGTAGACGGCTCCGGAACCTGGGAAACCCCTCCAGCTAACATCGGCAGAGCGAAGACGCAAAGTGCGACGAGAATGCGATACATCCTACTTCCTCCTCCGGCGGCCGGCAATGAGCCCGAGCGCGGCCAGCCCTCCGCCCATCAATAGCATCGTCGACGGCTCGGGAACCGGCGTAATCGTAATTCCCGCCAACACCGGAATCGCACATACGCACAATGCAATCAGAATTCGAGCCATCTTATTTTCTCCTCTTACGACTGGCAATGAGCCCAAGCGCGGCCAGTCCTCCACCCATCAACAGCATCGTTGACGGTTCGGGAACCGGAGACGGTGGGAATCCCGCCAACATCGGAATCGCAAATACGCACAGTGCAATCAGAACCCGAGTCATTCTACTTCCCCCGCTTACGCCTGGCGATCAGTCCCAGCGCGGCCAAACCTCCACCCATGAGCAGGATCGTGGACGGCTCCGGAACGGGCGACGGAACGGCGCTGGCAAGCATCGGAATGGCTGAAACACCCATTGCAATCAAGACACGAATCATAAAAGGGGCTCCTCCTGAAAAAACTTAATCTAGCTGACCCTATCACCCCTGCGAAATCAGGTCAATGCAAAAGCATACATTTGAACGCATTCACGGCCTACGCCGAAACCGTGTACGTACTGTTACTTAGCAGGTGGTAGCCTGGATTCGAATGTCCCGCCAGACCCTCCGCCACGCCCTGGCCACCCTGGCCTACCGCAGCCAAAAATCGATCCGCGGCGCACCGCCCGAATTTGCCGGATTTCGCGCCTCCCCCACATCGCGCACGCCCGTGGAGATTGTTGCCCACATGGCCGACCTCTTCGATTGGGCTTGTTCCTACTCCCAAGGTAGAGGAGTTTGGGCGCCTCTTCCCGCCGCAACCTGGGAGGAAACCGCCACCCGCTACACCTGCGCTCTCCAGGCCTTCGACGCTATCCTCGCCTCCGGCGCCGATCTGGGCACCAGCGAAGAGAAGCTGTTCCAGGGCCCCGTCGCCGACGCCCTCACCCACACCGGCCAGCTCGCCATGCTGCGGAGCCTCTTCGGCGCGGCAATCAAAGGGGAAAACTACTTCGTTGCCCGCATCGAGATCGGGTCGTTAGGCCCCGATCAGGCTTCTCCGGTAAGGGAATTCGACTAGCGGGCACGTTCCCGCATGCTACAATCCGTCACGGTGCAGGCAGCCGCTGGCAAGCAGGAATACACCAGAAAAGAGGCTCTCCGCGTTGTCGGCCTCCAAGAGCGGCAAATCCGCGCCTGGGAAAAAAAAGGCCTCCTCGAATTCGCCGAAGTTTACTCCTTCACCCAGTTGATCGCCCTCCGCGCCCTCGCCCGTCTGAAGTCGCAGCACGTCTCCACCGCCCGCATCGAAAAGACCCTCGCCGCCATCCGGCGCAAGCTCAGCGAGGTGAAAGACCCTCTCAGCGAACTGGGACTCCACGCCGAAGGCAAACGCATCCGCGTCCAGCACGGTAGCATTCGGATGGATGGCGAATCCGGCCAGTTGCTCCTCGATTTCGCCGAAGAACAAGTCCGGCGGCTGGTTAGCTTCCCCCCCGAGCCGCGGGAAAAACAGCGCGACGAGGCGGCCCTCCGCAAGCGGCGCGAGGCCGAAAACTGGTTCCAGCGCGGCCTCGAAATGGAGCAAACCGGACAGTCCATCGAACAGGCAATGGATGCCTACAAGGTGGCCATTGCGCTCGACCCGGAATTAACCGCGGCCATGGTCAATCTCGGCACGCTCTACTTCACTACCCGCCAACTGGATCGTGCCG
This sequence comes from Acidobacteriota bacterium, assembly GCA_040007195.1. Lineage (GTDB taxonomy): Bacteria > Acidobacteriota > Terriglobia > Bryobacterales > Bryobacteraceae > JAFLBB01. The sequence continues at coordinate 3,886 of JBDTVQ010000193.1, read as the reverse complement.
AAAAGCACTACCGCCGCGCGCTCGAAGTGAACCCGCGCTACGCCCTCGCCCTATTTAACCTGGGCAACCTGTTCGACGAACGCGGCGACCGCTCCCAGGCACAAGGCTACTACCTCCAGGCCATCAAGAACGATGCGAACTATTCCGACGCCCACTACAACTTGGCCTTGCTTTATCAGGCCATCGGACAAAACATGAAGGCCGTCCGCCACTGGCGTATCTACCTGCAGTTGGATCCCGCTACGCAATGGGCCGATATCGCCCGCCGCGAGTTGCAAAAGCTCTATTCGCAGTCGATCGTGAGAGGCGCGAAAGAGTAAAGCTTCACCCTGCTACTCCCGCTCCACCCGTTCCCGCTCTTGTGCCCGCGTCCACAACCCGATCGCCTCTTCGGCGGCTGATTTTACGCGCTCCACATCCTTGCGCGAGTCAATCGCATCGGGCATCGCCATCAGCGCCAGCTCGGCATAGCCGATGACCTCGGTCAGGCGGTCTTCCAACGCCTCCATGCTGCCACCGAACAGTGGCATCGTCACCCGGGCCGGCATGCTCGTTTGGACCAGGTCGCCGTCATCGAAAGAGAGGTCCGCGACGCCAGCCCCTGCCGATCCAGCCGCTGCCATCGCCAACACCACCGGCTCGGCCGCGGCGACGACGTTGCGCACCTGCCCGTTCGCATCGAGCAACACGTCGCGCTGCCAGCGCAGCAACAACTCCGGCTGCGTCCTGGGCCTCCAGGTCTCTTCCACCTGCTGCCGGCCCTTCTCGTGTTTCAAGTCCTCCCATCGCTCGCCGGCATGGTGGCGATCGTTCTCGTTCAGGAACAGGTCCCAATAAGGACTGCCCAGTACCTCGCCGGCGCTATATTCGAGCATCTCTTCCGCGGCACGGTTGAACCGGATAATGTGCCCATCGCGGTTGAGAACCATCAGCGGTGTCGGCGCGGCCCGCAGGAGATCGCCGAAATAGTCCCGCTCTTCACGAAGCGCCTGGAAGTCGACGAGCTTCGGACCCATCACGCGCTCGGTCGCCTCGGCAGCCTGTTCGCGCAGCAACAGCAGCGTGCGCGCCCCGGCCCGCACCACTTGGAACGTTGCCTCAAATGTCGCGCCATTGCGCCGTCGCGCCGTCTGGCTGAGCTTTCCGCCGCTGTTGGTCAGCGAAAAATGGCCGCCCTTGTTGTCACTTGCCGGAAACATGGCCGTCGCGGAAACGCCCTCCAACTCCCGTGGCTTATATCCCAGCATCCGCTCGGCTGCGGAGTTGGCCCAACGTACCCGCAGACCTTCGTCGAAGGCCAGCACGGCCTCGGGGAAGCGCTGGAACGCCTCCTCCATCCACGGCGCGGCGGTTACAAGCGGCGGTGCCGCGGCCTCAGCCGCCATCTCTCGCCACTCCTCATAGCCCAGGTACGCCAGCGGAAACAGGATCACGGCCAGCGCCACCAACAGGATTACAATCAACTGCCGCCGCTGCGCCTCGAAGGCCTCGTACGGCGGATTTTGAATGCGGGCCACGCGCTGGCTGATCTCGCCCAACACCACGGCGGCCGCCACGCGCATCTCCAGTTCGGCGGCCTCTCGTTCGCGATCCTTGCCGCCCTTTTGCGCCAGTTCGACACTCTTCGACAACATCGCAATCCAGCGCTCGGCGCCGTCGCTGTCTTTTTTTAAGTCGGAGATGCAGGCCTCAAACACTCCACGCATCTTAAGAATGCGCTCTTCACGCGCTTCGGTGCCTTCGCGAAACTCGGCATGGCGGACCTGGTCCTCCATGTTCTCGCGCAGCATCTGCTCCACGTTCTGCAGCGCGACCAGCTTGTCCACCTGTCCTTGCTCGCCGTAGGGAGCGCGCAACTGGAATAGAAGTAGATACAAGGCCCACAACGGGAAACAGACGCACAGGAACAGCGCGGCCCTTCGCAGCAAGCGAATCATCGGTGAACTCGGACTGAAAGCCGGGTAGGGCAACATCTCTCCTCCTTGCATCTTCACGCCGGGTACGGACAGGCCGCATGAGCCTCTAGTACCGATTCCGGTTCTACCGGTACTATTCCTGGTTCGTCTTTTCGCCCCCTTCGATTCGTCATAATGAAGTGGCTATTCCGCAAACAGCTCCCACCGATCTCAGCCGCACCGCGCGCGCCCTGCGCGATGCTTTCCTTTCCGGCCGCCCAATTGTCTTCATCCGTACTTCCGAAGAGGAGCGCGTTGGCCGCATCCTGAACGAAGTGGGCGCCGTCCTGCTCGACGAACCCGTGCCCGTCTGGTCCTGGAGCGTCACCGCTGGCCTCCGCCGCGGCAGCGAACCAGCCCAACCCGGCACCGACACAGCCACTGCCGTATTGGACTTCATAGCAAACCATCCGCACCCGGGCATCTTCCAGCTTAAAGACTTCCACGAATCCATGCGCGACGCGGCCACCGTCCGCCGTCAGTTGCGCGACCTCTATGAGAGTTGCCGCGACCGCAACAAGTTCATGGTGATCAGCTCGCCCGTCCGGCTGGTGCCGGTGGAATTGGAGCGGTCCGTTCTCTACATCGACCTCCGCCCGCCCGACCAGAACGAGCTCATCTCCTTCCTCCGCGACGAGACCAGCACCCTGCTGAAGGAGCGGCAGCCCAGCGACGAACTTCTGCGCACCCTCGCCCCCGCCCTGCTCGGACTGACACTCGACGAGACGCGCTACGCCCTGCGCCGGGCCCTCGCCACAACGGGTTCACTAGGACCGGAATCGCTCCCGCTACTCCTCGAAGAGAAGCGCATGCTCGTCAACCGCGGCGGCGTCCTCGAATTCATCTCCACGCCGACCACCATGGACATCATCGGCGGCCTCGACAACCTCAAAAAATGGTTGCTCGAACGCCGCAAGCTTTTCGATATGCGCGACTCGCTCAGCCAGGAAATCGTGCCCAAAGGCCTGCTCATGATGGGCATCCCCGGTTGCGGCAAGAGCCTGTGCGTCAAGGCCATCTCCTCCCATTTCCAACTGCCTCTCTACCGCATGGACATGGTAGAAGTTTTCTCCGGCCGCTACGGCAGCCCCGAGGTCGCCTTCGCCGACGCCTGCAAAACCATGGAGGACCTCGCCCCCGCCGTCCTCTGGTTCGACGAAATCGAAATGGCCGTCACCAGCACCGAATCGAGCGGCGAACAGGGCCGCATCTTTGCGTTCTTCCTCACCTGGATGCAAGAGAAAACCCCCGGCCTCTTCGTCGCCGCCACGGCGAACCGAATCGATCTCCTCCCCGCCGAAATGATCCGCAAAGGCCGCTTCGACGAGGTGTTCTTCGTCGACCTCCCCACAGAGGAAGAGCGCCTCGAAATCTTCCGCATCCACCTCTCCCGCCGCGGCTACGACCCCGACGCCCTCGACATCCCCCAGCTCATGGAATTCACCCAGGGCTGGACCGGCGCCGAAATCGAACAATGCGTCGTCAGCGCGATCACCAAAGCGAAACTCACCGACACCACCGTCACCCAACAGGACCTGCTCACACTTTCGGCCCGTTCCGTGCCCCTCTCCCGCACGATGAAGGAGCAGATCAACCAAATCCGCGCCTGGGCCTTCGAACGCGCCATCAAGGCGACCCCGCCCAAGGCCTTAGGGCGGTAACGGCCGCGCCCCCCGCCGTGGGCCTCACCCAGCCACGGCCGGCCCACCCATCCTCCCCGGCCTGCGATACGATCACGAGGATGCCCAGCCCCCGTCGCTCCCTCTGCTTCGCCCTCGCCGCCACGCTGATCCCCGCCGCCTTCAGCCAGCCGCGCCCCACGCCGCCCACGCGCGATCCCCACACTCCCGGCTATGTCAAGGCCACGGAACTCCCCGACGGCACTCTCCCCTCGCCCAAGCAGGACGGCAACTTCATCGTCGGCCCCACCC
>JBDTVQ010000192.1:0-12228 GCA_040007195.1 Acidobacteriota bacterium | reverse complement strand
GGTGCGCAAGGGGCAGGCGATCGGGCAATTGGAGAGCGACGCGGCGCGGGCGGAGGTGGTGGCGGCCGAAGCCCGGTTGGCGCAGGCGAAGGCGGAAGTGGCGGTGGCGCAGCGGGGAGCGACGCCGGTGGCGATTGCGGAAGCGGACGGGGCACTGACGAAGGCGCGGGTGGAGGCGGCAAGCGCGCGGGAACGGGCGAAGAAGCTGGAGGCACTGGTCGCGGCCGATGCGGCGACGAAAGCAGAGCGGGAACTGGCGCGGGAGCGGGTGCGGGTAGCCGATGCAGAGATGCAGGCGGCGGCCAACCGGCGTGTGGCGCTCACGATGGATCGAAGCGGGATTGCGGCGGCGCAGGCGCGGGTGAAGGATGCCGAGGCGTCGCTCGAGTTGGCCAAGGCAGCGGTGGCGAAGACGGTGATTGTGAGTCCGCTGGCGGGCGTGGTGTACAGCCTGGAAGCGAAGGCGGGCGCGGTGTTGGAAAATGGCGCGGCGTTGGGCGAGGTGGGAAAGCTCGACGAGTTGCGCGCGGTGGTGTACGTAGACGAGCCGGAGTTGGGGCGGGTGGGCGTGGGGATGGCGGTGGAGTTCACCTGGGATGCATTGCCGGGGCGGACGTGGAAGGGGCGCGTGGAAAAGATGCCCTCGCAGATTGTGGCGCTGGGATCGCGGCAGGTGGGCGAGGTGGTGTGCCGGTTGGTGAACGAAGACCGGGCGCTACCGGCCGGGGCGAACGTAAATGCTTCGGTCATTTCGAAGACTATTGAGAGTGCGTTGGTTGCACCAAAAGAGGCGATGCGGCGCGAGAACGGACAGACGGTGGTGTATGTCTTAGCGGGTGGGCGGCTGGAGCGGCGCGTGGTGCGGACGGGGACGTCGAGCATTACGCGCGTGGAGGTGTTGGACGGGGTGAAAGAGGGCGAGATGGTGGCGCTACCGACCGATGTTGTGTTGAAAGCGGGCGTTGAGGTGAAGGCAGAGGTTCGCTGAGCGATGGTGGGGATTCTGGTTTTCGGCGATAACCATTTGATAGTCGATGGACCGAGGCCGGACGAGGAGCAGGCACGGGCGCTGGCGCGTTACTGGTCAGTGATCGAGATTGGGCGTGTGGTGCCCGCGGAGATGAGGGGTTGGAGCATCGTCAAGAAGGCATTCCGCGAGAATCTGGAATGGGCGTGGGTTGTGCCGGGAGAAGGCGGGCAGACCGAGGCTGTGGGTGTGTTGCTTAAAGAATTGCAAGATCGGGGCGTGGTTGTAGAAGAGGCATAGTGTTCGGCGCTAAAATGCTCAACAGCATCTTGAGGAGGCTTCCATGGCTAACGGCGGCAAGCCGATTGTTCTAACGGCTCCCTTAACGGAGACCATCGATCACGCAGGGTATTTCATTCAGATGGCGCTGGCTTCGATGCCCATGAAGATGGAAAAGGTGATCGACCAGAAGTATCCGAAGTGGCGAGATCTGGAGCGCAATGAAGATGGGTCGGCGCGATACATGCCGGCGGGGGTGAGGCTGGTGGAGGCTTCGCTGTTGCGGCAGAATGCGCCTGAGGATATCGTCTGCTGCTATCCGGACGATTTGGACAAGTTCATCGGGCCTGACACGCGCGTGGTGGGAGTGTCCACGCACAATCCGTTAGGGGTGACGTTTGCGGCCGGCGTGTATGCGTCGATCTTCGGATCGTCGCGGGAGCCGATCAACTCGTTTTATTCGAAGAAGCTGTTTTCGGTGCTTAAAGAGAATCCGCACCGGCATCAGTTTCAGGTGATTGTGGGCGGTTCCGGCGGCTGGCAAATTACGCAGACCGACAGCTACGACGAGCTGGGCGTGGACTGTGTTGTCGATGGGCGCAGCGAGAGCGTGGACGTACTGGAATTGATTGCCAAGGCGATGCGCGGGGAGCGGCTGCCACGGTTCATGGAGGTATCGCACCCGAAGGAGCGCGCGGGGCTGATGACGCCCGACAAGCGCACGACGTTCGGCGTGGTGGAGATGACGACGGGGTGCGGGCGGCGATGCCAATTCTGTTTGCCCGACCTGAATCCGCAGATCGATTTCCCGAAGGACAAAATCATGGATGCCGTGCGCGCCAACGTGCGCGAGGGCAACCGGCAGATTTCGCTGGCCACCGAGGACATGTTCATTTGGGGACAGGTGCACACGGATACGCCGTTCTACTTCCCCAATCGCGAAGCATTGGTGGATTTGTACCGCACCATCGTGGAGACGCCGGGGGTGGATAACCATTTGCTGAGCCATTCGACGATGGCGCCGGCGGTGGTGGATCCGGTTTTGATTGAGGAGTTGAGCAAGACGCTGTTGGACAAGAGCCCGGTGAAGCTGCCTGCGATGAGTTCTCATCCGGAGGGGCGGATTCTTTCGCCGCTGATCGGGCTGGAGACAGCGTCGGTGAACATGGCGCGGAAGATCATGCCGGGCAAGGGAGTTCCCTTCCCGATTGAGGAATGGCCGAGCGTTTTGATGCAGGGGCTGACGACGCTGAACAAGAACAACTGGTTCCCGGTGATGACGCTGATGATTGGGAATCCGGGCGAGACGGACGACGATTGCAAGGCGACGCTGGACTTCCTGTACGAGGTGGAGCGGCGGGGACTGTTTGCGTTCTTCGTGCCGTCTATCTTCACGCCGCTTGAGGACACGCGCATGGGCAAGAAGCAGGGCGTGGCGGAGAGCCGCGAGATGACGCCGCTGCAGTGGCAAGTGATGATGAAGTGCTGGAAGATGAGCCTGAAGCCGGCGCTACGGAGCTGGTGGGGGCCGACGGCGTGGCGTGTGGGCGCCGTGGTGGGTTGGGTGTGGAAGCTGCGCAAGGCGAACGGCCCGAATTTCACCTGGCCGCTGCTGATGTTTGCCAGCGCGCTGCCGGAGTGGCTGATGGCCAAGCTGGGCAAGGTCTATCGCGGGCAACCGATGACGATCAAGACGCGGAAGGAACTGTTGTCGACGATCAAGAAGCAGCATTGGCGGTATATTCGCGAGGACGCGGGCGATTTGCCCGATGGATGGGCGGAGGAAGTGGCGAAGGCGATGAAGGACACCGCGGGTTCGGCGACGGCTGAGTTGAAGGTGCTTTAAGAAGCTGCTTTAAGAAGCTGCAAATTTTGCCGCAGATGGACGCAGATTCACGCAGATCGACGGACTGAGGGCAGCGACGCCAGGCGGCGGGCGAGGTGGTGGCGTTCGGGCGTCGTTGGAGCTAAGGCTAGGGCGCGTTCGAGGTTTGTGCGGGCGGCGGTGGTGTTGCCGCAGCGGGCGTGGAGATCGGCGAGGATGGCGGGGTAGAGGTGATAGCGGGCGAGGGTGGGTTCGTTTGCCAGCGGCGCAAGAAGCGCCAGGGCGGCTTGGGGGGATTCGGCGTAGCTGATGGCTACTGCTTGGGCTAGCGTGACCACGGGTGAGGGTTGCAGGGCGGAGAGCGCTTCGTAGGCGGAGGCGAGGCGGGGCCAATCGGTATCGGCGAAGGTAGGGGCGTGGGCGTGGAGCGAGGCGATCTCGGCTTCGAGGTGCCAGGGGGTGACTACGTCACCGGCGGCGGCGTGCACGAGGTGGTGAAATCCGGCGGCGGTGAGGCGGGGATTCCATAGTGCGCGATTTTGCGATTCGAGAGTGAGGAGGTCGCCTGCGTCATCGGTGCGCGCGGGGAGGCGGGCGGCCTGGAGGCAGAAGAGGGCGGCGAGGGCGTGTACGGCGGGGCGGCCTGTGGCGGGGTTGCGCGTGAGGAGTGTGACGAGGCGGATGGCTTCGTGGCAGAGGTCTTCGCGGAGGAGGCGGTCGCCGGAGCTGGCGGAGTAGCCTTCGTTGAACATCAGGTAGAGCACTCGGCAGACGGCGTGGAGGCGAGGGGCGAGGTGGGCATCGAAGGGGACATCGAACGCAAGGTTTGAGGTTTCGATGAGGCGCTTGGCGCGGACGATGCGCTGGGCGATGGTGGGTTCGGGGGCGAGGAAGGCGCGGGCGATTTCGGAGGTGGAGAGGCCGGCGACGGAACGGAGGGTGAGGGCGAGTTGGGAATCGGCCGGGAGCGCGGGATGGCAGCAGAGGAAGATGAGCTCGAGGGTGTCGTCGCCGAGGGTGGGTTCTTGGGCCGGGCGTGCCGTGGGTTCGGTGGCGGGAGTTGCGGGGGCGGCGCGGCGGAGATGATCGAGGGCACGGCGTTTGGCGACGAGGGTGAGCCAGGCGGCGGGGTTGGGCGGGATGCCGTGGAAGGGCCAGTTCTGTAACGCGCGGAGGAAGGCATCCTGCACGCACTCTTCGGCGAGGGCCAGATGCGCGGAACCGAGCATGCGCACGAGTGCGCCGAGGATGGGGGCGTGCTGATGGCGGAACAGGTGATCCACCAGTAGGCCGGTATCGGCGGCGGGCTCGCGCGCGGCGGGCTGCACTAGTGGGTGATCTCCATTTCGCGGATTTCGATGACGCCGTATTCGACGTGCGGGCAGGTGCTAGCGATTTCGGCTGCCTGGTCGTAGCTTTCGGCCTGGATGTGGAAGTAGCCGCCGATGACTTCCTTGTTTTCGGCGAAGGGGCCGTCGGTGATGGAGACCTTGCCGGCGGTGGCGCGCATGACGCGGCCTTCGCCGTCGCGGAGTTTGTTGCCGCCGAGCATGTTGCCTTTGGCCGCAACTTCATTGCGCCAGGCGATGTAACGGGCGACGATATTCTGCATCTCTTCGGGGGAGACGGCGTCGAAGGCGCCTGGGGATTCGTACAGGAAGAGGAAGTATTGTTTCATGGGTTTCTCTTTCTGAAGTTTAGACTTCATTGGGATAACGGGGGCGGGGTGGGGATTTCGACATGGTTGGCCGAAATTATTTAGCCGCAGATGGACGCAGATTCACGTGGATAGCGCGATGGCCGCAACGGGATGACCTTTTAGGGGTAGACATACTACTGCCTGACCCGGACTTTACGGTGCGGTTTGATTCGATTCGATTCGATTCGATTCATGACGGCTGGTAGCCCGTTTCGGGGTGGGTGGGCGCAGAATGGAAGGCAAGGGAGATTGAGAATGCATCCAGATGGAATGGCCGCACACATCCTGAAACAGTGGCAGGAGCGCAAGCCGGTGGCGCGGAACGTCAACGACGTATTTGAGCAGCAGATGACGTTTGGCCAGAGGGTGGCCGATTCGGTGGCTTCGTTTGGCGGGAGTTGGACGTTTATTGGGATGTTTTTGGCGGCGATGGTTGTTTGGATGATCGTGAACTCACGTGGTCCGAAGCCGTTCGATCCGTTTCCGTTCATTTTGTTGAATCTTGCTCTGTCGTGCGTGGCGTCGCTGCAGGCGCCGGTGATCATGATGAGCCAGAACAGGCAGTCGGCGAAGGACCGGATTGATGCGCAGCACGATTATGCGGTGAATCTCAAGGCCGAGTTAGAAGTTCTGGGTTTGCACGAGAAGCTGGACGAAATCCGCGATGCCCGGATTGCAGCGTTGCAGAGAATCCTGGAAGAGCAAACGGCGATGCTGGCGGCGTTGGCGGCGGAGTTGCAGAAGCTGCGGGTTCAGGACAACGGAAGCGACAGCGTGCGTTCGTGATGGGCGGTGGGCGCCTCTCCGGGACCTTGGATGTCTTCGGTGATGACGATGACCTTTGGATGTTCGAGGATGCGCCAGCGGCGTTCGATTGAGAGGTTGTGACCCTGGAAGCGATAGAGGCTGCGCTCGACGAGATCGCCGTCGTCCCAGGAGTGGGACTGCTCATGTTGAAAGCCGTGAGCGCGGTCGTAGTGGCCGGATGCGGTGTTCGCCGAGATGGTGCCGGTGGGGTGGGATTGCGGCTGGACGCCGGGCGGTGCGGCGTAGGTGAACAGCGCGGGGTCTGGAGAAACGGCGGTGTTGAGCGACGTGGTTTCGATGGCGTGGCTGGTGGCCTGCGGCTGTGGCAGACGCGGCGAATGGAAGAGCATGTCGCATTCGCGGCGCAGGACGAGCGAGGTTTCGCTATCGAGGAAGAAGCGGAGGGGGCTAGGGATGGTGACGGCGGTCGGGTGGGGACCGGGTTCGTAGGTGACGGCAACGATGACGCAGCGTCGCGGGGCTCCGTCGACGTCGATGTTCGCTTCGCCGGTGATGGCGGCGGAGGCAACGTTTTCGTGGATTCGTTCAAACAAGAACACAATGTCATTCGAGGAAGGATGTTCCGGTTGAAAGGTTCCGGGAAGGCGGCGCTGCGGGCTGACGTGGTAGCCGGCGGGCGGTGGGGAATCAGCATGGATGTGGGTGCCGTCGGCGACGATGGTCTGCCCACGGCGGCCGTTATGTTGGATGCGAACGCGGCCGGGCCGGGAGAAGAGGGCGTGGGCGGTCTGTTCGACGAGGGAGCGGTAGCCGTCCTCTTCCTGGCGGGTGGTGATCAGCAGGCGGGCATCAGCGAATGGCAGACGGGCGTAGGCGGCCGAGGCGGAGCGGAGTAACTCGAGCGCATCCATGCAGACATTATGAGGCAGTTTGCGCGCCGCGTCCGGCGGCGAAGGCGCGGAAGCGGGCGAGGAGTTTGCCGGAGGATTCGCTCTCAACTACCTGCACGTCCGGCCATTCCAAACCAATCGCTGAAGCGCTGGAAGCCTTCGCTCGTGGCTAGGGGCGTCAGAGTGACGTGCATCAGCAGATAGTAGCCGAGAAGAACGGGCATCGGCCAACGTACACGGCCGGAACGCCATTCCAAAAAGACGATGGCGGCGCACGCGATCTCCAGGAAAATCAGGGCTGCATAGAGGGCTGCGTCGAAGTCGGGCACAAGCGAGGGGAGTAGGTTCACGAACACTCGTTCGAGAGCCGCCTCGAGTGGAATGAACGAACTTGCGGCAAGGGCCGTGACGTGCAGCCGGATGTCGCGGCGGCGTGCCGCCACAATGGCGAAGGTTACGTAGATACAGAACAGGACGATCCCGGTCAGATCGAGCCAAACGAACTTCACACTCGCCAACCGGAAGCTGGCGATGTTTTTGTAGGCCATCATCCTGACCACATAGATCCCACTTACTGCCACGACAGCAGCAAGCACGATGGACGCAAAGCCGATGCGGCCGTGCAGGCGGCGGCGACCGCTCCGTATCAGAGCGTACTGAAGTAAGGGGAGGGTCATCCAAGCTGCCGCCGACCACCCGTGCACGTGATGCGGAAGTGGCGTATCGGGCAACTTTGCGAAGAAGCTTGGCCAGAAGCCCACCACGGCCAGAGCGAGGGCAGCCGTGAAGATGGGCCAAGGACGCCGCAACCCCTGATGGAACAACGAGGCCGCTGGCATTCGGTCTAGTGTACCGGACTATTCAAACCAAATCAGCAGGCGATGGATCGTGCGCCGGGCGTTCTGTGACGCAGTTTGCCTGGCACGCATGGCTTCGCACGTATTGCCTGGCACGCACGCTGCACGGGCATGAAGGACGAGGGGGGAGATGGAAAGCGGGGCGGAGACTGGTGTCACACTGCCAGTTGCGCCTTTTGCTCGGCGGCGAAGGCGCGGAGGCGGGCGAGCATTTTGTCGCCGAGGGCGCGGTTGCGATCGTAGCGGTTGTATTGTTCGGCGGGGTCGTCGTCGAGGTTGAAGAGTTCGGGCACGATGGCGTCTTCGGGCTTGAGGGGCGAATCGAAGCGGGCGTAGCGGACTTTCCAGGAGCCTTCGCGATAGGCCTCGAGCATGTTGCCGCGGAAGTAGAAGAAGTCGTTGCGGGGCGAGGGGGCCTGGCCTTTGAGGGTGGAGAGGATGTTCACGCCGTCGTAGACGCGATCGGTGGGGAGCTTGAGCGAAGCGGCGGCGCAGACGGTGGGGAACATATCGAGCGTGGAGGCGATGTCGGAGTTGGTTTGGCGGGCGGGGATGACGCCGGGCCAGCGGACGATGCCGGGCACACGTTGGCCGCCCTCGTAGGTATTGGCTTTCGCGCCGCGCAAGAGGCTTTTGAAGCCGGTGTGCCAGGGCTGATTCTCTTTGACGAGCATGCGTGGGGGCAGGTTGAGCCAGGGTCCGTTGTCGCTCATGAAAGCGACCATGGTGTTGGAGTCGAGGCCTAGATCGCGGAGGGTGCGGAGGATCTCGCCGGCCGACCAGTCGAGGGTTTCGATGACATCACCGTAGAGGCCGGCGCGCGATTTTCCCAAACGCGAAGAGGCGCTGATGGGCAGGTGCGGCATGGCGTAGGGCAGGTAGAGAAAGAAAGGATTTTCGCGGTTGGCGCGAATGAATTTGAGGGCTTCTTCGGTGTAACGCTCGGTGAGGGTCGATTGAACTACCGGGTACTCGATGGTCTCGGTATCGCGATAGAGCTTGAGCGGCACATTGGTCTGCACGTAAGGCGGCTCCATATCGTTGGAATACGGGAGGCCGAAGTAGGAGTCGAAGCCGCGTGAGGTGGGCAGGTAGGTTTTGGGGTTGTGGCCGAGGTGCCATTTGCCGATGGCCATGGTGCGGTAGCCGGCGGTCTTGAGCTGTTGAGCGAGGGTGATTTCGCTGAGGGGCAGGCCTTTGACGGAGTCGGGGCCGAGGTTGTTGGGAAGCCCGACGCGGACGGGGTAGCGGCCGGTGAGGAGGCCGACGCGGGAGGGAGTGCAGAAAGGCGCGGCGGCGTAGAAGGAGGTGAAGCGGATGCCTTCTTCGGCCATGCGGTCGATGTTGGGGGTGCGGATGGTGGGATGGCCGTAGCATTGGAGGTCGCCGTAGCCCATGTCGTCGGCAAAGAGGAAGACGATGTTGGGGGGACGGGTTGCGCGCTGGGCAAGAGCGGGTGCGGCGGCGAGGGCGGTGGTGAGTGAGGTGTTGAGGAAGTCGCGGCGATGCATGACGAGGTCCATTCTATAGTGAATGAGCATGAGTGAAGACGGCGTACAGGACATTGAAGAGCGGCTGCGGCGTGGGATGGCGCGCGTGTTGGGGCCGGAGGCGGGCGTGGTGCCGGGGGAGGCGGTGCTGGAGGAGTTGTTTCCGTTGGAGCGGCGGCGGGAGTTGTGGAAGAAGTGGGAAGTAGGGGCGGAGATCAAGCTGCCGTTGTTGGATCATTCGTTGTCAACGAAGATGGGCTGGTTTGCAGGAGGGTTCATCGCAGCGTTGTTTTTGTTGTCGGCGCTGCGGCTGGTGGGGGTTCCGATGCCTGCGAGCGTGATGGCAGGCGGGGTGTTGGGAGTGGTGCTGGGAGCGATCGGGCTGCGGTTGTTCGCGGGGAAGGCGGTGGAGTTTCCGGCGGGCGTGCGGACGATCCACGACCTTGCGGTGAGGATGGAGATGCGGCGGCAGTAAAGGGGGCGGGAGCTGCTAGTTTTTTAGCGCAGGTGTTTGTAGATAAGGTCGAGGAGTTCTCCGGACATGGCCTCCTGGGTTTGCTTGGCGCCGTCGTGCATGGCGTGAGCGGCGCAGTGGCGGAGGTGGTTGCGCATGAGCTCACGGGCGACGCCGCGGAGGGCTTCCTGGACGGAGGCGACCTGGACGATGATGTCGGCGCAGTAGCGATCCTCTTCGACCATGCGGGCGATGCCGCGGACCTGGCCTTCGATGCGGTTGAGGCGTTTCAGGTTCGATGACTTGATGGAGGGGTCGACGGCGTGGGCTTTGCGTGGCGCGGGGGCCGCGGGGGCCGCGGGGGCCGCGGGGGGCACAGACTCCGGCTGGGGTTTCGCGTGTGGTTTGGTGGGGGCTTTGGTTTTCTTGGTTGCCATGTGGATACCTTTCAGGAGAGCCGGGTCAGGAGAGCCGCGCGCGGCGGAGGCGCAGGCTGTTGGTGACGACGCTGACGGAGCTGAGGGCCATGGCGGCGCTGGCCATGACGGGCGTGAGGAGAATGCCGGAGAAGCTGTAGAGCGCGCCGGCGGCGATGGGGATTCCGACGATGTTATAGAAAAACGCCCAGAGGAGATTTTGGCGCATGACGCGCATGGTGAGGCGCGAGAGTTGGATGGCCTGGGCGATGCCGTTGAGGTCGCCGCGCATGAGGGTGACGTCGGCGGCGTCGTAGGCGACGTCGGAGCCCGCGGCCATGGCGAAGCCGACGTCGGCCTGGGCGAGTGCGGGCGCATCGTTGACGCCGTCGCCTGCCATGGCGACGATGCGGCCTTCGGCCTGGAGTTTGCGGATGGCTTCGATTTTGCCTTCGGGCGAGACGCCGGCGATGACGTGGCCGATGGTGGTTTGGGCGGCAATGGCCTGGGCGGTGCGGGGGTGGTCGCCGGTGAGCATGACGGTGCGCAGGTTGAGGGCGTGGAGGGCGGCGATGGCGGCGGGCGAGGTGGGTTTGATGGGATCGGCGATGGCGAGGGCGCCGGCGAGTTTGCCGTCGATGGCGACGAAGATGGGCGTCTTGCCCGCACCGGTCCAGGCGAGGACTTCGTTGCCGTAGGTGTCGATGGCGATGCCGCGATCGATCATAAGGGCTTCGTTGCCGGCGTCGATGTGGAGACCGTCGACGGTGCCCCATGCGCCGAGGCCGCCGCGCGAGAAGAAGGCACTGGCGTGGGAAAGTACGAGGCCGCGCGACTGCGCGTAGGCGACGATGGCCTGGGCGAGGGGGTGTTCGCTGGAGCGTTCAAGCGAGGCGAGGAGGCGGAGGGTGCTGTCATCGAGGAGCGAATCGGTGACGGCGGGGCGTCCGACGGTGATGGTGCCGGTTTTATCGAGGACGACGGTGTCGAGCGATTCGAGGCGCTGGAGGGCTTCGCCGCCTTTGATGAGGATGCCGGCGATGGCGGCGCGGCCGGTGGCGACCATGACGGCGGTGGGCACGGCGAGTCCCATGGCGCAGGGGCAGGCGATGATGAGCACGGTGACGGCGGCGGCGAGGGCTCGGCCCAAGTTTGAGGAGTGCTCGGGCGCGGAGGCGAAGATCATCCAGGCGGCGAAGGTGACGAGGGCGATGGTGACGACAACGGGGACAAATACGCGGCTGACGCGGTCGGCGAGGTCCTGGATGGGGGCGCGGGAGGATTGGGCGTCGCGGAGGAGGCGGACGATTTGCGAGAGGCGCGAGGATGCGCCGAGGTTGGTGACCTGGATGCGGAGCGCTCCGCTGGTGTTCATGGTGCCGCCGGTGACAGTGGAGTGGGCAGATTTTTCGACGGGGAGGCTTTCCCCGGTGAGCATCGATTCGTCGACGCTGGAGGAGCCGGAGAGGACGAGGCCGTCGGCGGGGATGCGTTCGCCGGGGCGGACGACGATTTCGTCGCCGGTTACGAGCGATTCGACGGGGATGTCGAGTTCCCTGCCCTCACGAAGGACGCGCGCGGTTTTGGGTTGGAGCTGGCCGAGGCTGCGGAGGGCGGTGGCGGTTTGGCGCTTGGCTCGGGCTTCGAGCATGTTGCCGGTGAGGACGAGGGCGATGATGAAGAGCACCGCTTCGTAGTAGTGGCCGTGGCCGAGGCCGTGGGCGTGGAACCAGGCGGGGGCGAGCGTGGAGGCTGCCGAGTAGAGGAATGCCGAGCCGGTGCCGAGGGCGACGAGCGTGTTCATGTCGGAGGTGCGGTGGCGGAGGGCGGCCCAGGCCTTGACGTAGAAGCGGCGGCCTGCCCAGGACATGATGAAGACGGTGAGGGGGAGGAGGAAGTAGGCGGCGTCGAGGGAGAGGAGGTCGGTGGCCATGGCGAGGACGCCGGCGGCGAGGCTGACGGCGGCTTTGGTGCGGAGGTCGCGGTATTCGGCATCGAGGCGGACGTCGAGGTTTTCCTGTTCGGCGATGACGGAGGTGGCGGGTTGAGGGAGATCGGCTCCGTAGCCGGTGGAGCGCACGGCTTCGACGAGGGCGGTGGGCGAGGATTCGGCGGGGCGGTAGGCGACCGTGGCGTTGTGGAGGAGGAGGTTGACGGTGGCGGTTTCGACGCCGGGCTGCTCTTCGAGGGTCTTTTGGACGAAGGACTGGCAGGCGGCGCAGGTCATGCCGGTGACGGGGAAAGTGATGCGGGTGGCGGGGGCGCCGGGGGCGGCGGGCATGTTAGGACTCCTTTGTGGCGGTGAAGCCGATTTTGGAGACGGCGGCAGCGATGGCTTCGGGGGTGGCGGCGGAGGGATCGAAGGCGACCTCGGCGCGGCCGACGTGGACGGATTTCACCTTTACGCCTGGGAGGCTGGAGAGGGCGGCGGTGACGCGGCGGACGCAGCCGTCGCAGTGCATGCCGGTGATGTTGAGGGTGAGATTGTCTGGCATGGCGGGTCCTTGCGATTCCTATTGTATATACCCCCTCCCCCTATGTCAAAGTTATGGGACGGAGGGGTATATGGAGGGACAGGTAGAC
>JBDTVQ010000191.1:0-12229 GCA_040007195.1 Acidobacteriota bacterium | reverse complement strand
TGGATGTTCCTCATGCCAGACAACAAATGGGCTCGGCTGTTGGCGTACGTCACCGCCGAGGATCTCCACGGTGATTCAACCCAGCTACGAAGTGGGGGTGCGGGCGGCGGAGCTTCTGTTGAAGCGGATTGAGAACCCGAAGCGCGCGTTTAAGACGATTCTGCTCGCGCCACAGCTTCGCATCCGGGAGTGACCCTGTCGGCGGACGGATCGGCACGGTCATTGTGAGCCAAAAAGCCGCGCTACCAACTCCCGGTAGGAAGCGAACGACCGGGCGTACTCTTGGTGCCGGGTCGCGTCGGGTTCGATCGGCGGACCTGCCTTGCAAAACGACTCCTCCGATTCAAGCCAGCCCAGTGCGCGCGCGGCGATGGAGGCCGAACCGAGTGTTGTGACTTCAGTGTCCAATTGCGGCCGCACGCGTTTGCCCGCGACATCGGCCTTCATCTGGTTCAGCAGCGAGTTGCGTGAGAGTCCGCCGCCAAGTTGAATGGTAGCGGCCGGAGCACCGCAGGTTTCGATCGTCTCGATGATGTGCTGCAGAGAGAAGCACAGACCTTCATACACGGCGCGCGCCATATCGGCCCGCGAGGTTTGCGCCGACAGGCCGTGAAAAACTCCGCAAGCCGAAGGCTCCCAAACCGGCGACCTGGCACCGGCAAGATAGGGAAGAAAGAGTACGCCACCCGAGCCCGGGGTCGCTGCGGAGACGGCGTTGTCGAACTCATCGAAATCTTGAAATGCGAGGACGCGACGGGCCCATTCAAGGACACCGCCCGACATCGCCGTGGAACCGCGCACGAGCCACCGGTCTCCGAACGGGATCGAAAAGACGCGCCGCTTGGCGTCGACGGTGCGCCTGGCGGTGAGGACTCCAAACGACGTCACCGTGCCGGAAATATCCAGGGCATCGCCTGGTTCCGCGATCCGCGAACCGAGGTATGCGGCCGTGCTGTCGTAGCTCACGCTGACTACTCGCGCGCGCTCCAGCCCGAAGCCGGGCAACACCGGACCGATCCAGGCGCCAGGCGCGACGATCTCTCCAAGCTTGTTCGTCTCGATGTTCAGCTTCGCAAATAGAGGCGTGGGGAGCGATGCCTGCAGAGACTGCTCCCGCGGATCCGCATAGCAGGTGAAAGCCGTGTAGCGGTCCAATGTAGACCTGCCCGTCAGCAGGAAGTTCAGGTACCCGGTCGCGTCGAGGAATCGATGTGCGCCTGCATAGACCTGCGGGTGTTCGCTGCGAAGCCATGCCAATTGCGGCAGGAAATCGCCTGAGTAGGCTCGCCAACCCGATGCACGATACTCATCGAGCGATTCGATGGCGGCGAGTTGCGAAGCAGGGCGGCGATCCGCGTAGAGAATCGCGGGGCGCATCGGCTTCCCTTCCCCGTCGAGGCACACGAGCCCCGACAAGGTGGCGCAACAGGTGACGGCGCAAATTTCGGCGGCGAGTCCCGGCTGCGCGGCGATCGCTCCCAGCGCATCGAATAACGCAGCACGCCAGTCTTCGGGATTCTGTTCGGCGACCGCGCCTTCTCTATTCGACTCAATGGCGCGCGACCACTTGTAAACCTCCCGGCCTGCTTTGTCGAGGACAGTTGCGCGAAAGCTTTGCGTGCCCAGATCGACGGAGAGAATCATCGGCGGGGCAACGGCGGGAGTTTTGCACTGTAGTGAACGGCGCGGCGGCGGTTGTCGTCGAAGGCAAAGTGCAGCCACTTCTTGTCTTTGCTTACGAAGCCGTCCGGGTAGTTCATTCGCCCGGCCGGACCGTCCACCGACTCCGGCACCAGCACGCGGCGGTAAGGCCATGTCCGCATGGCGTCGAAACTGATCCAGAGCGCCATGGGGCTGCGGTGCATTGGGTTTGGATTGTGCAATATCGCCACCGTGTCGCCGCCTAGCCCGTAGAGGGTTGCCTTCGAACCTGGATTGGGAATTTCCGTCTTCGCGGCAAACTCGGGCCACGTCCGCCCGCCGTCTTTCGATTCGGCATAGTAGAGCACGCCGCCAAGTTTGTCGGCCCGGATGATCATGCCGATGCGGGCATCGGAGAACTCGACAATGTTGTTCTCCGCCCATCCGAAGTAGCGGTCGTCGCTGGTCAGCCGGATGTTGCCGTGCTCAGTCCATGACTTGCCGCCGTCGCCGCTCATGAGCACGCCATTGCGCGGATTCGTGAGGGCTCGTTCCAGCGGTGGTTTGGCCGACTCGGCCTCAGGCCCGATGTAGTGCTGGAAGGGAATGAGCATCCGGCCGTCGCGCGTCACGATGTGGTTGCGCAGGAACGTGCGGTTTTGCAAGCGTCCTGGGTCGGGCACGGGCTTCGACCATGTGCGGCAGTTGTCGTCGCTGTAGAGGAACCACGACTTCCAATCGTTGCGCCAATGGAAGGAGTGCGTGGCGAAGCAAAGCGTGCAGCGCTTTCCCTGTACGATCAGTTCGGTTGGCCCCTGGCCGATGGTTTTCCCCGACCGAGGAAAGCCCGTTTCGAACGCTTCCAGTTTCGACCAAGTGCGGCCTTTGTCGCGGCTGCGCAGGACGCCGATGTAGTTTTGGGGCGACGGCTCCTTATCGCCGCCGGCGAGCATAAAGAGGATCCATGAGCCGTCGGCAAGCTGGCGGAGGGTTGTGTCGCAAACCATGCTGTTCGGCTTGATACCGTCATAGGCGATCGAGGTTCGATCCTGCTTTACATCCGACGCGGCCTGTTTCTCCCAGTCCGTTTCGCGAGCCTGCGCGGCGAGCGCGCCAAACGTTTGAAGAGCAGTGCGGCGAGTGATTTTGTTTATGTTCATCGATTTTTCAGAGGGCGGCTGATGAGCGTCTTCAGCCTGGGTTTCGGATTGACGAGCGCCCGGGCGAGGATGTCCTCTTCGGTGAATTTCGCCTAGAGTATCTCGCCGTCGGTGGCGCGATTGCGGTCATAAGAGATATACACGAAACCGTCCGGCGCCTCAAATCCGTCCGGGTAGGAGATCCCCGTGCGCTCGTCGAGCATCAGTCCTCCGTTCCACGTCAGGCCCTCATCCTCCGATAGCCAGGCCGTGAGTTTGCTGCGGCCTTCGTGCGTATCTATCGTGACGCCGTGTTTCACGAAGAGAATGCGGCCGGAGGCGAGCCGGCGCAGATGAAAGCGCGCAACGGGATGGCGGATGTCGGGCGGCTCAGACGGCGCGCTCCATGTTTTGCCACCGTCGCTGGACGTGCTCTGCATCAAGCCCTGCGTCGTGCGGGCGAGCATCCAGAGAGTGCCGTCCTTGCGCTCCACCATCATGTGTTCGTCCCAGGTCGCGTTGGGAAATTGGATATGGCCACGGCGCGTCCATGTGGCTCCCTTGTAGGAGGATGCGAAGACATTCGCTCCCCTGTACTGGTCCAAGCTCTGGAATGCTCCTTCGAAGGGACCAAAGCCCTTCGGATTGAGCGAAACGGGGAGCAGCCATTCGCCGGTGGAAAGAATCGTTGGCTTGTTCAGCGTGAAGCCATGCCAGATGCGGCGCGGCGCCGACCAAACCGGCTGCGCGTCGTCGGGATTGTCGCACACAACATCCCAACTGCCCGCGCGGCCATCGAACTGCAACATCGACTGGCTGAAGAATAACCAAAGACGGCCAGCGGGGTCGGTCCAGAGATTGCCGACCAGGACGCTTCGGTACATCGGCAGGTTCTTGGACTGCGCATCGATCACCATGCGCGGCTTCGACCAGGTCAACCCGTCGTCGTCGCTGCTGGCGAGAACAAAGAATGCTTTCGGCCCGTCCTCACCCGCCACCCACGCGGCCCACAAACGCCCACCCGGTGTGCGGGCGATTCCGATCGTCATGCCGTAGTCCAGTTGATCGTAGTCGTACTGCGGCAGCGGTGAAGTGTTGAGCCGGGGTGGAATCAGCGCCAGATCCGTGATCCTCTCCATAACAGAGATTTCGAATTCGCGGGTCTGCTGGGGATTCAAGTCAAGCGCCTGGGCACAGGCGAGCAGCGGCAGGAGTAACATGCTGAACAAACGACTTGACATTTCAGGCTCCCCGTCCTAAGGATGCGGCGATCCGCGCCGGATTGAGCGTGAAGAAAGGCTCCAACCGGTACATGATCTCCTCCAGATGATGACGAACATGACGCCGCGCCGCGCGGTCGGCGGCATCGACATCGGGTCCGCACAGCGCAGTGGCAAGCGCCGCATGCCACTGGTACGGTAATCGCCGCTCGCCCGACAGCCGGTCGTAGAAGGAGCTGAAGACGAGATTCTGGTTCTTCTCGATCTGCGTCTCCAAATAGGGACACGCGGCGCCTTGGGCGATGAGCAGGTGGAAGCGCTTGTGTTCAAGGCGGAGTTGGTAGAGTCTCGCCTCGGAAAACCGCTTAGCATGATCGGCGGCGGACTCGTAGAGTTTGTCCAGCTCGCCTGCCAGCACCATTAGCCGGTCCCGCTCCTTTGCACGCGCCCGCTCCTGGAAGAGCCTCGCGGCCTCGGTCTCGAGCGCTTCCCGCACCGTGCAATAGCCGCGAATATCCTGCGGCGTAGGAATTCGAACGCGAGTGCCGACGCGGCGGTCGGACTCCACCAGCGCTTCTTGCTCCAACCGTTGCAGCGCTTCCGAAACGGGCAGTACGCTCATGCCCAGCTCGCCGGCGATTTGCCGCCGGGAGATTTCCGCCCCCATCGCAAGGGCGCCGCGTAGAATGCGATCGAGAATGTAACGGTAGGCGGCATCGGCGAGGTTTCCGGGTTGGCTGGCAGGCTTTTTCGCCATTAGGGCAGCGTATCATCTGCAATGTTATATGGGCAAGCTATAATGTCAGGCGATGCGATTCACGCGGAAGGCAATCTTGGACGGCGAGGTGATGCTCGGGACGTGGCTGAATCTCGGCTCGCCGCAGCCGGCGGAAATCGCCGGGCTGGCGGGATTCGACTGGGTTTTGATCGACCGCGAACATGGCTCGGGCGACGAGAAGGACATGTCGCTGCAGATTCTCGCCGCGCAGTGTGGCGCGACTGCGCCGATTGTCCGGGTCTCCGGCATCGACCCCGCCGAAATCAAGCGCGTGCTCGACTGGGGGCCCGCAGGCATAATGGCACCGTCGATCGATACGCCCGAAGAGGCGGCTCGCCTGCTCCACGCAGTGAGGATCCCCCCGCTCGGCGCGAGGGGGGCGGCGTCTTCCACGCGCGCCAGCCGCTATGGGTTCGGTTACCAGGAATACCTCCGCGACGCGAATGCCACGCTGGTAACCATGGTGCAGATGGAGTCGAGCCTCGCCGTGGAGAACGTGGCCGCGATTGCCGCCATCGACGGGGTGGATGTCCTCTTCGTTGGCCCTACAGATCTATCCATCAGCATGGGTGTCTCCGATTCGAGCGAAGGTTTCCATGCCGCACTAAGCCGAGTTTCGGAGGCTGCTCGCGGTTCAAACAAGGCCACCGGCATCCTCGCTCGAACACAGGAACAAGCTGCCCGGTATCGCGGCATGGGATTCTCGGTGATCGCGATTGAATCCGACCGTGGACTCCTGGCCAAGGGATTCGCGCGCGCCGTCTCAGCATTTCACGCTACTGAGTAGCGTGTATTTCCCGATTGGGAACGAACTTCTGCGCTCGCCAGTTCAGGATCTCGCTCACGTATAGTGCGCCGTCCGGCGCGACGGCGATGTGATGGGCGAAGTTGAATTGGCCCGGAAGTTTTCCGGCGCCGCCCAACATGCCGGCTATCTTGCCGTCGCGAGTGAGTTTCAATACGCGGTTGTTGTGGCCGTCGGCCATCCACACGCCGCCGTCTTCATACAACGCCAGTCCCCAGGGCGAGCCGACGTCGTCCCACTCTACGAGAAACTTTCCGTTGGTATCGAAGACTTGGATCCGGTAGTTCTCGCGGTCTGTAATGAGCAGCCGGTCGCGGTCGTCGATGACGATCGAATGAGGGAGTTGGAACTTTCCGGGGCCTGTGTCCTTATGTCCCCAAGCGGCCACGAATTCGCCCTTCGAAGTGTACTTGACGACACGGGAATTGCCATAGCCATCCGTAACGAAGATGCTTCCATCGCGGGAAAAGGTGATGTCGGTGGGCTGGTCAAACCGGTCCGGCGCTTCGGCTGCGTAGCCGCGGCGTCCCAGCACTATGCGCACGTGGCCTTGCGAGGCAAGGTCGTGGAGGTTCAAGTCCTCTCATCCGCACCACAAAAACACCTCAACTCGTGAGGCAGTTGTGCGATTGCCCATCATCCCGTATCCATCCCGATCTTTCCCCTGTGCCTGTAACTGTGCCCGACATGATTTGCGGTATTGTGATGGCGATGCCCGATGAATCCGAAAAACAGTTCGCACGAACTCCGGGAGGCGGAAAGGCTGAAGCAGAGCTACCCGCGCCGAGGCAGCAGCTAAAGAGCCTGTTTGTGTAGGTCGATGATCGCCTTGAAAGCGGTTGCGGCCACACGTCGCGGTGCACGATTCATCCGAGAAAACAAGCGGGAAGAAGAACCTACCCATCAATGGCTTCGTGAATTTGGTGGTTACTGCGACTGCGAAGTTGTCATGAATGTCGAGGATGGCTGTCCGGCCTTCAAGTAGCTGCTCCGCAGCGTGAAGCGTGACGCTTCACATTCTCAATGTGGACTTTCTTATCGGATCACCTGCGGCTGGTGGACGGCTTGAGATACGAACCCCTCGTTAGTTACCATGCCTATCGACAACTACATGGGTGGAACCCTTTCCCACTGGCAATCCGCGCCGCACACGCGGTACTGGTTGCGGCCCTGGCACGTGACGGTACCGTCAGGTCCGATAACGAGCGTATGGGTGCTGGAACTGGCGACACGCACTTCGTCCGGCAACGCAGGGCCGGCGAGCAAGGGGAAAGCGGCGGCAAGTGCGACGATCAACGGTAGGGGCACTCATCAAGTCTCTCATCGATGCCGTTACCCCGAGTTACCAAACGGCACAACGCAGCAAGCGCCGCGAAGCTCTGCGCCACGATGGCCGCCGAGTTGAAGCGGCGGGTACGCAAGCCCTGAGTTCGCTCGCAGGGAGACACTCAACGCACTGAACCACGCCGGCCTGAACAACTCGCGCCTCAAGATCAGGGCAGCGCGGCCAAGGAGGATCGACAGCACCCCCGGCCATCGCTTCATGGAGCTGGGTCTGGGCTTCGTTTCCTGTTCGGAAGAATGTACGGCCTGCAATCGTCGGGGCAGAGGCGGAAGAGCGGCCGAAGCCGCGAGTTAGTAAAGCCGGGGCCTTGATTTGAGCTTGCGTCATGGCCCATGGCGCGTGTTACTGTCAACCCATGAACTCAGTCTGTGTGTCCGATTTCCGGCTGATTCCTCTCCTCCTCTGCATAGGGGCGACGTTGCAGGCGCAGCAGAATCAGGCGCTCGATTTTCTGGAGGGGCACACGGATTTCGGCGAGATTCGTGCGATGCTCCCTGAGTATTGCCGCCGGCTGGCGATGGAGCAATTGGACGAGCGCGAGCGGAAGGTGGCGGGGCTGAACGCTTCGGCACTGCAAGCGCGGCGCGAATCGGTGCGGGCGCAGATGCAGCGCAGCGTGGGCGGATTTCCGAATCGCACTCCATTGAACGCTCGTGTGACCGGGACTCTCGATCGCGGCGATTATCGGATCGAGAAAATTGTATTTGAGAGCCAGCCACGCTTCTTTGTGACGGCGAATCTCTACATTCCACAGCGGGGTACGGGACCCTTCCCGGCGATCCTGTATCCGTTGGGCCATGAGGAAGGCGCGAAGTCGCATTCGGCGTGGCAGAAGATGCTGGTGACCTTTGCGCGGCGCGGCTATGTGGCACTGGCATGGGACACGCTGGGACAGGGCGAGCGCGTACAGTTGTTCGACGAAGCCCTGGGCGCGAGCAAGGCAGGCGGATCGACGACGGAACATACGGTGTTGGGGGCCCAGACGTTGCTGGTGGGCGATGCGCTGGCGCGCTACACGATCTGGGATGGAATTCGCGCGCTCGACTATCTGTTGTCGCGCAAGGAGGTGGATCCGAAGCGGGTTGGCGTTACCGGCAATTCAGGCGGCGGCACGCACACGGCGTATTTGGGCGCGCTCGAAGACCGTTTCGCCGTGGCCGCTCCTTCGTGCTTCATTACTTCCTGGCGACGGCTGTTGCAGACGATTGGGCCGCAGGATGCCGAGCAATGTCTGCCGGGCTGGATCGCGGGCGGGTTCGATCACGCGGACTTCGTGGAGGCGTTTGCGCCCAGGCCCTACATGATGCTCACGGCGATTCGGGACTTCTTCTCGATTGCTGGCGCTCGGGCGACGTTCGCCGAGGCCAAGCGCGCCTGGACCGATCCGGAGCGCATCGGGATGGTGGAGGTGAACGACGGCCACGGCTATAACAAGGAACGGCGGCTGGCTTCCTACAAGTGGTTCGAGCAGTGGCTGAAAGGAGGGGTGGCGCCGGAAGGCGAGCCGGATGTGCAACTGGAGCCGGAGGACGAGTTGTTCTGCACCAAGACAGGCCAGGTGAACACGGCGCTCGGGAGCGAGACTGTCTTCAGCTTGAACCGGGCGCGCGCACTGGCGCTGCGGCGCGGCGCGGTGAACGTGGACGATGTGCGGCGGCTGACGGGGTTTGAGAAAAACGATGGCCCGCTGAACGTGCGCCGTTTCGGGAGTATCGAACGCGCGGGGTATCGCATCGACCGGCTGATCTTCGACAGCGAGCCGGGGGTCGTCATCCCCTCGCTGCTTTATGTGCCAAGCGCGGAGGGCAAGCGTCCGGCCGTGGTACTCGTGCATGGGCGCGGGAAAGCGGCGGCCGACGGCGAGGCAGCTTCCTTTGTACAGGCCGGTTACGTGGTTCTGTCGATCGACGCGCGCGGATTCGGCGAGACGCGGCACATCGACAGCGATCGTGTTTGGACGCGCTATTTCGGCGACTACGAAGGCGCGATGACGGCCATTCTGACGGGGCGCACGTTGACGGGCATGCGGGCGCTCGATGTTTTGCGCGCGGTGGATGTGCTGGCCGGCGTCGGGGATGTGGACGCGGGAAGGATCAACGGCGCCGGCTATAGCGCGGGCGCGACGGCGATGTTGCATGCGGCCGTGCTGGATGAGCGCATCCGGCAGGTGGCGCTTGATCATATGCTCATCTCCTACCACGCGGTGGTGGAAAGCCCAGTGAATCAGGGCATCTTCGAGGAGGTCGTGCCGGGCGTGCTGAAGAGTTACGATCTGCCGGAGCTGGCGGCGAAGCTTGCCCCGAGGCGCGTGTGGGTGGGCGACGCGGAGGGGCCGATGCATACGCTGGTGCCGCTGGAGACGGTGCGCGCGCAATACCGGGGAGCGCAGATGCGTGTGTTGCGGAGGCGGCCTGAGACGGCGGGCGGGGCGATCTACGAGTTCGAGGCGGGGCAGGAAGGTGCGGGGCAACAATGAGGACCGCTGCGCTTCTGGTTCTCGCTGCCGTGGCTCCGCTCGCGGGGCAGACGCCGCTGTGGCTGCGCGGCTACTCGGTGATTCCGACGCCGCAGAGGGTTGATTTGAGAGACGGCGACGTTGCGCTCGATGGGTCGTGGTTCGTGAAGAGCGAAGGGCTGCCGGCCACGCACATGGCCATCCGCTCGCTCACGCAGGACCTGCGCGGGTTCCATCAATATTCGCCGGCGGCGAGTGGCGCAAAGGCGATCCAATTGGCGGTGAAACAGGATGCCGTTAGCGGAGTAGATGATCCGGAACTGCGCAAGGAGGCTTACCGATTGCGGATTGCGGCGGATGGAATTCAGATCACCGGCAACAGCGATGCCGGGTTGTTCTATGGAGTACAGACGCTGCTGCAACTGGTGCGCGAGGGGCCGCGCGGAACGCTGCTGCTGCCGCAGGCAACGATTGAAGACTGGCCTCGGCTGCAACTGCGCTTTCTGCATTGGGATACGAAGAATCACCAGGATCGGATGGAGACGCTGCAGCGGTATCTCGACTGGTCGGCGCGGATGAAGGTGAACATGATCGGCTTCGAGCTGGAGGACAAATTCGCGTATCCGTCGAATCCGGTGATTGGAGCGCCGGGGGCGTTTACGCCCGCCGAGCTGCAGGAGATTGTGAACTACGGGCTGGAGCGGTTCATTCAGGTGGTGCCCGTGATTCAGGCTCCGGCGCATCTGTCGTATGTGCTGAAGCATCCGCAGTTCGCGCGTCTGCGCGCCGATGGCAACAACTATCAGGCGGCGTTGTGCGAGGAAGGCACGTACAAGCTGATCTTCCAGATGTACGATGACGTGATCGCGGCGACGAAGGGTGTCGATTACCTGTTTGTCTCCACCGATGAGGTTTACTATGCGGGGATCGAAGGCACGTGCGCGCCATACAACCCCGAGACGCGCAGCCGCAGGCTGGCGGAATTTGACCGGCGTGCGCGCGACCATGTGGCCTCGCGCGGCAGGCGCATGCTGGCGTGGCTTGAGTACCCGCTGCTGCCCAAGGAATTAGAGACGCTGCCCTCCGATATTATCGACGGCGTGATGGGCGAGGACGGCTTTGAGGAGATCGAGCGGCGCAAGGGGATGCGGCAACTGCTGTACCTGTCTATGCAAGGCAGCGAGTTCCTGTTTCCGGACTATCTGAGCATTGACGGCGATCTCAACTTGCCTGCGGCAGAAGGGGAGGATCCATTTGAGTTCGAACGCGGATCGCCGGTCGGACGCGTGACGGCGGGCTTCCGGAGCGTGCTGAACAACCGGGCGATGAAGGTGAATCCGATCGGGATCTTCGGCGCGGCGTGGGACGATTCGGGGCTGCATGGGGAGACGTTCTGGTTGGGATGGTCGGCCGCGGCGCAGTATGGTTGGAACCCGGGCGCGGTGAACGCCGAGCAGCACATTGCCGAGTTCATGCGGTTCTACTACGGGCCGCGCGTGACGGGGATGACGGAGTTGTACCGCACGCTGCAGGAGCAGGCGCGGGCGTGGCAGCGGAGTTGGGACCGCGTGCCTTCGCGGGTGCGTGGGCCGGGATATGGCAACTCCGATGGCAAGGGGATCGGCACGGCGCGTTGGGACCAGACGCTGGTGCTGCCTCCGCTTCCGGCGGCGGGCGATCTGCGCGTGGAGCCGAGCTTTGCCCGAACGTATCAACGCTATTTACAGCGGGCTCGCGAACGGCGGGGCGAGAATGACCGGCTGGTCCAGGCGTTGGTAGAGCAGATGGCGGACGCGGATCGAAACCGGTACAACCTGCAAGTCCTGGCGGCCCTCGCCCGGTTCATCGGGCATCACTGGCAACTCCTCGAAACGCTGACCGAGGCGGAGCATTCGCTGGGAGAGGCTCAGGCAGCGGCGGCAAAGGGCGATGCCAGGGGCGCGTTGCGGGCGTTGCGCTCGGCGCACAGTCTGGTGGTGCGGACGCAGCGCGAGGGTGAGGAGGTATTCCGCGAGTTGATCGCGGTATTTGAGGTGAGCCAGTTCCCAAAGGGGCAGGCGGTGAATGGCCGCGCATATGTCCATGTGCTCGACGACACCAAGGACCAATGGGCCGCCCGAACGGCGGACCTTGGCTACATGTTTGCCGCCGAGCGGAGTATGGGGCTGGAGGAGTATGCGCGGAAGCTGCACACGATCGCCGAGCAATATGCGCGTGCGAACGGGCTTCCGGTTCCCGAGTAGACAGTCAAGGTCTTCCTGCCGGTAAGTTATGCAGGGCCGGAGAAATTTCACCGGCGATCCGGGCGTGACCGCGACGCGTCAGGCCCGTGCGAAGGCCGGCTCGGAGGCGACAGTGGCCGTGTTGGATTCGTCGAGGAGGCGGGCGATGCGCTCGTAGGCCTGCGCTCGGGCGGCGGCGACGGCGCCGAGGAGCACCGCGTCGTTGGCAATATCGGAGACGACGACGCGCGTGTCCCAGGGAACGGCCGATGCGATCACTTCGCGGACGCGGTCATCTCCGGCCCGGAAGATTCCTCCCTGGAGGATGACGAGTCCGGGATCGAAGGCGCAAATGAGATTGGCTACGGCGATGCCGAGGTGCTGCATGATCTCGTCGAAGAACTCGCGCGGGCGGCCGGTTTGGGTGCGGGCGTGTTCGAGGAATTGGCGGGCGGAGGGCTGGGCGGCGGCGGGCGACGCGGCGGTGGAGGAGAGTTGAGAGAGTATGCGGTCGGAGCCGACGATGGATTCGAGGTAGCCGCGGGCCTTCCAGTTTTCCGAGGCGCGGGAGAGATCGAGGTTCATGTGGGCGATTTCTCCGGCGGCCCAGTTGCTGCCGTGGAG
>JBDTVQ010000190.1:0-12250 GCA_040007195.1 Acidobacteriota bacterium | reverse complement strand
CAATTCATCCTCGCCCGCGAAATGGCGAAGGGGATGATCGCGCGCGGTTCGGGCAAGATTGTGTTCACGGCTTCGCTGCTCACATTCCAGGGCGGTATCACGGTGCCAGGCTATGCGGCGTCGAAGGCGGGCATCGGTTCGCTGATCAAAGCGCTGTCGAACGAGTGGGCGTCAAAGGGCATCTGCGTGAACGGCATCGCGCCGGGCTACATTGCTACCGATGTCACCGAGGCCCTGCAGAAGGACCCCGTGCGCAACCCGGCGATTCTCGGGCGCATTCCAGCGGGCCGTTGGGGCACGCCCGAGGACTTCAAAGGCGCGGCGGTGTTTCTCGCGTCGAAGGCTTCCGACTACGTGAGCGGTGAGATTTTGGTCGTCGACGGCGGGTGGATGGGCCGGTGAAATTCGAGCGCCTCTCCGACGGAGTCATTGAACTCGACATCACGACGGACTTCGGCCCGCGCGTTATTCGTTACGGTTTCGTGGGCGGGCAAAACCTCATGCTCACCCTTCCGGCGGAGCTCGACACATCGGGCGAACCTGATTTCAAATGCCGCGGCGGGCATAGGTTGTGGGTCGCGCCGGAGATGATGCCAGGAACATACTATCCCGATAATGTTTCGGTCGACGTAAAGCGGATCGAGGGCGGAATCATCGCCACCGCCCCTGTTGAGAGCGTCGGTCTGCAGAAGCAATTGATTCTCGAACTACGCGGCAAGGGGCAGGTGCGCATCACCCACCGTCTGTGGAATCGCGGCGGCTGGCCGATTGAAGTTTCCATCTGGGCGCTGACAATGATGGCCCCGGGAGGCCTTGGCATCGCCGGATTCCCTCCTCGTGGAATGCATCCGGAAATGCTCGCGCCGACGAACCCGCTCATCATGTGGGCCTTCTCCGATTTCACCGACGAGCGCCTGAAGATCACGAAAAAGTATCTGACCCTGCGGCAGCAACCCTCGATTGCAACTCCCAATAAATTCGGGCTCTGGAGTCGTGACACATGGGGTGCATACCTGCTCGGCGGCGACCTGTTCGTCAAGCGCACGCAGGCCGATATCGATTGGAAATATCCGGATTTCGGCGCGTCGTTTGAGATGTGGGTGAACGGCGGCACGTTGGAACTGGAAACACTCAGCCCTCTGCGGACCTTGGTTCAAGGGGATTCGATGATGCACTACGAAGATTGGTCGCTGCATCACGTGTCCCCGCTCGATGAAGCCGGCGACGATGCAATCGACGGAATGCTGGGCACGCTCGGCCTCACAGTGTGAAGCCGGTTCACACGATAACGGCGAAAACTCTTTCCTCTCAACAACGCAACGTTGGCCGCCGGATTGCGAATGTACGGGCATGTATCGATGCCTCATCCTATTTGCCAGCGTCGCGGCACTTCACGCCCAGCCGCTTACCTACGGCTTCAAACTGGGCGTTCCGTTCAGTGACGAGTCCCACATAAGTCCAAATTCGACGAACACACAAAGCCGCTGGACCGGCGGCCCTTTTATCGAACTTCACCTGCCGTACCGGTTGGGAGTTGAGTTCAGCGCCCTCGCGCGCACCAGCCGCGAGAATTCAACAATGAGCTTCCCGCTTGGCTCCACTCAGAACCCCTACCTGGTTTCCATCACCGACAAGGTGAAAACGTGGGATTTTCCATTGCTGCTCAAGTACCGCTTTACGGAGGGCAAGTTCCGTCCGTACATCGGCGCGGGCGGCGCCTGGTCGCACCGGCGCAGTGGCTTCCAGACAGTGTATTCCTGCATGGGGCCGCAAGGCTCGTGCAAGCCGCCTGAATTTCCGTACGAGATTTATGGTGGGCAAAGTAAGTCGACGCTCACGAAGTTCGGTCCGGCAGCAAGCGCGGGGCTGGATATCAAGACGCAGTACGTGACGATTTCACCGGAGATCCGTTGGATCGAACATTTTCAGGCGGGCCGACGCGGAATCAATTCATGGTGGGAGTGGGCTTCGGGTTCGGACGCTGAAACACACAGCGGCGGCAAGGGCAGGAAGATTGCCTTCCCACCACTGCCGCCGCTTGCTAGGGCCGGCCCTTGGGCAGTAGTTCGCTGAGCAGCCCGTCGAAGCCACCGGACACGTGGATGCGCTCAACCTTGGCGGTAAGCTTCTCCAGCGTCTCCAGTTCCTTCAAGCGGACCAGGATCGGGTTGTCCTCCATCAGCTTGGCCGTGTTGAGCAGCGACCGCGTTGCGGCCGTCTCTTCACGGCGGCGGATGAGGTTCGCCTGAGCCTGCTTCTCGGCGGCCACTACATGGTTGAGCATTTCGCGCATGTCGCCGGGAAGAACAATGTCCTTCAAAGCGAGCGAACGAAGCTCGACACCGATGGAGGCGAAGTCGGCGCGGATTTCCGCGGCAACTTCGGGCTCCACCTCGGTCTTGCGAGCGAGCAGGTCCTCGAGCGTCATCGCGCCAAGCGACCGGCGGAGCGCCAACTGCAGCGAGCGGTGCAGGTGCTCCTGCGAAGAGGCGACCGACAAGCGGAGCGCCACGGGATCGGAGATTCGGTACTCGGCCGTGATGTTCACACGGAGCGAAACCTTGTCCTTGGTGAGGATCTCCTGCCCCGTGACGTCAAGCGTCTGCGAGCGCAGATCAAAGCCCTCCACACGCGGCGAAGCGGGCTTCCAGAATGCGTACATCCCGGGCCCGAGCGACCGCACATAGCGGTTTTCGATGAACAGCAGCCCGGTCTTCCCTTCCTCCACCAGCGCGCCGGTGATCAGCGGAAAGCTTCCGGCATAGGCGATGGAACGCAGCACCTCGCGCGGAACCTCGGGCTCGGCATGAACGTCGATGACACGCATGCCGATGCTGGACGCGGACTTCCAATAAAGAGCCCGCGAACCGGGGCCGAGAATCTCGGCGAACTTGGCGTCGGCATACACAAGTGCCACTTCGCGGTCGCCGGTCTCGACGATCACGAAGTACCGCTCGGCCACGGCGCGCCGCTCCTTCACGAGGAACTCAGTCCACGCGCTGGAAAGCTTGCGGTCCGTGAGCGAGTGGCGCTCCACGGTAACGGTTCCGGGCAGCGCGAACACGTAGTGCGTGCCAGGCTCGAGAATTTCAACGAAGCGGCCGGAGCGAATGATGAGGGCGCGCTCGCGGTCGCCAATAGTAATGCGCGTGAACATAAATGCGTCCTCCTTTGGACTGACGGATGAAACCATGTTTTGTTGAATTGTTTTTGGGGCTTGCCCGGTTCTTCGCCACCGGTAACGCCGCGGGCATACATGATAGACACGACTTCTAGGTGCAACTAAGTCGAATCAGGTTGCATGTAAGCGCAAAGCAGCATTTCGGCTGCCGGCTTTATCGCAAACTAACTACGTTTATGAAAAAGTGGCGGGAGAAGAGGCCGGGCTTGCCCCTATTGTTAGCGGACGACGGGACAAGTCGTTGCTGGAACGCTGGGATTCGAACCCAGTACCCTCTGGCGGAGGCCAGATGCTCTACCGAGTGAGCTACGTTTTTGGCGCGGGGAGCCGTTCCGCAAGCCGGCATACGGTCCCTCATAGAGGCCGCACCAGACGGGATTGGTGAACCCGAACTTATGGTTTTGCAGAATCATTGGAATCTCTCCGTCATTAGACACTACCAGAGGGTGGTGCTGGCGGTCAATAGGAGAAGAAGAAAAAAGTTGAACAGGGGGTTAGTAAGTATCCGTTCTTGCCGGATCTACTGCGGAACGCTGTAGATCCGCGCCACGCGCAATGCCGGCGCATCCAATATCCGACCGCTACTCCCTCTCCTTTGGAGTGCGGATTGCAAGTTAAGACGTGGAGCACTTCACGCAATGCTGCGAACTATTTTTTTGATCGGACTTCTTGCCGCCGCAGCCACTCTCGTGGCGAACGATGTAAAGCCGGTTCACCCAAGCCACGAATTCAGTTCGCGACTTACGGAATACGTCAAATTAAAGGAGAAAGTGGTGTCCGGCTTCGCCGAGCCAGTCAAG
Source organism: Acidobacteriota bacterium (assembly GCA_040007195.1). GTDB lineage: Bacteria > Acidobacteriota > Terriglobia > Bryobacterales > Bryobacteraceae > JAFLBB01. The sequence continues at coordinate 8,269 of JBDTVQ010000190.1, read as the reverse complement.
AAAGATGACGCCAAGCTGATCGAATCGCGAAAAGTCGCTGCGGCCACCGCCATCCGCGACGCCCGATCAACAGCCCGTGAGGGTGACATTATTACCCCCGAGACTGCAACCGAAATTCGCCGGGTCATTCGCAGCGAGGTAAACGGTGCCGCTGGAACCTCGGCCCGCAAGATGACGAAGGAAGGCAACCCGGTCGCCGAAGGCACCCCATTCGTTCCCAAGGTGAACCTGATCTACCCCAAGGAGGCGCCGCTCTCCACGGTGCCGCCCACTCTTTTACTCCGTCTTCCTCAGTTGCCCAAAGGAGTTGAGTACCGCTTCGTCGGAAAGACGTTGATTCTCTACGACGCCGATTCCCGGCTGATCCTCGACCTCCTGCCCGATGCCTTGCCATAGGAGACGAACGGTGTTCAAAAAACTGATTCTGATAATTTCGGCCGGGGTCGCCCTTGCCCAGGTCCAACCGCCCGTTGGGAAGGATTCCCTCCGCTTCGCCGTCATCGGCGACTCCGGTACGGGAGATCCTCCGGCAATCCACATCGGTTCGCGCCTCGCCGAATCCCGCGCAACATTTCCATTCGATTTTGCCGTCATGATGGGCGACAACATCTACGGTGGGGAAACCGCAAAAGATTGCCAGCGGAAGTTTGAAACGCCGTATAAAGCCCTGCTCGACGCTGGCGTAAAATTCTACGCCTCCCTCGGCAATCACGACCAGCCGACCCAGATCAACTACAAAAACTTCAACATGAACGGCCAGCGCTACTATACGTTTCGCCCGCGCGCCGGCGTTCGATTCTTCGCTCTCGATAGCAACTACATGGATGCCCGCCAATTGAGCTGGCTCGAAAACGCCCTCAAAGATTCGGGCAGCGATTGGAAGATCTGTTTCTTCCATCACCCGCTCTATTCATCCGGCGAACGGCACGGCCCCGACGTCAGTCTGCGCGCCGTGCTCGAGCCGCTGTTCGTGAAGTACCAGGTGTCGGTGGTCCTCACCGGCCATGAGCATTTCTACGAGCGCATCAAGCCGCAGTCCGGCATCACTTACTTCATCGTCGGCTCCTCTGCAAAACTCCGCAAAGATGGAATCGAGCGTACCGAAACCATGGCAGCGGGAAACGCCCGCGACCGGAGCTTCATGCTGATGGAAGTTGCTGGAGACGAACTACACTTCCAGGCTGCCAATCAGGACCTCAAGGTCTTCGATTCGGGGACGATTCACCGGGCCGTGGAAGTAAGAGATTCGCAGCATACTTCCAGCGCAAAGTAGCGAAGGCGCGAGCCCAATTCACCGTGCTCCACAAGGCGCGATCCCTCGTTTCCCAGCGGGTGTAACATGTCGGGCATGATGAAGCCGGTCGTCTTCTCCATGCTGGCCGTCGCGCCCCTCTTTGGTGCGAGTTGCGAAAGCTTGGCGTCCCTGAGTTTGCCGGCAGCAATATTCACCGATGTCCATGAGGAGAGGGGAAGCAACTTCATCCCGCCTGGGGAGAAGGTGCCGCCGCCGGGCCTTCCCGATTTCTGCCGCGTACAGGCGACCCTTCATCCATCCGCCGATTCCAACATCAAGATCGAAATCTGGCTGCCGCTGACGGCCTGGAACGGAAAGTTTCAGGGCGTAGGCAACGGCGGTTTCGCCGGCACATTAAATTACAGCGCTGCGAGTGGCCTGGCTGGCGCCCTCCGGCACGGCTACGCAACCGCAACGACGGACACTGGCCACTCCGGCACCTCAGGCGACGCCGCTTGGGCCTTGGACCACCCGGAAAAGATAATCGACTACGGATCCCGCGCCATTCACTTGATGACAGAGCGTGCCAAGACGCTCACCGAATCGTTCTATGGAAAGCCGCCGTCCCACGCTTATTTCTCCTCTTGTTCAAACGGCGGCCGCCAAGCCTTGATGGAAGCGCAACGCTTTCCCGAAGACTACGACGGCATCATCGCAGGTGCGCCCGCGAACAACTTCACCACTCTCATGGCGGCGTTCGCATGGAATCAGCAGGCCCTCGCCAAGGCCCCCATCGCCCCTGAAAAACTAGCCACCATCGAGTCGGCCGTGCTCAAAGAATGCGATGTGTCCGAAGGACTGGCGGACGGCATGATCGACCGGCCAGACTCCTGTCATCCCAAAGCGATGCTCAAAGCCTTGCCCAAGGACGAAGCCGACACCTTGCGCAAGATCTATTCCGGTTTGCCCGCTGCGGGTGGCAGGTCGAATTTTGACGGCTTTCCTCCGGGCGCCGAAACTGGTCCGGGAGGTTGGCGTCCCTGGATCACCGGACCCAAAAGCGCTCAGGAGATGTTTGCCACGAATTTTTTCCGCTTCGTGGTCTTCAATGATCCAGCCTTCGATATTCAGAAACTGGACACCACCCGCGGCCCGGCAAACCGCGAGGACGAACTTGCGACGATCTTGAATGCGACCGATCCGCGCCTCGATCGATTTCATGACCGGGGAGGAAGGCTGATCCTCTATCACGGCTGGAACGACCCGGCCATTCCCGCCCCCGCGACGGTTCGTTACTACATGCAACTGCAACGTACAATGGGCGAGCAAACGGCAGAGAACTTTTCGCGGTTGTACATGGCTCCCGGTATGCAGCACTGCGGCGGCGGCCCCGGCGTGAACAGTTTCGGTGCGTATGGAGAGGGCAATGCCGAAATGTTCAGCGCTCTCGAGCGTTGGGTGGAAAAAGGAGAAGTGCCCAATCAGATCATTGCCAGCGGCCCGGCCTTTGACACAAAGACCGCCACCCAGCGCCGCACGCGGCCTCTATGTCCCTATCCACGGATCGCAAAATATCGCGGAAAAGGTGACATCAATTCCGCATCCGCATTTGAATGCGCGCTACCTACAGAGCACGGCAAAGAGTGATTCAACAATCGGCGATGCCAAAGCTCGCATCGCAGAAGCACAAGATAGGCTTCACAGAAGGTCAGGGGTCCGCCGCCGGGTTCACGCCTGCCGGCATTCTCGACGAAGCCGACAAGCGAAGTTCACCCAAATAACGCGCCGCGCTGGCGATTCTCAGCGTGCAATCGCCGGCGGTATTCGGCGCGCGCGGCGTCGATCTGCGCACCCCCGCTCGCAACCTGGGGTTTCGTCCGTCAGCCATATCCAGTGCCGCCTCCAAGGCCAGGGTGGCGGCACAGCCGTCCTGCAACCCAGGCGCAAACGCACTAAAGAGACTGAAAACAATAGGCCAAAGGGCGGCCAATGCCCGGCACCGCGCTGAACCTTGTCACCGTGGCCACTAAACTGCATCCTAGTTTCTGAACCCAATGAAATGGATACTGCTTTTAGGCGCCGCCGCCGTCGCGGCCGGTCAGGACGACCTTACTCTGAGGGGCGCGGCACAACTCGCCCTCAAACAGAATTCGACGATTGAAGCCTCCGCCGCGGCGCGCGATGCGGCGCGTGCGGGCATCACCGAAGCCCGCAGCGGCATGCTGCCCAAGGTGAACTACTCCGAATCGTGGACGCGAAGCGACAATCCGGTTTTTGTCTTCTCTTCCCTTCTCACCCAGCACCAGTTCACCGAGCAAAACTTCGCGCTCGGACCGCTGAACCGGCCGGACTTCTTGAACAATTTCCAGTCCCGCGTGACAGCCGAACAGCCGCTCTACGATGCCGGCCGGACGAAGCGGGCCACCCGCCGCGCCGAGCTCGAACACGGACTCAGCACCGAAGAGTTGCGCAGGCAGCAGATGACCACGATCGCCCAGGTGGCACGGTTCTATTACGGCGCCCAGTTGGGAGCGGAACAGCTCAAGGTCACGGCGCAGGCCATGCGTTCGGCCACGTCTGATCTGGAGCGCGCCGAATCGCGCCGGACGGCCGGAATGGCCACCGACGCTGACGTTCTCTCCATTCGCGTGCACTTGGCCCGTGTGCAAGAGGAGCAGATCCAGCGGGCGTCGGATCTCGACGTCGCGCGCGCGGCGCTGAATGAAGCGATGGGCCTCCCGCTGGATGCGCCGCACACGCTTTCGACGCCATTGGCGGCTCTGTCCGTTCCCCCTGCCAATCTCACCGACCTGGAAACCAAGGGTGCTGGCGAGCGCCCGGAACTGCGGCAGTCGCGCCTGGCCCGCGACATTGCCAACACGCAGGCTGCAGACGCCCACGCGCGTCTGTTGCCGGAGGTAGCCATCCAGGGTGCGTTCGAGGCCGACCGCCAGCGCTTCGTCAATCGCGGCGGCGCCAACTGGCTAGTGTCCATCGGCCTGCGCTGGAACCTTTTCAACGGATTCGCCGACAAGGCGCGCATCGAAGCGAGCGACGCGATCAAGCGTCAAACCACCGCCGAGCAGGCGCGAGCCGAATCCGGTGTGCGCTTGCAGATCCGCCAGGCCTGGGCCGCGCTGCAAGCGGCACAGCAAAGAATTGAGACCGCGCATGCCGCGGTCACGGCGGCTGAAGAGAGCCAGCGGATCTCCCAGAACCGCTATGAGGCCGGATTGGCCACTGTCACTGACCTTCTACGAACGGAAACTGCATTGATCGAAACCCAAGCACGCCATCTGGCCGCCATTCATGATCAGCGGCTGGCCGCCACGCTGCTCGAACTCGCGGCGGGAACTCTCAGCGCCGAATCGGAGGTTCTGAACTAATGCGGACCCTTCTCTGTTGCTTTCCTCTGCTCCTCCTGGCCGGATGCGGGAAGGAGCCAACGCCCTCCGCCAAGCGGCCTTCCGAGACGCCCGTAGCGGTAACAGCCGTCACGGCCTCGCGGACTGCCCAGCCCTCCACCTACGAAGCAACCGGCGTCGTTCGCGCCCGAACTTCGGCGACGGTCTCTTCAAAGTTGATGGGCTACGCCAAAGAGGTTCGTGCGCAGGTTGGCGATCGCGTCACCGACGGCCAGCCGCTGGTCATTCTCGATTCGCGTGAACTTGAATCCTCCATCGCCCGCTCCGAAGCCGCCCGGGACGAGGTCAAGAGCGCAATACCGGAAGCCGACAGCGCCATCGCCGCCGTGAAAGCGCAAATGGACTTGTCCCAGTCGACCCTCGCCCGCATGCAGGACCTGTTCAGTAAGCGCTCCATCACGAACCAGGAACTCGACGAAGCCTCCGCCCGCATGAAATCGGCGCAAGCCGGACTCGACATGGCTCGGGCACGCCGCACGCAACTGAACTCAAAGCTGGCACAGGCGGATCAAGAGGTCCGAGCGGCAGGCATTCAGCGCGCCTACGCCGTGGTTGCCGCTCCGTTCTCCGGCATCATCCTCACGAAGTCAATCGAGCCCGGCACGCTCGCCATTCCCGGTGCTCCGCTGTTCACCATCGAGCGCGAAGGCGGCTTTCGGCTTGAGGCCAGCGTCGAAGAATCGAGGCTCGGTGCCATCCGGCCGGGACAAGCCGTCGGCGTCACCATCGAGGGAAACGAGAATATGATCCGCGCCCGTGTCAGCGAGATCGTTCCCTCCGTCGACGCGGCCTCCCGCACCGGTATCGTCAAGATCGATCTTCCCGCGTTGCCCGGCCTGCGAACTGGCGTTTTCGGGCGCGCGGCCTTCGATACCGGATCGCGTGAAGCGCTCGCCGTCCCTCACGCCGCTGTCACCGAGCGCGGCCAACTGCAGTCCCTGTTTGTGCTCGATGGCAACGTGGCCCGTCTGCGCGTGGTCTCTCTTGGGGCGCGGTCCGGCACGCTGGTTGAAGTTCTCTCTGGACTGAGCGAAGGTGAGCGCGTGATCGTCTCCGGCATGCCACGCCTGCGCGATGGCTCGCCCGTCGAGGTGCGTCCGTGAGTGAACCGCGCAAGCTTGGTCCCGCGGGAAGATTCGCTCACGCCTGGATCGATTCCAAACTCACGCCGCTGGTGATCGTGGGCTCGCTCCTGTTGGGCCTGTTCGCCGTATGGAAACTGCCGCGCGAGGAAGAGCCGCAAATCATCGTTCCGATGGTCGACGTGTTCGTCGAAATGCCCGGCGCCTCTCCGCGCGAAGTGGAAGAGCGCGTCACCAAGCCGATGGAAAAGCTGCTGTGGGAGATCCCTGGCGTCGAATACATCTACTCGACATCGACCCCGGGCGCCTCAGTCGCCATCGTGCGCTTTCTCGTCGGGGAGAACGAAGCGGAAGCCATCGCGCGTCTCAATCAAAAGCTGAACGCAAACCTGAATCTGATTCCGCCTGGCGCATCCCTGCCTTTAGTGAAACCGCGCTCAATCGACGACGTGCCCATCCTCGCGCTGACTCTGTGGAGCAAGCGCTACGGCAGTTTCGAGCTGCGCCGCATGTCCGCCCAGGTGCACGACGCCATCACGCAAGCGCCCGGCGTTTCCGCCGTTGCCATCATCGGCGGACAGCGCCGCGAGTTGCGCGTCACCTTGAATCCGTCCCGCCTGGCAGCCTACAACCTCACGCCGCTACAAGTGGCCGGCGCGCTCGGAGCCTCGAATCGCCGCCTGCCCTCCGGGGCCTTTGCCAGCGGCAATCGGGAGTTTCAATTGGAGACCGGCGAGTTTCTCCGCTCCGCTGACGACGTGCGAAACGTGGTCGCCGGCGTCGCCAACGGGAAGCCCGTCTTCGTGCGCGACGTGGCCGAGGTGACCGACGGTGGTGAAGAACCATCGGACTATGTGCGCTATATGGCGGCCGGCGAGTCTTTTCCCGCCGTCACGCTCGCGGTGTCCAAGCGCAAGGGCATCAATGCCGTCTCCGTCGCCGAAGATGTGATGGCGCGCGTCGAAAATCTTCGGGGCCACACCCTGCCCGCCGACGTCGAGGTGACCGTCACGCGCAACTACGGAGAAACAGCGAAGGACAAATCGAACGAGTTGCTCAAGCACATGTTCATCGCCGTATTCTCCGTCAGCGTGTTGATCGCCCTGACGTTGGGATTGCGCGAATCGCTGATCGTGTTCACTGCCATTCCGGTAACCCTCGCGCTTACGCTCACGGTCTTCTACCTCTACGGCTACACGCTGAATCGCATCACGCTATTCGCGCTCATCTTCTCCATCGGTATCCTCGTCGACGACGCCATCGTGGTCGTCGAAAACATCGTGCGTCACTGGCGAATGCCCGAGAACCAGGGCCGTCCGCCGTTCGAGGTCGCCGTGGAAGCCGTGGACGAAGTGGGCAATCCCACCATCCTCGCCACGCTCGCCGTCGTCGGCGCCATCCTGCCCATGGCCTTTGTCGGCGGACTGATGGGCCCCTACATGCGTCCAATCCCCGTTGGCGCCACTGCTGCCATGCTCTTCTCGCTGGCCATCGCGTTTATGGTTACGCCCTGGGCGGCCGTTCGCATTTTGAAGCGCGATGCAGCCGGACACGAGCACCGCCGCGAAGACTTAATGACGCGCGGCTATCGCCGTGTGATGGGCGGCTTGTTGCACCGCTTCTGGCCGCGCGCCGCATTTCTCGGAGGCGTGCTCGTCCTGTTGGTGGCCTCCTGCTCGCTGTTCTACTTCGGGCTGGTGAAAGTAAAGATGCTGCCCTTCGACAACAAGAGCGAGTTCCAGGTGGTCGTCGACATGCCCGGCGGCACCACGCTGGAAGAAACCGCCCGCGTGGCGCAGGCCCTTGCTGCCGAAGCCCAGAAACAACCCGAAGTGGTGAATCTCCAAACCTACGCTGGGGCCGCCTCGCCCTACAATTTCAACGGACTGGTGCGTCACTATTACCTGCGCCGCGGACCCGAGATCGCCGACATTCAAATCAACCTCCAATCCAAGGGCGATCGCCACTTGCAAAGCCACGAGATCGCCAAGCAGATGCGCCAGCGTCTGCAGCCCGTGGCCGACCGCTTTCAGGCGCGCATCAAAGTGGCGGAAGTGCCGCCAGGGCCTCCCGTGCTGCAAACGCTGGTCGCGGAAGTCTACGGTCCGGATCTCGAGCGCCGCATCGCCATTGCCCGTCAGATACGCGACCTATTCAAGCGGACCGCGGGCGTGGTCGACGTCGATTGGTACGTGGAAGACGGCCAAACGAAATATGAAATCAGCGTGGACGAGGAGAAGGCCGCGCTCCACGGCGTCTCGGAAGAAGACGTGGCCCGCACGCTGCGTCTCTCCTCCGCGGGATCTTCGGCCGGCCTGCTGCACATCGACGGCGAGAAAGAAGACGTCCCGCTGATGGTGCGCCTGGATCGCGCCACACGGTCGAATTTGGCGAAACTCAGCGAAGTGAAGGTAGGCCACAACGGCAGCGCCGTTGCGCTCAGTGAACTCATCCACACGCGCCAGGCCGCCGTAGACAAGAGCATCTATCACAAGAACCTGATGCCGGTTACCTATGTCACCGCCGAC
>JBDTVQ010000189.1:0-12264 GCA_040007195.1 Acidobacteriota bacterium | reverse complement strand
TGCGCGGCATTCCGGAACCGGCGGCGCGCTTGAGGCCCAGTTGCTTGGCCACTCGATAGAAATAGGATAGGGGCGCACCAACGTCGGCCGCCCGTGCTGCACCACGGCCGTGCCTTCCCGATCAATGCGCGCTTCGAGAAAGCGATCCGCCGAATCGAGGAAGTTGTTGCAGTGGAGCTGCGTGTGGAAGCCGACAATGCTGCTGCCGAGCAGTCCGGCGAGTAGTTCGTCGCGCCACGGGCAGATGCCCATGCGCTCGGCATTGGGCCAGGGAATGTGCCAGAAAGTGATGACCGTCGCCGCCGGCAGCCGCTCCCGAATCATGGCCGGAGCAAGGGCGAAGTGATAGTCCTGAACCAGAATGATCGGATCATCGGAATCCACCTCACTGCACACGGCGTCGGCGAACGCCTGGTTCACCGCACGGTATTGGCGCCAGTCGTCGGCGCGGAATATCGGCCGCGTGTGCGCTACATGGCACAGCGGCCACAAACCTTCATTGGAGAAGCCGTAGTAGTAGCCCTTTTCCTGTTCCTCGGTGAGCCAGACCCGGCGGATATGATACGCCTCTTTGCCGGGCGGGACACGAACATGGTCATTGCGGTCGACCGTATCGCGGTCTGCCGTACCGGCGCCATGCGCAACCCATACGCCGGAACAGGCGAGCATCACCGGTTCGAGTGCGGTGACCAGACCGCTGGCGGGATGGCGGACGCGGATGCTGCCATCGTCCTGGCGGTCGTGAATGTAGGGTTCGCGATTGGAAACTATAACGATACGTTCGCCATGGAGATAACGGTTCAAAGTTTGCTTGAGGCGTTCGGCGGTCCACTGGCCGGGCATGTCTTCCCGCTCTCGGGCCATGCGGCCAACAAGTTCGCGAACATCGCTGAGGATGGGTTGAAATTCGCTTTCCTGCTCTCCGCCCGTGCGAAGGATTCGCCGCAGTTCGGCGCTCCAGCCAGAGCGCGCACTCTTGGTGAGGTAGATAAGGAAACCGAGAGCGCCAATAGAGAGAAGGACGAACCCGAACAGCACGAAGGTGCGGAGCTGTGAGACACGCCGCTCGATAAACGTGAGGTCGTGGAGGAGGATGATGACGCCCAGAGTTTGGTCCTGTGCGGGAATCGACATCGCGCTGATGTGAACACGGCCCGTGGGCAAACTGGCGACCGTGCTCCATTCGGTCGGCCGCTTTGCGCCAATGTCGCCGGCCAGGACACGCGAGCCCACGTCGGGGCAGGAGAATTGCTCCGGGAATCCGGAGGTCCTGAATCGGGGGGTCAGATCGGCGTTGCAGACGGCGGCGCCCATCACGCGCTCGTCTCGGGCGAGGTCGACTAACTGTTTCTCGAGTTTCTGATCGTCGAACCAATCGGCTGCAACCGATTGGCGGGCACTGACGAGCACGAGTTGGGCGCGGGAACTGACGTCGCGCTCAAACCAATCGCGAGCGGTGGTTTGCACGATGCCGGCAGCGGCCCAGGTGAGAACAGCCAAGCCAACGAGGAGCACTAACACTGTCCTTGTCATACGTGGCATTTAGTTATGATAACATTAACACATATAAATAATCATGATAGAGTTCACTGAATGAGGCTTGAAGACCTGGGTGTCATTGGCAATTGCCAATATTCGGCGTTGGTGGATAACCGCGGAGAGATCGTTTGGTGCTGCATGCCGCGGTTCGATTCCGAACCGATTTGCTCGACGTTATTGGACGCCGAACGGGGAGGGCGCTGGCGCATCGGCCCGGCAAACGGGGAGATCGGTACCCAGCGATACGTGCAAAACACGAACATCCTGGAGACGGTTTTCCACACCCCGACGGGCTCGTTCCGGGTGATTGATTTCGCACCCCGATTCCTGCAATTTAATCGGGCATTTCGTCCCACCCAGCTCGTCCGGATCGTCGAACCCCTGGAGGGAACTCCCCGCATCTCGGCTGTCTGTGAACCGGGCCTGGGATGGTCCCATGAGCGGCCCGTCTCCGTGCAGGGCTCGCACCATGTACGGTATGAGGGATTTTCCAGCCAGTTGCGGCTCACCACCGACATCCCGCTTTCCTATCTGGGCGGGCAGCCGTTCACGCTCACCGGAAGGCAGCACTTCATCCTGAGTTGGGGAACGCCGGTGGAAGAACCCCTGGCGGCCTTGTGCGAGCGTTTTCTCAACGAAACGACCCGCTACTGGCAGAACTGGGTGAAACACTGCAACATTCCACCGCACTTCCAGCGGGAGGTCATCCGGTCCGCCCTGGCGCTGAAACTGCATTGCTTTGAGGACACCGGCGCGGTGATTGCCGCCATGACCACGTCCATCCCGGAGTCGCCCGGCAGTGGCCGGACGTGGGACTACCGCTACTGCTGGCTGCGCGACTCCTACTACGCCCTAAACGCCTTCAGCCTGCTCGGGCACTTCGAAGAAAGAGAGCAGTTTGTCCGATATCTGTTGAACGTGGCCGGAGGAGCGCCGGGATTGAATCTGGCGCCGCTCTATCGTGTAGATGGTTCGCAGAACCTGGACGAATCGATCCTCGAGGACTGGCCCGGTTATGAGGGCGAAAAGCCGGTACGAATCGGCAACGGGGCGGCGACGCATCTGCAGAACGACGTCTATGGCGAAATGGTGCTGGCGCTGGCGCCGGTGTTTTTGGACGAGCGTATGAGCGACGAGCGCTCGCCCGCCGCCTTTCAGTTGATTGAAGGCCTCACACGCAAAGCCGTTTCGCTGGCTGGCATCCCGGACGCGGGCATCTGGGAGTATCGCACCGAGTGGAAGCCGCAGACGTTTTCCAGCCTCATGTGTTGGGCCGGCGCCGACCGTATGGCCGCCATCGCCGAGCGGCACGCTCCCAAGCTGACGTCGGAATTCCGCGACGCGGCGGATCACATCCACAAAGAGATTTGCACCGAAGGCTGGAGCGCGGCAAAGGGCAGCTTTGTCGGCCACTACGGCGGCGAAGATTTGGATGCCTCGCTGCTGCAGATGCCGCGCCTGCGATTCCTTCCCAATACCGATCCGCGCATGCGTTCGACCATCGATACGATCGCCAAGGACCTGATGCGCGACGAATGGCTGCTACGCTACCAGCTCAACGATGGTTTCGGAACACCGACGGTCGCCTTCGTCATTTGCACCTTTTGGCTGGTGGAAGCGCTCGTCGCCGGCGGGCGTCTGTCGGAGGCGCGGGAGATGTTTGACCGCATTCTGGGAACGCTGTCACCCCTGGGCCTGATCTCCGAGGACTACGACGCCAAGGCGCGGCGCATGTGGGGGAACTTCCCCCAGGCATATTCGCACGTAGGGCTCATCCACTCGGCGTTTCTGGCTTCGCCGACGTGGGAGGAAGTCCTGTAGTAGGGGCCGAACTTCCGGAACTCTAGCGCTTGCGTGCCACGTGCAGCCCCAGCGCGCCAAACAGGTGAGACTTGCGCCATTCGAGCGCGAAACCCGCCCGGTCGAGGCCGCTTTCAAACTCAGGCATCGTCACGAAGCGGCGAATTGACGGCGCAAGGTACCCGTAAGTAATCGGTTCGCGGTGCCAAAGCCAGCCGGCAAAGTTGCCCGCAACCAGCATGTAACCGAGATAAAGTTCGCGCCACAAAGCATTCGTCGGCCGATAGAAATCCAGATTCAGTAACACCCCGCCAGGGCGCAGCACGCGGGCAATCTCGCGAAGCGCACGGTCGGGTTCGTGTGTATTGCGGATTCCATAGCCGATGCTGACCAGGTCAACGCTCGCATCGGGCAAGGCAAGCGTCAGCATGTTGCCGACGGCGAATTGCAGCTTGAGTTCCGGCGTCTGCCGGGCCCGGCGCGAGGCTTCGATCAGCATCTGCGGGCTGAGGTCACAGCCAATCGCAAGAGGCGATTGCGTACGCTCAGCAAGTTCCGCGCAGAGATCGCCCGTGCCGCAGGCCAGATCGAGAATGCGCGGCGACTTGGGCGCGCGCGCCACCCCTTCGCGAATGAGCGTGCTCTTCCATCCCTTATCCATGCCAAAGGAGAAGACGCGCGTGAAGGTGTCGTAGCCGGGGGCGAGGATGTCGAACATCGTCGACACGTACTTTTGCTTGAGGCGCTCGTCTTTGAGGTGCGAGTCCATGTCGAGGACGGCGAGGTCCTTGGGGTTCCGGCCGTCGCGTGCTTTGAAGCGGACCAAACGTGGGCTCCTTTTAGTCGCGCGGGGGAGATGAGGGCGCGAGAGAGTAGTTTACCAATGCCGTGATCTCTTCCAAGCCGAAGGACGAACCTTCGATGAGCGCCGAAAGGCGTCCGCTGGGGTCGATCAGGGCGGTTGTGGAGTTGTGGATGATGACGCCTTCTTCCGTCCAACTGAAGAGTCCGAAGCTGCGCGCGACGGTGGAAACGGTCTCCGCCGGTCCGGTGAGGAAATGCCAGTGTGGGCCTGCGTTCGTGCGGCGGGCATACGCGGAGAGGATTTCCGGCGTATCGTAGCGCGGGTCGAGCGTAATGGAAGCCAGCGTCAGCGGCGCGTCCCGGAAGCGGCGCTGCAGTGAGGCGAACGTCGCCGTCAGCCGCGGGCACACGTCGGGCAGCGGGCAGCGCGTGTAGATGAAATTAACGGCGACCCAGCGGCCACGCAGCGACGACAGCGAGAGGGCCGCGCCGTGTTGATCGGTCAGCGTGAAGTCGGGAATGAGCACGCCGGGCTGTGGTTTCGGCGGGGCTTGGGTCAGGTCGATTTCTTTCGGGTCGAATGCTTCCCCCGTTGTGAGCACCTTCTCGGCCAGTCCTTTTCGTAACGTGAACGCCACCCGCGAGCCGGCGTGCAGCGACGCAAACTCCTGCCGGTTGCGTGCGCGGAATTCCATCGCCATCGCCGGCATGTGGCCGGGGATGGCCTTGTGCGCAACCAGCGCCGTGCCGGCCGCCGGATCGGTGCGCAGAACGATCCCTTGCACTGCGTACCGCTTGGCGCAGGAGCATGCCGCCAGGGCCGCTAGTAGAACAAGAGCACGTCGGGGCGGACGCGCCACGATACCTCCGTGCAGGGCCCGCAGATTTGCGTGTAGCCGCTCCAGCCCTCATGAACGGCCTTCGGCACTTCCACCGGATGGGTCGGATCGTGATAGGTCGACAACGCCATGCGCGGATGGAATTTGGCCAGCGTTTCCCGCGCGCCATTGAGGGCTTTCACTTCGGCGCCTTCGATATCCATCTTGATGAAGTCGACGCGGTCGAGATTCAGCTCGGCCGCCAGTTTGTCGATGGTAGTAAGCGGGAGCTTTTCGTCGGCGGAATGGGTGTCGGACTTGTCCTTCTCCTGGTTGATGACGAAGCTGTCGGCGGCGGAGTTGTCCGAGTGCTGGTGCAGAACCAGCATGTCGTCTTTGTCCCAAACGCCCTTCGGGTAAACGATCACCCGCCCCTGCTCAATTTCGGACGCAAAATTCCGCTTTAGAACTTCAATGTTTTGCGGCGCGGGTTCAATGGCGACCACAATGCGTGCCCCCGCTTTCAGCGCGCGGCGGGTATAAACCCCGACGTTGGCGCCGCAGTCGAGCACAATGTCGCCTTCTTTGATGTGAACCGGGCCCGCCGAATAGAGGCCCACCTCTTCCTCGGCAAGGTTGAAGGGCAACGCAAAATCGCCATGCTTACGCGCGGGAATCCAGTAATTGCCGTCGGGCGTCGACCACTGTACATAGGGCGGATCCTCTGCCACCTTCTTGCTGGCGGCGAGAATACGGTCCTTCGCGGCAAGGATGCGCGCGGTGTGAGCGGAGGCGTCCATCGCTCTCTCGCTCGTGCACCCCTGCCCCATTCCCATCGCGGCGATGGCGCCCAGGCGGGTGGGTTTGTACAGGCAGACAAGCGCGGCGAGGACAAGCAATAGAAGGGCAAACTTGCGGATCACTTCACGAAGGATAGCACCAGGCGTTGCCACGGCCACGCGCGCCGCACCAGTCCGTTGGCGATTCCGGTGCGCGCGGCAAGCGTCCGAAGTTCGGTGCAGGTGAATGCCGCACGGACGCTGGTGGGTCCATCGGCAAGCGTAATCGGGTGCCAGCGAAACAGCGGGCGCGAAAGGGAGAGGAAGCACTCGGCGAAGCGGTTGCGTTCGAGGTCGACACAGATAACAGCGCGGCGGGCGATGCGGGCGCAGGAGATGAGCCAGGCGTGGGCTTCCTCGTTTGAGAGGTGATGAAGGAAGAGATTGCTGATGACAACATCGAAGCTGTCGTCGGCAAATGGAAGCGCGCGGGCATCGGCGACAACCTTCGGGTAAGGCGCCTGCGCAAGGTTGTTGGCGGAGCGGTCCAGCGAGACGACGCGTGCGCCGAAGCGGCGATGCAGCGAACGGGAGGCCCAGCCGTTGCCTGCCGCGACATCGAGAATGGAGTCGATCGCCGGCAACCGCCCCAGTTCGGCGTGCAGAGCGCGTTCGCCGCCAAACCAGCGGTTGATGTGTTCGATATCGGAAAGATTCGATTGAACGGCGGGGCCTGTGGCCTCGTCGAGAAGTTCTGGTTCCAGCACGCGCGGCATCCGGACTAGCTTAGCTGTTCGGACTCGGTTGCGCCTCAAATATTCGAGTTTTGGATCAACAAATTCCTGTGGCGTAACATGTTCGTCAGCCCGCGAACGTCATGCCGGCAAAGCTGACCACGCTCTGCTCGTCAATATTCCACTGATCGTAGCGGCGAAGGGAGCCGCGGACATTGGGCAGCGCCTTGGAAAACGTGTAGAACGGCGATGCTCCGCACCATTTGAGGTCGTCCTGATTTTGCTGGATCAGCTCCCAATAAGATTTGGAATCGCCCGCACAAAGTGCTTGAATGCGTGCCCGGTCGCGCTCCTCAACGGCCTTCATCTCGATTTCGCCCGCGATGGCAGGCGACTGGTCGCCGTATCTCGCGCCCATGTGGGCCATGTCCACGCCCAGCACGAACACCAGGTCGCGTGAGCGGCGCGCGGCGATCTCACCCAGCGCTCCGATAAAGCGCGCCACGTGTTCGTTGTCCTCCGGCATGCCGCCTTCATAAATGCTGTGGGCGAACGCTCCGCATAGGATCGGAAGGATACGCACCGGATTGTTGCGGCTGCCCCCGAGTGGACGGCCGTCGGGCCCAAGCAGGCCGCCGGTCATCATCGGGCGCCCATCGGCGGCCAGCAGGCTGCTGGTGCGCACCGGTCCGTCCAGTACGTGCTGCAGAAACGCCACTTGAAACTCAATGCTGTGCTCCGTGGCATGGCAATAGTCTTCCATCTCGACCGCGCCCGGAGCGGCGGCGGCGAGTTCATCCACCAGTGCCGTATCGGTAACGGCTTCGCCGAAAGGAGTAACGAAGTTCTTGCGCGTCAGGCCAAATCGGTCGGGCTCGCCGTAGTGCGACGTGCCCAGGATCACGAAGGTGCGCTCCCGGTGCTCGGGCCGCAGCGCGCGATAGGCGGCACGATAGCAATCGAAGCCACCAAAGGGGCTCACGTGCGGCGCGGCGATCGCAATAAGGTTGCCGTCTTCGTAAGGCTCGTCGCCGGTCATGTATTGCGTAAACAGCGTGCGGGCCTCTTCCTTCTCGGCCGGGTAGGCGGAGCCGGCGTGCGCTGCCAACCGGAGCGGCGCGGCGGCGAACTCGCGATGGCGCGCCTCGCGCTTCTGCTCGAAGATCTCGTTATGCAGGAAGCCGGCATTGCTCAGCATGTCCACGAAGTTCGATTCGACTTCGGAAACGTTGGGGTCGCCCGTCATGCGCATGAGCAGTTCGCGCAGGTCGTTGTCGGTGGTCTCGCCATCGAACATCTCGAGCAGAGGCACGAGCGCGGGCGGCACAATCAACATCATTTCGGAGTATTGGAACGGATCGCGAATGAACAGGCCGGGACGTTCGGGATCCGGGCTGGGCATGAAATCGAGATCCATGCGCAGTCGTGGCAGGGCCTTTGGCATGAAGGAACCAGCATAGCGCGTGGCTGCATTACAGAGAACCTAAGAAGGCCAGTAAAGTTTCGCGTTCGGCCGGCGTTGCGTCAAGATACTTCTTCACGGAGCCCACCGCTTCGCCCGCATGCCGGCGGATGGCCTCATCGGGCGTGGCGGCGCTGCCGTCGCGCAGGAACGGGCGGCGCGTGCGCAAGCCCCATAGCGCGGGCGTGCGGATCTCGTTCGCTTCCGCCGCTTCCTGTGGAATGCCGTCGCCAGTGCCCACGTCGTGCAGCAGAAGATCGGAGAAAAGCGGGACCTCTTTGCGGTCGAAGAGCGGATTCGCGTTGGGCGCCGTGGTGAAGCTCGGCGTGTGGCACGAAGCACAGCCAACGGCTTGGAACAGTTGCTCGCCGGAGCGGACCTGGTCGTCAATCGGCCCACGCGCGATCGGAGCCAGGAATTTCATGAAAGCTTCGAAGTTGTCGATGCCGCGCAGGCCCGTGCGGCGGTTGCGCAAATCTTCCAGGCCCTTACGCGGACTGCACAGGCGCATCGATTCTTCGCTCACGCCAAGTGCTACCTCTTGCGGGAAGAGATCGTTGGTAATGCCCATTTCGTTGCGATAGGCGTCGCCCGAGAACGCGAGCAGCGTGGCGTGCTGTCCCTTCCAGCCAAACCGGCCAATCCGTTCGCGGCCGGACACAAGGTCGGTGATGCGGGCGGCGCGTCCGCTCACACCGTCGCCATCCCGGTCGTCCGGATCTTCCAGCGCGGCGATCGCCTCATCGGGGATGGCCTCCACCAGCCCCGCTCCGAAGAGAGGGATGGGTGCGCGCCGAGCGATCACATTGGCCTCGGCGGGAATCTGCACCTGGCAAAGGTGGTTCGGTATCGAGAAGAGATGATAAAGCGTGCCGCCGTGCAATGCCGTGAACGCGCCGTGTTCGTCGCGGTAACCGGCGCGGATTTCGGTCATCGTACTGATGCCGCCAATAGCGGGAACACTGTGGCAGACAGCGCAACTCGTACCGTTGAAGGCGGGGCCGAGTCCGTCTTCGGCCGATTCCACTTCAGTGAAATCTTCCAGGCCGATGCGGAAGCGTTCAAAATCACCCGCGTTAATGTTAGGAAGCGGATCGCCGGGCAGCACGACGCGGCCCGTCGACTGCGCCATCAGGCAGGCGGCGGCAACAAGCAGTGTGAGCGAGCGTAGCATCCGTGCGCTACTTCACTTCCAGCATGCCGCGCATCAGGTTATGCCCCGCTCCGCAGGCCCGCGAACATTCGAACGGAAACTTGCCCTTCTCCTTGGCAATGAAACGCACGCGCGCCTCGCCCCGGCCCTGCGGCGGAATGGCCACGTCGATGCCCGCGGCCGGAATGCGAAAACCATGATCGGTGTCGTCGCTGGTGAGAACGAATTCGATCAGTTCCCCCTGCTTGACGGTGATCTTCGAGGGATTGAACGTGAAGCGCTCCGCGGCGATAGAGACAACTCGGTCAGGCTTGCGCTGCGTGTCGCGCTGCGTGTCGCCTTGCGCGAACAGCAACGCGCCCATGCAAAGCGAAAGAAGCGTACGTTTCATTAGAACCACCATCCAATTCCCAAATTGATTCCGTTCAGCGCGCGCACGACGGCGCTCTCGTTGCGATTAAAGGCGTAGTCGAACTTGATCGCCACGTCGGGCACGGGCTTGAACGTAATGCCGGTGACCCAGGCAGTGCGATCGAATTGCCGCAACGGAACGAAGCCACGCGGCATGACGCGCTGCGTGTCGTAATTTTCGTAGCGTGCGAAAGCAATGACGTCTTTGCGGAAGCGGCGCGGCAGCAGGTGATAACCCGGCTCCAGATAGTAGCCGCGCATTTGGCTGGCGACATTGGGATTAACGCCGATCTGGCGCTGCAGGCGCGCATTCAGCTCCCCGGCGCGCGAGACCCACGTATTCGCAAACAGGCCGCGGATATCGAAGCGGCGATAGCTGTAGCGGCCATCGACATCGGCGATGGTGACACGCGGGTTCGTGCCGGGCGTGTTGAATCCAGCCAGGCCGCTGTAGAGGCTCGCCCCGATCGTCAACCTGCGCACGCCCGCAAATTCCAGCCGGCCCACCGTCGCCGGGTTGCGCATGGAAGCATCGAAGCCGCCCGTTTTGCCTTCGGCGATTCCGAACTCGGCGTTGAACCGGCTGGCGTCCAGTGCCGAAGTGAGATAGGTGCGGTAGCGGAACCCGCGTCCAAGATCGCCCGTGAAGCCGAACCCAAGCTCGTGCCAGGTCGTCGGAATGATGATCGATTCGACAAACGGACGCTCGACTCCGTTGAATGCGGGCGGCTCATGCCGCTCATTCACAATCCCGACAGGCGCTAGCAGCATCCCCGCGCGGACGTTGAACTTGGGTGTGATGAGAAAGTCGAGGTAAGCCTGTTCGAGCGCCAGTTCCCCGCCCTCTTCGCCACCTTCTACAATCGCGTGCTCCACCTCCAGCTCGCTCCAGAACTTGATGCGATCCGAGAAACTATGGCCGAAAAGCAGGACGAAGCGGTGAAAGTCCGGCCGGAAGGCATCGCCCGAGTCGCGGTTCACGTGAAAGTCCATGTAGCCCGCCACCGGAAGGCGGGTTTCGGAGTCCGCCGATTTCTGAAAATCCCCGCTCACGAACACGGACTGTAGTGGCGCCTGGGAGACGACGCCTGTGCTGGCAGCAGGCGTCAACGGTACTTGAGCCGCAGTTGGGACAGGCATCGACGGTGCGCTCGCGGTAAGCAGCGCGCTGGCGGCAATCGATGCGCTGGCGGCAACCGGTGCGCCAGCGGAAACCGGCGCCCCGGCAGCGAGCACCTGATCGAGCTTGGACTGAAGCAATTTCACCGTTTGCTCCAACTCCGAAACCCGCTGTTCAAGCTCCGTCGTCGTGCGTTGAGCGAAGCCGGCGGGCGCTAGCAGCAACGCAAGCAAAGCCGCATTAACTATGTGTGATGCGATTAAGGTAGACACCGTGAATCTTTCAATATTAACCATGGTAAACATAAACTGTCAAGCTACGGTTAGGTGATGAATTTAGGCCCAGTAGCCGCGCGGATCGACCAGAATATGGATCGGAGGTGAAAAGATTCGAATGCAACTTTTTCGAGTAAGGGAAGACGATCAAACCAGCTTCAGTAGAGCCCCGGAAAGCGCGATGGACCTGCATTTTGCCAAATCGAGGTCCGGTGCCTTCCTGCTTGTAATCGGTTGCCGCGTGGCCATTCCAGTGGATTCGGAAACCCGGCGCACCGAAGCTGAGTTTGCAGATTTACAAGACAGCTATCTGGATCAGCCCTGGTTGGATCCGTCTGTTTCCTCGGAAGACCGGGACACGGCATTTGAGCGATGGCACAGGCGGCTTGCGGAAGCGCCTGATCTAACCACCATGACGCCAACCGATGATTGGCTTTCCTTCTGGCTATCTCTGGGGCGCGTGCGCCCGATTCGACCGCTGCCCCCGGCTCCCCCCACCCCATCCTCGATCTACGGACACCTGCCGTTCGTAACCCGGACACGACCGAATTCCGTAATTTACCGCTGGGAGGCGTATCCAACCAGCAGGCGGATCAACCGCACGGCAAGTCCGCCCACGATAGCCAAAGACACCTACGCCGCTCCTGCGTCGGAAGTCAATTTTGCTCCCACGGGCTTCGCCGCCGTGGCACGATTCGCCCTGCCAAACCTGCTTCCAGCGTGCTTCCGATATGAGCTTCAGCCGGTGTCGGGAACACCGATTGAATGCGGCGCGTCCGTGCCGCTCTATGGGCAATCGGGAGGTGGAGTTGAAGTGAAGTTCACGCGAAACACCGATAATCGCTGCCCCATTGCCGATCCCATCGTCCTTCCGCCGCTGTAAGCCAGGCCGGACGGACGGCACAGCGCGGCTGAACGTGGAAGGGCGGGGGCGAAAAAGAAAGAGCGGCGCGAGCAGGAAATCCCCGCGCCGCCACTTAAATTCCCAGATGACTGACCCGAAGCTAACTCTTTCGTGCGGCGCTCCGGCGGCCAAGGCCGATCAGGAATGCCGCGCCCGTGCCGAAAAGGGCCAGCGCGCCCGGTTCGGGGACCTCAGTCTGGTTGCCCAGGTCTTCCAAGTTGATCGAGTCGAGACCGAAGTCGTTGCCGCTCGCCTGGAACGTGCTAATGGAAATGTTAAACGTCACCGAGGTGGCCGTTGCCACAAATGTGATGCCGTTCTGTTCCCAAGTACCCGTCGTGTTAGTCAGGAACGAGTTCACTGGGGCGATCCCACCGGCTGTGATATTCCAGGAGATGTCGGCAGGATTAGTCGTATAGAGACCGGAGAACCAGGCGAACAGGCTGTAGGTGTTCCCGATGATGA
>JBDTVQ010000188.1:0-12292 GCA_040007195.1 Acidobacteriota bacterium | reverse complement strand
ACCAAAGCGGCCGATTTCCTGAACTCCATCGTCATTCGCGACGAGGTGTCCAAACCATGGTGGGTGGAGAACCGGGCCTAAATGCGGCGGCGGAACTTACTGCGCGGCGCGGTGCTGGCTCCGGCGGCGGTGGCGCTGCCTGCAGCCATACCCGCGGCCGCCGCGCCTCAGTATGCGGCGCCATCAACTGAGCCAACCGGCGCGAAAGTGGTCGTGAACGCCCCGTCGCTGGTAGGCGAACAGCGTTCGGCATTTTTCGACGCCATGGAACTTTCAGCACTACGGGCATTAGCCAATACGCTTGTGCCCGCCTTCAACGGCATGCCTGGCGCCGTGGAAGCGGGGGTTCCCGAGTTCTTCGATTTCGTTATCGGAGAATCGCCCGCCGCGCGCCAGCAGTTGTGGCGTTCCGGCTTGCATGAGCTCGACGCGCAATCGCTCAAAGTTTTCGGCGTGCGCTTCGACAAGCTGACCACCGAACAGACAGGCAAAATACTGGAGCCGCTCAAGGCGAAGTGGACCTTCTACGGTCCCCCTGATCCCTTCGGCAAGTTCCTGTGGGAAGCACGCGCGGAAATGCTGCAGGCAACGCTCAACTCGCGCGAGTACGCCGAATCCAACAGCGGACGCCGCGCCGCCGCGGCATCGAATTATTACTGGCGGAGCCTCGACTAGCCATGGCCGCAAAGACCGATCACGACGTTCTCATCATCGGCTCCGGCGCCGGCGGTGGCATGGCGGCATGGGCCCTCACCAAATTGGGCGTGAAGTGCCTGATGCTCGAAGCCGGGCCGATGGCCGACTGGGATCGCGACCGCAAACTCGTCTCCGCCTACGATCTGCCATACCGCGGTTTGGGCAAGCCGGGCCGTTTCCCGCACGTCACGCAGGCCATCGAATTCGACGCCAACATGTGGGCCGACGAATCGCAGAATCCCTATACCTACCCGCAGGACGACCCGTTTTTCTGGGTGCGCATCCGCGCCCTCGGCGGAAAAACGCTGCGCTGGGGCCGTGCCTCGTGGCGGCTCAGCAACTACGAGTTCAAATGCGGCGATCACGATGGCCATGGCGAGAACTGGCCCATCGAATACAAGGACGTCGCGCCGTTCTACGATCGCGTCGAGCCAATCCTGCGCGTGTCGGGCCGCAATGAAGGCTGGGCCCAGATGCCCGACGGCAAGTTGATTGCCAACGATTCCCGCGACAGCGAGAGCATCACGCGCTTCAAAGCTTCCGCCGCCAAGCTCGGCGTTCCCACAACCAAGCCGCGACGCGCTACCGGCACTCTCGCCTCTTCAACAAACCTGCTGCTGCCCGACGCGCTCGCCACGGGCAAGCTCACCATAGTCGCAAACGCTGTCGTGCGCGAGTTGAGCGTCGACCCAAACACCGGGCTCGTCAACGGCGCGCACTACGTCGATCGCCGCTCGGGCCAGGAATTCCATGTGCCGGCCAAGCGCGTGATCCTCTCGGCGTCCACGCTCGAATCGGCTCGATTGCTCCTAAATTCGAAATCCGCCCGCCATCCAGCCGGGCTCGGCAACTCCAGCGGAGTTCTCGGCCACTACCTCTTTGATCAGTTCTACGTGAAGGGCGCAATCAGCGCGGTCGTCCCGGAAGCCCGCGGCGGACGAGCGTCGCGCACGCTCATGGGCGGTGCTGGCTACATTCCCAGGTTCCGCAATCTCAAAACAAGGGAGAAGAATTTCGTTCGCGGTTATGCCTACGACTTCGGCAGTGGCGGCACGCCCAGCGCGTCGCAGCTGGGACTGTGGGGCGAGCCCATGTGGAAGGCCCTCGCAGATGTTCGCGGCACAGGCTTCGGCATGACCACCATGGGCGAGGTATTGCCACGTTTTGAGAACCACGTCCGCATCAACCCCGATGTGAAAGACGCCTGGGGAATCCCCGTACTTCACATCACGCAAACTTACGGCGAGAACGAACACAACATGGCGCGCGACGCCGAACAGATGGGCGTCGAGATGTGCAAAGGCGCGGGCTTTGAAGTCGTTGCCAGCCATGCGCAAATGGTGCCGCCGGGCGAAAGCATTCACGAGCTCGGCGTGTGCCGCATGGGAGCCGACCCGAAAAAGAGCGTCCTGAACCAGTGGAACCAAAGCCACGATGTGAAGAATCTCTTCGTTGTCGACGGAAGCGCCTTCGTCAGCGGCGGCTCGCAAAATCCGACTTTGACGCTGATGTCGCTGTCACTGCGCGCCAGCGAGTACCTGGCCGAAAGGATGAGGCGTGGCGAGTTGTAGGCGCCTGTTGGTGCTGGCCTTGGCCGCCGCCGCGCTGGCCGCCCAACAACCGGCTGCCCACAAATCGTTCGTCCCCGGCCCGCCCGTTCGCCAGCCGCTGCCCTACAGCCACCAACAGCATCTGGCTCTCGGTCTGAAGTGCTCGCAGTGCCACAAGAATGCCGATCCCGGCGAAACGATGGGCTTCCCCGCCACCGCCGTGTGCATGGGCTGCCATCAAAGCATCGCCAAGGAAAAGCCTGCAATTCAAGCGCTCGCCAAGTTCCACGAAGATAAACGGCCCATTCCGTGGGATCGCGTGTATCAGATTCCTAGTTACGTTTTCTTTAGCCACCGCGAGCATTTAAAGGCCGGCGCAACCTGCGAATCGTGTCATGGCAAAGTGGCCGAAAGGCCGGTTTTGTTCCGGGAAAAGGACATTTCCATGGGCGCCTGCATGGAGTGCCACCGCGTGGAGAAGGCTCCAAACGATTGCCAGCTGTGCCATGAAAACAGATAAATGCACCCCCCCCCCTTGCGAACCCCTCAAGTGGTGTTAGAGTAATGCACAGTGCGCCTACTGGTAATCGACGACGAAGCAAAAATCGCTGACTTTTTGAGGCGAGGTCTTGAAAGCGCTGGGTATGCCGTGGATGTCGCGGGCGACGGCCAGCGCGCGATCGATCTGCTCTACGGGACCAACTACGACCTGGTCGTTCTGGACCTGATGTTGCCCGATATCGACGGCCTCGATCTGCTCAAGAAGATTCGCAATCGCAAGCTGAGCCCACCCGTGCTGATCCTCAGCGCGCGCGATGCCGTGGACGACCGCGTGAAGGGTCTCGAGTTCGGCGCCGACGACTACCTCGTTAAGCCCTTCGCCTTCGTTGAGCTCCTCGCCCGCGCCCGTGCGCTTCTGCGCCGCGGCCAGCCGACACCGGAACGCCTGCAGGTGGGCGAGCTTTCTCTCGATTGCATTCGCCGCAAAGTCGTCCGCGCCAGCGAGACCATCGAACTGGCCCCAAAAGAGTTCAGCATTCTCGAGTACCTTATGCGGAATCGCGGCCGTCCGCTGAGCCGCACCATGATCGTGGAGCACGTTTGGGACATGGAATACGACGGGTTGACGAACATTGTCGACGTCTATATCCGCCATCTGCGCGCCAAGATCGACGACCGCTTCCCGGTAAAGATGATTCACACCGTTCGCGGCGTTGGCTACATGCTCGACTCCGCCGACAAAGGTGGAGACAAGTCGCTGGATTCGGGCGCGGAAACCGCGGCGGAGCAAGCGGCGGAAGTATAGTCTCGTGGGCGCCCTCATTCCCAAGTGGCGCCGCAGTTTGGGTCTCCGCGGCAGGCTCTCTCTCAGTTACGGCATTGCGTTCATCCTACTGGTCATCACGGTAGGCATTGTCACGCGAAGCACGCTCAGTTCACTGCTGATCGCGAACACCACCGACGTTCTCGAACAGGAATGGGGCGCCGTGCGCGGCTACCTGCAGATTGACCGCAGTCAGCCGATCTGGTTCTTCGACCGCGAGGATAGCGAAGAAGCCTTCTTCGTGCGCCGCCTGCGCCGCATTTTCCTTCTTACCGATGCCGAAGGCAACGTGCTCGAAGTGTCCGAGCTTTACGCCAAGGCCGGCGTAGAGCCGCGGCAGGAATTGGTACGAATGGCGGCCGAACACAGGCCCATGTGGCGCGAGCGCCGTGGTCAGGATGGAGTGCGATATCTCATCCGCACCGGCATTTTGATGGAGGGCCGCAAAGAGTACCTGCTCAGTGTCGGACGCACTCTCGCCGACAACGACCGCATACTCGAACGCGCGACGCAAACCTACTTCCTCGCAACACCGCTGTTGATCGTACTGTTCAGCCTGCTCGGTTGGTGGATCGCCGGCCGCGCCCTGCAGCCTCTGAACGACGTTGCAGGAGCCGCGTCGCAAATTACCGGCGACAATCTGAAACTGCGGATTCCCAGCCGGTCCACGGGCGACGAGTTGGACCACTTGATCGAACGCTTCAATGCCATGGTCGATCGTCTGGAGAACTCGTTCACTCAGGTGCGGCAATTCTCGGCCGACGTCTCGCACGAGCTTCGTACCCCGCTCACCACCATTCGCGGTGAGCTTGAGGTCGCCCTGATGACGGCAACGACAAAGGAGCAGTATCAGGAAGCCATTGCTGAGGCCGTGGAGGAAGCGGACCGCCTGGCCAAGGTCGTTCGCACTTTGCTGCAGCTTTCACAGGCCGAAAGCGGCCAAGTCATCATCGCCCACGACCCTGTTGACCTCGGTCTGTTGGTGCACGACGTCGTGGAGCGTTTCGAAGTTCAGGCCGAGGCGATGAATCAAATCATGCGTGCCGAAGGCGGCTTGGGTGTCATCGTTCGCGGCGACAAACTGCAGTTGGACAGGCTCGTCACCAATCTCTTGACCAACGCTATGAAGTACACGCAGGAGGGCGGCAACATTCGCGCCACCGTGCGCGCGGCCGCCGGCCAGGCGATTCTGCAGGTCACCGATACGGGCCGCGGGATCTCCGCCGAACACCTGCCTCACATCTTCGACCGTCTCTATCGCGTGCCCGATGGCGCGCGCGACACCGAGCGTGGGCTTGGCCTGGGACTTAACTTTGTCTCCTGGATCGCGAAGGCCCACGAAGGCAAAATCGATGTCCAAAGCGAACTCGGCAAAGGCACAATGTTCACGATTAGTTTTCCTCTCGGCAAGCGGGGCGCGCCCCCCGAAAACCCGGCTCCAACACCCCGCACCGTCAGCGAATTGCCCACGGTGGGATAGACTGAGCACATGAGCCTGGATATCTCGCAGCGGGAACGGGAGGGTGTTGTCATTGTCGACCTGGACGGCAGACTGACTGTCGGCCAGGAAACGGGTGCCCTTCGTGAAGCGGTTTTGAAACTCAGCACAGAGGGACGAACCAACGTCGTGCTGAATCTGGAAAAGGTCGAATACATCGATTCGACCGGATTAGGCGGCCTGGTCATCTGTTTCACCACGATCAAGAAGACCGGTGGAGCGCTGAAGCTGCTGAACCTGAACCGGCGCAACGTCGAGCTTCTCGTCCTCACCAAATTGCAAACGGTCTTCGAGGTCTTCAATGACGAACAGGACGCCGTGAACAGTTTCTTCCCCGGCCGCGAAATCAAGCGGTTTGACATCCTCGCCTTCGTTCAGCAAACGCAAAGCGAAGAGTAAAGGACGGGCGCGTCCATGCGGCTGGTGGTGATTGGCGGCGTCGCTGCCGGATTGAGTGCGGCCGCGCGGGCCAAGCGCCTGGATGCATCGCTTGAAGTCGTCGTGCTCGAGAAGGGCGATCAGATTTCCTACGGCGCATGCGGCCTTCCGTATTTGCTGGAAGGCCAGGTTCGCGACTGGCGCCAGTTGGTGGGCTTCACACCGGCCGAATTTCTCCGCACGAAGAACGTGAGCGTGCGCACGCGGGCGGAGGTCGCCGCGATTGCTCATTCGAAGCGCGAAGTCACGCTGCACTCCGGCGAAAAACTTCCATACGACAAGCTCGTAATCGCCACTGGCGCCCGAGCCCGATGCCCGGACCGGTGCCTGCCACTCCATACGCTGGCTGACGGCGTGCGGCTATGGGAATACTTACGGCAAAATCCGCCGGCGCGGGCCGTGGTTCTCGGCGCGGGTTACATCGGAATCGAATTGGCCGGCGCGCTTCGGGCACGCGGTTGGCGAGTCACGCTGGTGGACCGCAACGCCGATCTTCTCCACCGTGACGATACCGAACTCACGGCCACGCTGCGGCGCGTTCTCGAACGCCATGGCGTGCGGTTGCTGCTTGCGCATGAGGCTCTTCCGCCTGAAGCGGAACTCACCGTTCATGCGATGGGGCTGCAACCCAATGTCGCGCTGGCTGAGAGTTCGGGCGTCGAACTCGGCCGCACGGGCGCGATTCGCGTTACAGAGCGAATGGAGACCAATCTCAACGGAGTCTATGCAGCCGGCGATTGCGCGGAAACGCTCCATCGTGTCACCGGCGCGCCGGCTTGGATTCCCCTCGGCACCACCGCAAATAAGATGGGCCGCGTCGCCGGGGCCAATGCCGCCGGGCGGCGTGAACGCTTCGCAGGCATCATCGGCACTTCCATCGTCCGCGTGTGCGGCCTCGGCGTGGCGTTCACCGGACTTTCGCAATCGCAAGCGCGCCAGGCGGGATTCCGTCCCGCCGCCGTCCGTATCCAGGGCCGCGACCGCGCTTCCTACTTTCGCGGCCGCCCGGTCACCGTCGAACTCGTCGCCGATCGTGGAACAGGCCGCCTACTGGGTGGAACCGTCCTTGGCGAATATGGCGTAGAAGGCCGGATCAACGTGCTCGCCACGGCACTGCAGGCGCGCATGACGGTGGAAGACCTGCTCGGCCTGGATCTTGCCTATGCGCCGCCTTACGCGCCCGTCATGGACGTACTGCTCATCGCCGCGCAACAATTATCCAAGGAACTCTGACGTGCCTCTTCCGCCTGGATCGAGCGCCATTGGTTTTCGCCTGCCGCTACTCTGCGGCGGAGAAGTGGACTTGCACCAGTGGCTTCGCGACGGTCCGGTACTGCTGGCGTTCTTCAAAACAACCTGCCCCACCTGCATGCTGGCGTTCCCATTTCTCGAACGCATTCACCGCCACGGAAACGCCTTGCGCCTCCTCGCCATTTCGCAAGATGCCCCGCCCGCCACCATGCGTTTCTGCACCGAGTTCGGCATCACAATCGACACCGCGCTTGACGCCGCCTCCTCCGGCTACTCCGCCAGCAATGCGTATGCGATCACTCATGTGCCATCGCTGTTCCTTATTTCCGCCGCTGGCCTCGTCGAGTGGTCTTCCACTGGATTTTCCAAACCGGATTTCGAAGAATTGGGGCGAACGGCCAATGCCGAAGTCTTCACCGCCCATGACCGCGTGCCCGTCTGGAAACCCGGTTGAGGCTCGCGAAACTGAGCCCGGTCGGGGCTCGAACGCAAGGCTCAAACGCAACACCTCGCGCCCGCGCCACCGGTCATCGTAAACTGGTAAGACATACATGGCATCTAAGATCGGTACCGTTCTCAGTGCGGCGGCGGAAATCGCCAAAGGCCTCGGCATCACTCTGCGCGAAATGATGCAGCCCGCGTTGACGGAAGACTATCCCGACGTCCCACCGTTTTTCCAGGAACGCTATCGCGGCAAGCATGTTCTGCGCCGCGACGAAAATGGCCTGGAAAAGTGCGTCGGCTGTTTTCTCTGCGCGGCTGCCTGCCCGGTGGAATGCATCTACATCGAAGCTGCGGAAAATACCGAACTGGTGCGCATCAGCGGCGGCGAGCGCTACGCCAAGGTTTACAACATCGACTACAGCCGCTGCATATTCTGCGGCTATTGCGTCGAAGCCTGTCCCACCGACGCCATCACGCATGGCCACGGCTTTGAAATGGCGAGCTACGACGTCTCCACGCTCATCATGCGTAAAGATAATATGCTCGAGTCCGCCAAGCCGGGCGCCCATGCTCCCGTCATCGCGCCCCCCGCCATCGGCGGACACCACTAAATTTAGTCGTCACCGGGCATCTGTCAGCACGGTAAACGCCCTTCTCGCGACAACCAGTTCCTCATTCGTCGCCATCGCCACGACGGCCACGCCGGAGTCATGGGCGGACACCAACCGGTCTCCCTTGCCGTTGTAGTTGTGATCGCGGTCCAATCGTACACCCAGAAACTTCAAGCCATCTGTACAACGGTCGCGCAGCCGAGCTGAATTTTCGCCGATGCCGCCGGTGAATGCGATCGCGTCCACTCCTCCCATAGCCGCCGCGTAGGCGCCGATCGCCTTCTTCACGCCATAACTGAATACGGCCAGCGCCAATTCCGCGGCCTCGCTTCCCTTCCCCGCCGCTTCTTCCAAATCTCGAACGTCGCCGCCCGCAATCCCGGATAGTCCCGCCAGCCCGCCATCGCGTGCCAACTCTGCCGTCACCTCATCGATACTCAGACCGCGCCGCCGCATTACGTCTAAGACCGCGTAGACATCCAGGTCCCCATGGCGCGTGGCATTCTCCAAGCCCGATTGCGGCGAAAACCCCATCGTCGTATCGATGGATCGTCCACCTCGAATCGCACACACCGAAGCGCTGCCCCCCAGATGGCAACTTACAATCCGCAACGCGTCGCGGTCACGCCCTAGAATGCGCGGCGCCTGCTCGCTCACATACTGATGCGAAGCCCCATGGAATCCATACCGGCGCACACCGAACTCGTCGTGCCACGATGCGGGCACACCGTAGCGCGCCGCGTACTCGGGCATGGTGCGGTGAAACTCCGTTTCAAACGCCGCAACCAGCGGCACACCGGGCATCGCCGTTTGAAATGCACGAATGCCGGCCAGGTAGATCGCGTTGTGCGCTGGCGCGGCGGGAAGAAACTCCGTCAGCGCGGCGAACACGCCATCGTCCACAACAAAAGTTCCGCGGTAATTCGGCCCGGCATGGACGGCCTTGAACGCCACTGCATCTACGGAAAGTCCGCCCAGATCGATCGACGCGATCGCGGCGCCATAATCGCTGACGCGCTCCACTCGCCCGCGGCGCAGTTCCGTCTCGTCCGGCATCGAGAGCAACTGGTACTTCAGCGATGTCGTACCGAGGTTTGGAATGAGAATGTTCATGCAGCCTTATTTCAAACGGAACTGTGTGCGGATCGCGGCGATATTCTTCGTCGCCGGCGCCTGATACGGGCTCTTGATGGCCGCGCATTGCTGATTGAACTTCAGCGCGTCCAGGATGAGCTTGGAGCCGTCCTTGGCCCCATTGCCCATGTTGTAATTCACCAGTCCGAGATGAAACAGCGCCTCCGCCTTCATCTGTTCGTCGCCCAGCAGCGGCAGCGCCTCGCGCAGCAACTTATCGGCCTGCGGATATTTTTTCGCATTCGAAGCGCTGACACCCATCACGTGCAGCCCGATGCCGGTCACCGTGTTCTTCTTCTTTTCCCATGCCGCCGCATCGACGCCTTGCGGCGCAGGCTTGGTCTTCATCAGCTCGACCATGGCCTGCGCGGTTTGCTCCGCCCTGGCGGCATCCTTATTGCGCGCGTAGTGATCGAGCATCACCAGCAGCATGTCTTCGCTGGCCTTGTTCGCCGCCGCAAGCTTCTCACCCAATGCGATGGCTTTGTCTGCCTGATTCGCCTGGCGATAGGCCACAAACAAGGTCTCATCCAATTGCGGCAGATATTCGCTCTGTGGGTTTGCCTTGGCCAAGGCTTCGCCCAATTGAATCTTGCCGGCGGGATCCGTGGTCTTCAGCGCCTGCGCATAAAGCGAGTAGTCGCAATATTTCTGCACTTGCTGGGCAAAGTCGACGGTGTGCTTCCAGTTCTCGACCTCGTCTTCATCGGTAGGTTTCGGTGTCTTCTCCGCGGTCTTGGCCGATTCGCGGGTCTTCTCGGCCCACTGCACCACAAGCGCCGTATCGTTCTTCGCTTCCGCCGACTTCAGCGCCTGATGCGCCATCTCCACATCGGCGGGATCGGCGGCCAGTATCTTCGGCACGGTCGCCAGCACCTTGTCGTGCTCCCCGGCCTTGGCATACTGCGTCTCGGCTTGGCCCAGCGCCCACAGCGCGCCCGGATGCTCCGGATGCTTTTGCAGGAACTCCTCTAACAAGGCGAGCTTTTTGGTTGGGTCGCCTTCCTGCCCGATTGCCTGCAGCATCTGGCCCTCGGGTGTTTCGGCGTTGATGTCCACCTTGGCCCGCTTCTGCGCCGGAGCCACGGCGATGCTCAAAAAAGTAACGGTAAGCACTATCCAGATCTGTCGTTTCATCCGCGTCACCTTCCTCTGCTTTGCAGCTTGCCGGGCATTATACAGCGCGCGCGGGACGAGCCAAAGCGAGAGGCCACCCTTCCACTCAGGGCCATTCGGGGTGAGGTCGCACGGCGCAAAACGTCTCGCGGGCGGGTAGTCCCAGCTCTACCAGCGAAGTTTTAACGCGAACTGCAGTTGCCGGTTGGGGTTCGACGTCGACGTGATCTGCGCGGTCTGGGGTTGGCCGATGGTATGGCTCGGCATTCCGAACTGAGTGCGGTTGAACAGGTTGTAGAACTCAGCGCGGAATTCGAGTTTCAGGCTTTCGCGAATCGGAATCGGGATAAAGCGGTGGACGGCAAAGTCGACGTTGTTCGTACCGGGCCCATAAAGCGGGTTGCGGCCGGAGGTGCCGAATGTGTAAGGAGCGGGCGTGGAGAAGCAACTGGAGTCGTAGTAGCGGTTGGGAGTCCAGTTCTCGATGCGGCCGCTGCAGGAGCGGTTGGGCCAGTTGGTGGTGCCCATGTTGAGGTTGTCCAACGGAAGAATGACAGTGAACGGCGTGCCGTTCTGCGCCGTCCAAATGCCGCTCAACTGCCAGTCTCCGAGAATCACGCCGCCAATACCGGACTGCATGTACTTCCGCCCTTTGCCGAACGGTGTGTCCCAGGTGAGACTGAGGACACTGCGAAGAGGAGAGTTCGATGTCATCGGTCCGCGCTGCGCGCGCAGGTTGTAGGGATCTTGGATACCCTCGGCCGCACCGCAGTAGGAGCAGCCGTCGAGGCCGGCGCCGGAACTCAGGTCGATTCCGCGTCCCCAAGTGAAGCTGTGGAGGAATGCCAGGCCGTGCGATATGCGCTTCTCAACGCGTGTGGAGAGCCCTTCGTAGTAGCTGCGGCCCCAGGGCTCATAGCCTGTAATCGGAGCCAGGGTGATGGCGCCGAACCGGCGGCGTGTGGCGATTCCGCCGGCGCCTGGAGTGAGGGGCTGATTCGTTGGAACAGAATTCCACAGCCCGTAGCTGGTGTTGCCGACGTAGGTGACTTCAAGAACGGTGTTGCCGGGGAGTTGCTTCTGAAGGCTGAGGTTCCACTGGTGGACAATGGGTGCCTTCCAGTAATCCGGCCAACTGAACAGTGTGGAGGTAGCGGTGCGGGTGAACACATATTCTTGCGGTGTAGCCGTAATGGGCAACGGAAGACTGCCACTGAGGTTGAACGCCGTAGAGGGCTGGACGCGGTCCCCGTCAACGTTGACGCTTCCGTAGCCGACAAACGGCGGGTTGTTGGTCATCATGGCACCGACTCCGATTTGCTCGTCGGGGTTGCCATAGAACATACCGTAGCCGCCGCGGACTGTAAGGTCGCCCGTGCCGGGGATGCGATAGGCGAACCCGATTCGTGGGGCAAAGTTGCTCTTGTCCACGTTCATGAGACTGCGCGAGTGGCCATCCAGGCCGGCGAAGATCATCTTGCCGAACTCGGGAGAGCTGGTGTTGGTGATGAAGTTGCCGTACCTGTTGTCGACATCGTAGATGGGGAAGTAAAGTTCGTACCGCAGGCCCAAATTGAGGGTCAACCGCGGAGTTATTTTCCAATCGTCTTGGAAGTAGAAGAAGTTGTTGGTGGAGCGGAGATTGCTCACGCCGGTGCTGCTGCTGCGGACGGTGTTGGCGAGGCCGAGCAGGAGATCGGCGAGTCCGGCGCCTGTGTTGGGGCGAGCCTGCGGATTCTGCGTATAGCTGCCGTCGAAGGTAAATGCGCCGCGTCCTTGAAGAGTGGTGAAGGTATACATCTTCTGGAACTGGTAGGTGAAGCCCATTTTGAAAATGTGATTGCCGTGGATTTTCGTGGCGTTGTCGGAGAACTCCCAGGTAGCCGACGTCTTGGCCAGCGGGACATTGGTAAGGCCGGCAGGCTGAGCGCCCAGACCGGTGAAGCCGTTGACGTTGAATGTCGGGGTGCTGCTCTCTACGCCGGGAGCAAGGGCTCCGGGAACGACCTGGTTTTTTGCGAGGGTGGCATCTTTATCAATGCCCGGACGCGTCCAGGCGAAGCGGAATTCATTGACAAGGCTGGCGCTGAACACGCGCGTGTAGCCGACTCCAGCGTTCCACGCCGGCAAATGTTGGTTGACCGGTGTACCTGCCGGTTCGGGAAGGGCGGCGTCGCCGTTGATGGTGCCACGGTTCATGGAGAAGCGGGCGAAGAAGTTGTCCTTCTCG
>JBDTVQ010000187.1:0-12372 GCA_040007195.1 Acidobacteriota bacterium | reverse complement strand
CGCCGCCGCCCGCGACTGGAGGCGAGGCAGAAGGCCGGCCAATTGCGCCAGCCGCTTGAGGTCTACTACGAACGCCTCGAGCGCGAGATCAAGATGATCCAGCAGATGAGGTTCTCCGGCTACTTTCTCGTGGTTTGGGACTTCATCCACTTTTCAAAAACCAAGGGCATCCCCGTGGGTCCGGGGCGCGGCTCGGCGGCCGGATCGCTGGTTTCCTATGCCCTCTCCATCACCGACGTCGACCCACTCCAGTACGGCCTGCTCTTCGAGCGCTTCCTCAATCCCGAACGCGTGAGCATGCCGGACGTCGATATCGACTTCTGCACCAACCGCCGCGGTGAGGTGATCCAGTACGTCACTGAAAAGTACGGCCGCGACTTTGTCGCCCAGATCATTACCTTCGGCACGTTGGGAGCGCGCGCGGCAATTAAGGATGTCGGCCGCGTGCTCGACATGAGCTTCGGCGACGTGGAGAAGCTCACCAAGCTGGTGCCGTCGCAGCCGCTCAACATCAAGCTCAAAGAAGCGTTCGCCATGGAGCCCGGCTTCGAGGACGCGGCGAAGGCCGACCCGCGGGTACGTGAAGTGCTCGACACTGCGTTGCGGCTCGAGGGCATGGCGCGCAATGCCGGAATGCACGCCGCGGGCGTCGTAATCTCGTCGACGCCGTTGAAGGAACTGGTTCCGCTCTACAAGACGAACCGGGATGAAGTCGTCACGCAGTACGACATGTCGGGCGTGGAAAAGCTCGGCCTGTTGAAGATGGACTTCCTTGGGCTGACGACGCTGACGATCCTTCACGAGGCGGTGCGCCTGATCGATGTGCATCGAGGGGTGAAGATCGAGGTCGAAGAACTGGCGCTCGACGATAAGAAGACCTACGAAATTTTTTCCAACGGCTATACCAGCGGCATTTTCCAGTTTGAATCGCCGGGCATGCGCGACGTGCTGAGGCGGTATCAGCCGGAGCGCATTGAAGACCTCACGGCTTTGAACGCCCTGTACCGGCCCGGCCCGATCAAGGGCGGCGTGATCGACGACTTTATTGACCGCAAGCACGGGCGCAAGGAAGTCAGCTACGAGATCGACGACATCCGCCCGATTCTCGAAGAAACCTACGGCATCATGCTCTATCAGGAGCAGGTGATGCAGATCGCGCAGGTGCTGGCCGGTTACTCGCTGGGCGAGGCGGATATTTTGCGCCGCGCGATGGGCAAGAAAAACAAAGATGAGATGGACGCCCAGCGCGAGCGATTCGTGCAGGGTGCGGCCAGGTTGAAATTCCCGGCGAAGAAGGTCGAGAAAATCTTCGACCTGATGGCCCAGTTTGCCGAGTATGGCTTCAACAAGTCCCACTCGGCCGCTTATGCCTATCTCGCCTATCTCACCGGCTATTTGAAGGCGCACTACCCAGTGGAGTTCATGAGTGCGCTGCTCACGTCGGAAACCGGGAACACGGCGAAGGTTGTGAAGTACATCAACGAATGCCGGGATATGAAGATTGCCGTGCTGCCGCCCGACATCAATGAATCCGCGCTGACGTTCACGCCCGCGAACGACGCTATTCGTTTCGGATTGGGCGCGATTAAGAACGTAGGAGCGGCCGCGGTGAACAACATCGTGGAGGTGCGCAACTCCGGCGGGGCGTTCACGTCGATGGCCACATTCTGCGAGCGAGTCGACCTGACGAGCGTGAACCGGCGCATGATTGAGAGCTTTATCAAAGCCGGCGCGTTGGACTTGCTGCCGGGAAATCGCGCGCAGTTGTTTGCCACGATCGACGGCGCCATGGAGTCCGGCCAGCGCGCTACGCGCGACCGGTTGAGCGGCCAGAGCGGCCTGTTCGGCGAGATGCTGGCCGAAGCGCCCGAAGAGCAACCACTGCCGAAACTGAACGATTGGACGGTGAAGGAAAAGCTCACCGGCGAAAAGGAGATGCTTGGGTTCTATGTGACCGGGCATCCGCTGGACGAGTTCCGCGACAAGGTGAAGGAGCGGGCCACGCGGTCCACTGGCGAGTTGGAGGATCTGAAGCGGGGCGATGAGATAGCCATCTGCGGCGTCATCACCGGGCTGCAACGGCGGCGGAACAAGGACGGTAAGCCCTGGGCGAGCTTTCAGCTGGAAGACTGGTATGGGAATGCCGAGTGCATGTGCTTCTTCACCTCTTATGAAACTCTGCAGTCCGATCTGGTAGAGGACGCCGCGGTGCTGATTCGCGGGACCGCGTTACCGGAAGAGAACGCGCCTGCGCGCATCTCGGTGAAAGAGGTGACCCCGCTCGCCAATGTGCGTGTTTACCTGCCCCGGCTGATCTCGATCAAGGTGCCGGTGGGGTCGCGGCAGCAGGAGTTGGATCGCGCGACGGCGTTGCAGGAGTTGTTTGGAAAGAAGCAGGGTGATGCCGAAGTTCGGCTGCGCCTTGAGAAGCCCCGCGACTTTTCGGTTATTCTGGATATTCAGGCTCGCGTCCGCCCTGATAAGGAATTTTGCGCCGAAGTGGAGCGCATTTGTGGACCGCAAGCCGTGGAAGTGCTCGCCGACTGATGGCAGATCAACCTCTCCCCGCGCCCATACCAGCCACTGAACCGGCTCCGACGAATCCCTCCTGGGCCCGCGTGCAAACGGCGCGCCATCCCAAGCGGCCGCACGCGCTCGACTACATCAACAAGTTGGTGGAAGGATTCCAAGAGCTGCATGGCGACCGCTTCTACGGCGAAGACGCGGCCATTGTGGGCGGTTTCGGTTTTCTGGCCGGACGGCCGGTGATGGTCATCGGTCAGCAAAAAGGCCGTGACACGAAGCAAAAACTGATCCGCAATTTTGGCATGCCGAAGCCGGAGGGCTATCGCAAAGCGTTGCGGCTGATGAAGCTGGCGGCGAAGTTCAACCGGCCGATTTTGACACTTCTCGACACTCCCGGCGCTTATCCGGGAATCGACGCCGAGGAGCGGGGTCAGGCGGAGGCAATTGCCCTTTGCCTGCGCGAGATGGCACGCTTCCAAGTTCCCATCATTGCCATCGTCATCGGCGAAGGCGGCTCCGGCGGGGCTCTTGCCATGGGCGTCGCCAATCGCGTGTACATGATGGAGAATGCGGTCTACAGCGTGATTTCGCCGGAGAGTTGCGCGGCCATTATTTACCGCGACGCGGCGCACGCGGCCAAAGCAGCCGAAGCGCTGCGTTTGACAGCGGACAACCTGCTCGAACTTGGATTGATCGATGGAGTGATTCCCGAGCCGGGTGGCGGCGCGCACGAAGATCCCGAAGGCGCCACTGTGGCGTTGGCGGCAGCGGCGACGCATGCACTCGACGAACTATCGCAATTCGCGGGTCCTGATCTCGCCGCGCACCGGTATGAGAAGTTCCGCCGCATGGGCAGCTTCTTCTCGGAGTCGTAAACTGGAGGAGCGCAATGGGCAAGCCCGCGGTTTGGATCGGCCTCATTTTCGCGATCGCTTTTGGGGCGATCATGTACAGCTCCTTCAAGGGTATGACGCAGTTCCGTGTGGAGGTCTGCGTGGCCGATAGCGGCCGGCAGGCTTGCCGCATTGCATCGGCCGAGACGCAAGAAAAGGCCGTGTCGGCCGCGACCACGAACGCCTGCGCGCAACTGGTGAGCGGTATGACCGATTCGATGGCGTGCCAGTCGCGGACGCCAGTGTCGGTAAAGGTCCTCAACGGCAACTAACAGAACGCGCCGGCTGCCGTCTGTGCGGTGATGAAACGTCTCGCCTTCCTCTCATTCGCTCTGGCTGCCACACTTTCCGCCGCACCGATGACCGTATTGGAGCGGGAGCGGCTCCTCGAACACTTTCGGATGACCGAAGCATGGCTCGTCTCCGAGCTTGCCGGGCTTACCGATGCGCAGTTGAACTGGCGCGAGTCGGAGGCGAAGTGGAGCATTGCAGAGGTAGTCGCGCATTTGGCTATCGCCGAGCCACAGTATTGGGATCAGGTGAAGCAGTCGATGGCAAAGCCCGTGGAAGGGGGCTTCAAGCCTAAGTCCACAGACGTGGGCATCCTTTGGTACGGGATCGACCGCACGCAGCGCAACAAAACCGCTGAGGCGCGTACGCCGCATGGCGAGTATAAGAGCGCGGCCGAGGCTCTGGCTCCGCTTCGCAAGCTGCGCGCGGAAATGGTGGCGTTCGTGAAGTCGACGGAGGAGGATCTGCGCGGGCGGCGCTTTCTCACGAGCGAGATGGACGTCTACCAGTGGGTGTTGATGATCACTTCGCATTCACAGAGGCACATCCTGCAGGTGCGCGAGGTGAAGGCGGCGGCGGGGTTCCCGGCGAAGTAGCTTGGGGTGGGGGCGTGTGCGGAAAAGGCCGGTTCCGGGCCGAGGGCTCGCGATGGCTTGACTTCCCGGTTAGACTGAGAAAGGTTCGCGCGAGCACCCGATCTCAGTGACGATTTCGAAAGTCTTGAGACGCCGGCTCCTGGCCTTAAGCATGCTGCTTCTGGTTTGGCCGGCGATCGTCCAAGGACAACACTACTCCTTCCGTTCGTTCGGCCGTGAACATGGGCTGACGAACCTCGAGGTCTTGACGATTGTTCAAGACCCGAAGGGTTTTCTATGGGCGGGCACGCAGAACGGCGCGTTTCGTTACGACGGCAGTTCCTTTCTCCGCTTTGGACTCAAAGAAGGGTTGCCGAGCACGCCAGTGGAGACGCTCCATGTCAGCGGCGACGGGGCCATCTGGGCCGGGACGCGGAATGGGCTTGCGCGTTGGGACGGGGAGCAGTTCCGGCCCGCCCAGTTGCCCGTGCCGTACCTCATGTATGGACGAGACACCATCGCCACCGCGGGTGGTCCGGCGGGCAAGCGTCTTGTGTATTTCAGTACGGATCGCGGCCTGGCGATTGGAACCGATAGCGGTTCGGGGTGGGTGTTCCAGCGTCCGGTTTTTGCTAACGCCAACGCCAACCTGCCTTCGATCGGCGTCGAAGTGGATTCGCGCGGACGTGTCTGGTACGGATGCGGCAAGCTGCTCTGTGTTCTGGAGGACGGAGTTGTGCGGGACTTCGGAGCAGGCGTTGGATTACCGTTCGAGCGCTGGCACTGGGTGCATATCGACGGCAAGCAAAACCTGTGGGTGCGAAGCGAAACCAGGCTTTTTGTGAGGCCCGCGGGTGCAAATAGGTTTGAAGATGCCGGGGCGGGACTAGGCCGCAGCACCTACGGTCCGGCGCCGATTTTCGACCAGCGGGGGCGGCTGTTGGTGCCTACGCTCGACGGGCTGGCTATTGGTACTTTAGCCGCGGCGCGGCCTACGAATATTCGGTGGGATTTTGTAAAGGACGACCATGGACTGAACTCGGCCCATGTGTCGAGCGTGCAGATCGATCGCGAGGGTTTGGTTTGGATGGGACTGGCGGGCGGCGGGCTGGTGCGCTGGTTGGGCGGGCAGTCGTGGAGGGCGTGGGGGCAGCGCGAGGGGCTGCACTCGGAATCGGTGTTTTCGCCGGTTTACGACAAACAGGGCAACCTATGGGTGGGGACGCCGCGCGGTCTACATCGGATGAGCGGGAACCGGTTCGAGCAGTGGCCGAAACTGCCGATTCCGCCCATCGAGATGCTGCAGATCTCCGTTGGCCACGATGGAATGTTGTGGGCCGCAACATGGTCGGCCGGACTTTACTGCGTAAATCCGGTGAGCGGCGAATACCGGAAATACGGCGAACGAGAGGGGCTGCCGGGCGACTTCATTATCCGCGCGGTAGAGGACGACGAGGGCAACTTGTGGGTGGCGGCGCGAACGGGTTTGTATCAGGGCCGGCGCGAGAATGGGCAGTGGAGATTCCAATTGGCCGATGCACCCGCGCCTCCGGGCGGCAAGGCGATGTATATGCCGATTGTGGATCGGTCGGGGCGGGTCTGGGTGGGTGGCCCGCGCGGACTGTTGGTTCGCGATGCGGGGCGATGGCATCTGTTCACAGCGCGGGACGGAATTCCCGGCGCACCCTACGTGCTGCTGGACGCCGGCGATGGCAGCATCTACCTCAGCGCCGCCGGCACGATGACTTTGAGCCGGGCGCGGTATCGCAACGGACGGATCGCAGTAGAACAGTTGGCGCAATCGAGCCTGCCTGACGCCGGTGCGATTTCGCAGTTGGGTCTCGATGCGCTTGGCCAACTCTGGATCGGCACCGATGAGGGCGTGTTCGCTCGCACGAAGATGGGCTGGCGCCACGCCACGCGGCTGAACGGACTGGCCTGGGACGAGACCAATGGCGGTTCGTTTCTTGCCAGCGAGGACGGCTCGGTGTGGATTGGAACGAGCCGCGGATTGAGCCGCTACGAGCCGTTAGACGCACTCGCCGAATCTGTCGCTCCGGTGGCGGCGTTTTCGATGGTACGTGTGGGGGCCGGGGAGCGGCCGATCGTCTCGGGAGCGAAGTTGCCTTTCGAGGACCGTAGCCTGAACGTGCGATTCGCTGCCACCAGTTACGCGGATGAGAGCTCGATGCTGTTCCGCTATCGTTGGGCGCCCGGCGAGTGGGTGGAAACGAAGGATACCGCGATCAATATTCCCATTCTCTCGCCAGGGCACTACGCGCTGGAGTTGATGGCGCGCAACGCGGCCGGGGTGTGGAGCGCGGAGGTGGCGCGGTTTGAGTTTGAGGTGGAACCGCCCTGGTATCGCAATCCGGTTTTCACCGGGTTAATGGCGCTGCTATGCGGCGTAGCGGTGGCGGTGTGGTGGTGGAGGAGGGAACGGCGTGTGCGCATGCGTGAGGACGAGTTGGGCATGCTGATCGCGCAACGCACGCGGGAACTGGCCGAATCGCGTGACCGGGCCGAGGAGTCGAACCGGCTGAAGAGCCAGTTCCTGGCGACGATGAGCCACGAGATCCGCACCCCGCTAAATGGAGTTCTAGGGTTGACGCGGCTCGTTCTGGGTTCCGAACTGGCGGGCGAGCAGCGCGAACATCTGGAGTTGGCGCGGCAATCGGGCGAATCGCTGCTGGCGCTGCTGAACGATATTCTCGATCTGTCGCGGATTGAAGCGGGCCGGCTGGATCTGGTGCGTGAGACGTTTGCGCTGCGCGAGATTTTGTCGGCCGCCCTCGCGGCACTCCACCTCGAGGCAAGGCGGAAAGGGTTGAAGTTGAGCATCGCGGTCGATGCCGACGTGCCGGACTGCCTGGTGGGGGACGCCATGCGGCTGCGGCAGGTGATTCTCAATCTGGTGGGCAATGCGCTGAAGTTTACGGCCGAGGGCGGCGTGGCGCTTACGGTGGAGGCGGCGGGCGGGCAGGGACTGGAACAGATGCTGCGGTTCTCGGTTCGCGATACCGGAATTGGAATCGGCGCCGAGCAGCAGGAGGCGATTTTCGACGCTTTTCGACAGGCCGACTCCAGTTCCACAAGGCAACATGGTGGTTCGGGTTTGGGATTGAGCATCAGCCGGCGGTTGGTGGAGATGATGGGCGGAGAACTTGGGGTGACGAGCCAGTTCGGCGAGGGGAGCACGTTCTGGTTCACGACGAAAGTTGAAGTCGCGTCAGCGCCGCCGGAGAAGTGCATTCCGCGCCCTGTCCCGCCCACGGCGTCGAGGGGAAATGGAATTCACGTGTTGGTGGTTGAGGACAACCCGGTAAATCAGAGAGTGACGCAACGTCTGCTGCAGCAGGCCGGATGTGGTGTGAGCGTGTGCGGCAACGGCCTGGTCGCTCTGGACATGATGAGCGAGGGGACTTTCGACATCGTGCTCATGGACGTGCACATGCCGGAGATGGATGGGTTGACGGCCACGCAGACGTGGCGCAAGCGTGAGGCGGGGAAGGCCAAGCCGCTGCCGATTCTGGCCATGACGGCGTGCGCGATGGAAGGCGACCGGGAGCGGTGCCTGCAGTCCGGAATGGACGATTACCTTGCTAAACCGCTGATTCCAGAAGAGCTGATCGCGAAGGTGCTAGCCCTGACGGGGCGGGCGGCGCATTCGGCGCACGCGCGGTAGAATTCCCTCCACGCATCGGCAGCCGCGCACGTCAAACGAACCAGGGGGATGTCCCCTTCGACGCGCGTATGGCGACACAGAGGATCACTCCCGCTCAACAACAGGCCGAAGAACAGGCGCAGGCAAGACAGCTTGCGATGCGCTACCGGTGCGAATTCGTGGATTTGCGAGAAACCCACATCGACCACGAGCTGTTCCAAACCGTGCCGGTGGAGTTGATGTTTCGCTATAATTTCGTCCCGCTTCACCTGCATGAGGGCACGCTGGAGATCGCGATTGCCGATCCACGCAACCTGAACCTGGTGGATGAGCTGGCGATTCTCATTGGCAAGAAGCTGCGGACAAAGGTCGCCACGCTGAGCCAGATCGCCGATCTGCTGAAAAAGACCGAGCAATCGCAGCGCGTGCTCGATGAAGTGACCGAAGGCTTCGCGCTGGACGTCGTGGTCGACGAAGAGAACTCGGACGAGACGCTTTCGATCGACAAGTTGACGGCGGCCGACAGCGATATCGCCCCCGTGATCAAGCTGGTCGATACGACGATCTTCAACGCTTTGGAACGGCGGGCGAGCGATATTCACATTGAGACGCGCGACCAGGAAGTGGTGATCAAGTACCGAATCGACGGCGTGTTGCAGTACGCCATGCCGCCGATTGCCAAGGACTGGCACTCGACGATTATTTCGCGCATCAAGGTGATGTCGGAGCTGGACATTGCCGAGCGGCGCGTGCCACAGGACGGCCGCTTCCGCGTGCGCTACAAGGGTCGCCTGATCGACTTTCGCGTATCGATCATGCCGACCGTTCATGGCGAGGACGCCGTGCTCCGCGTACTCGATAAAGAGTCGATGAGCGAGAAGTTCACCAAGCTCACGCTGGAGGTGGTGGGCTTCGCCGAATCGGACATGGTGAAGTTCCGGCGCTACATCAAAGAGCCGTACGGCATGGTGCTGGTGACGGGGCCGACGGGTTCGGGTAAGACGACCACGTTGTATGCGGCGGTAAACGAGATCAAGAACGACGAGGACAAGATCATCACGATCGAGGATCCGGTCGAGTATCAGCTGAAGGGCATCACGCAGATTCCGGTGAACGAGAAGAAGGGCCTGACGTTCGCGCGCGGGCTGCGCTCGATTTTGCGCCATGACCCGGACAAGATTCTGGTGGGCGAAATCCGCGATCAGGAGACGGCGCAGATTGCGATTAACGCCGCGCTGACAGGCCACCTGGTGTTCACAACCGTGCACGCGAATAACGTGCTCGACGTACTGGGGCGCTTCCTGAACATGGGCGTCGAGCCGTATAACTTCATTTCGGCGCTGAACTGCATTTTGGCGCAGCGGCTGGTGCGCGTGATTTGTGAGCACTGCAAGCACGAGGTCCATTACGAGGACGACTATCTCCGGGAGAGCGGACTGAACCCCGAGGAGTGGCGGTCTTTGAAATTCATGGAAGGCGCGGGCTGTTTCGAGTGCGGCGGCACGGGCTATCATGGCCGGACGGCGATTCACGAATTGCTCGATTTGACCGAACGGATTCGCGAGATGATTCTCGAAAAGAGGCCGGCTTCGGAGATTAAACGCGCGGCGATTGACGAAGGCATGACATTCCTGCGCGACGCGGCGGTGCAGAAGGTTCGCGAAGGCGTGTCGACGTTGAAAGAGATCAACAAGGTGACCTTCATCGAGGGGTGATGCGTGCTGGATTCACTACGTAAGCTGATTGAAGATCCGGCGCCGCCCTATGCCTTTGAGGTGTCTCAGGCAGGGATCGCCTGGGCGCGGCGCTCACTTGAAAAGGGAGCCAGGTTGGAGACCGGTTTCGTGCCTCTGGCCGAGGGCGTGCTGGCGGTTTCGCCCGTACAGGACAACGTGCTGCAGCCAGAAGCATTCGAGCGGGCGGTGATGAGTCTGGCCGCAGCCAATGGATCTCGCAATGCGCGTGAGGCGGCCTTGATTTTGCCCGATTTTTCCACCCGGGTGGCGGTGCTCGATTTCGATCAGTTTCCCAAGGACCGCGACGAACAGATGGCACTAGTGCGGTTTCGGATGAAAAAGACGGTGCCGTTCGATATGGATACGGCGTCGATCAGTTATCACGCCAAGCAGTACGACGGGCGCTGGTATGCGGTGGCCGCGGCGTCGGCGCTGGAAATCGTCGCGCGGTATGAGGCGGCGTTTCGTGGCGCGGGATTTCAACCGGGCTTTGTGACGACGTCGACGCTGGCGTCGATGGATTTGGTGGCTGCCGATCCGCTGGTGATTGCGGCGAAACTAAGTGGCCGGGTCCTGACGGTGAGCGTGAGCGAGGGCGCGCGGCTGCGCCTGTTGCGCTGTATGGAACTGAGCGATGCGACGCTCGAAGAAGTGATGGGCGTGCTGTACCCGACGATGGCGTACGCCGAAGACGAGTTACCGAAGCGGCCGGAGCGGCTGCTGCTGTGCGGATTTGGTCCGTTGGCGACGGAACTGACCGAGGCTTGCGCGGCGGATCTGCAGTTGGCCGTGGAGCCGCTACGGTCAGCGGTGGGTTCGCCTGATTCCACTAATGCCGGACTGTACGGTTATCTGCAAGCGAATGGAGTGAATTAAGGTGCCGGGAACGATACCGATCAATCTCGCTAGCGAGCCGTTCCGCCGGGACCGCCCAGTAGTCGTGGCGGGCTACGCGGCCGGAGCTGCTCTGGTGGGGCTC
Source organism: Acidobacteriota bacterium (assembly GCA_040007195.1). Lineage (GTDB taxonomy): Bacteria > Acidobacteriota > Terriglobia > Bryobacterales > Bryobacteraceae > JAFLBB01. The sequence goes on along the minus strand of JBDTVQ010000187.1, from coordinate 1,708 downwards.
TTCGTGTACCTGACGGCAATGGCCTGGATTCAGCGCAGCGAGGCATCGGAGACGCGAGAGGCGCTGCAAATGGCCCAACGGCAACTCTCCACGATGACCGCAGAGCAGGTGAAGTACGACAACGAACTACGGATGCCAGCCAACGCGCAGTCGATTGAGCACAGCCTGTTCTATAACGAGTTGCTCCTGCGAAAGGGTATCTCGTGGACCGGTATCTTCAACAATTTGGAAAAGGTGCTGCCGCACAATGTGAGACTGGTCAGCGTGCGGCCGCAAGTGAATGCGAGCAATCAGATTCTGTTGGATATGGTGGTGAGCGCGCAGACGACCGAGCCTGTCGTCGACATGGTGATGCGGCTGGAAGGCTCGCCACGATTCGGCGCGACGACTGTAAGCACCTGGCTGCCGCCGACGCAATCGGAACCGCTATTCCGTTATAGGGTGACCGCGAACTATGCTCCCGCGTTTTAAGACATTGGTGAAAGCGCACGGCGCCGATCCGCGCGGCACGATTAAGATCGTGCTGGGCGTGCTGGTGGCGTTGAACGTAGTTGCGTCCTACTTCTACTTCTTCCCGCCGGGCGGTTCGGCTGCTGAATTGGAAGCCGCGCTGGTGCAGACGCGTATGCAGATTCAGCGCGGGCGCGCGACGCTGGAACAGGCCAAGGCGTCGGTGAAGAAAGTACAGACGGCGCGGCAGGAGCAGGAGAAGTTTGTCAGCGGCTATTTCATGGACCGCCGCACGGCTTCGTCGACGATTCTCACCGAGATTGGTGCCATGGCCAAGCAGGCGGGCATTACGCCGCGCGAGCATAGCTTCACAATCGATCCCGTCGAAGGCAGCGATGTCTTTTCGATGATGACGATCACGGCGAACTACGAAGGCACCTATGGCGATCTGATTCAGTTCGTGAACGCGGTCGACCGGTCGCCGCGGTTTCTCATCATCGATTCGATTGCGGCGCAACCGCAGCAGTCGGGTGGCTTGCAGGCACGGTTCAAAATGAATGCCTTCCTGCGGGATGTGGTACCGGCGGACGCGCCCGTTGCGGCGGCCCGAGGGGCCCAGCCATGAATATGAAGCTGGAGCTAGGCGCCGAACCGAGGAAGGTCGTTTATCTTGCCGCGTTGATCGTCGTCGCGGCGGTCGCGTGGTACACCGACGGTTTCTCGAATTTCGGCGGCACTTCGCAACAAGCTGCGGTCCCGCCGCCAGCGGTGACGAAACAGAATCCATTGACGGCGGTTCGCGACGCGGAGAAGGCCGCGGCGGCCGTCACGGCAAGCGCCGGCCCGGCACGCAATGCGCGCCAGGCATCGGCCTCGGTTGAATTCCGCCCGTCGCTGAAGCCGAAGCGGCCCGAAGACCAACCGGACATGACGCGTGTGGACCCGGCGTTGCGATTGGACCTGTTGGCCAAACTGCAAGAGGTGAAGCTGGACGGCCAGGGCCGCAGCTTGTTCGACTTTGGTGCCGCCCCGCCGCCAAAGCTCCCCGAGCCGAAGATCATTCCCGGTAAAGGCAAGGGCAAAGGCAAGGGGCCTGACGTGGCTGTTCTGCCTGAAGTAAAACCGGGCGATGTGAAGCCGATGGATCCGCCGAAGCCGCCTCCACCGCCGATTCCGCTGAAATTCTACGGCTATATTGCCGGACGGGCTGGCGGCGAGAAACGAGCCTTCTTCCTGCAAGGCGAGGACATCTTTGTGG
>JBDTVQ010000186.1:0-12394 GCA_040007195.1 Acidobacteriota bacterium | reverse complement strand
ACGGCCCCAACATCGGCACTACGAGCATCAAGCCGGAAGTCGTCGCGCCCGGGCTTCCGCTCTACATGGCCACCCAGCGCCTCGATCCAAATGGCGCGCTCTATGAGCCCTCCGGTTGGGTCGCTTCGCAAGGCACCAGCTTTGCCGCCCCCATCGCCGCCGGCGTCGCTGCGATATTCAAACAGCGATTCCCGAACGCGACTCCGGCACAGATCAAATCCGGTGTCGTCAATTCCGCCAGCGCCGACACCATCGACGGCACACTGATCAGCCCGGCGCGTGTCACGGCCATGGGCGCGGGAAAAGTGAACGTCAACGACACGTCCCGCGCCACGCTCATCGTCGAGCCCGCCACGCTCAGCTTCGGCAATGTCGGCGTCACCGCTCCCACGCCGCAAACGCTCACCTTTCGCAACGTCGGCGACCCCACCATCACAGTCCGCATCGACAACCGTCCGCGTGATTTTTCCAACAGCGCGCGCGTCACGCTCTCCACCCTCGCCTTCCCTCTCGCTCCCGGCGCTACGCAGCAGGTGGTCGCCACGCTGCAAGGCACTCCGTCCGCGGGCAGCTATGAAGGCGAACTTGTCGCCGCCGGAGGCACCACCTCCATCCGCGTGCCTTACCTCTACATGCGCTCGGACAACGTATTATTCGATGCCTTCCCCCTCACAAGCTATTTCTTTGAAGGAATCGTCAACGCAGAAATCCCCGGCCCCTTTGAAGGCCTGCTCGCCCTGAAGGCGATAGACCAATACGGCCTACCCGTGGCCAATCTTCCCGTGCAGTATCGCGTCACGTTGGGCAGCGGGGAAATCGTCACCGCGTCCAGCACGACCGACAACCTCGGCATCGCCGCCGTGAATGAAGGCAACCTCGGTGCCGAAGTCGGCGATCAGGAATTCACCGCCGATGTCGGCACGGGCTCCAACAAAATCAGCGTCGTATTTCCCGGCCGTGCGCGGCTCCGTCCCACGATTCGCACGGACGGTGTCGTCGACGCTGCAGGCGCCACCATCGGCCGCGGTCTCGCCCCCGGCAGCTACATCTCGATCTTCGGCCAGAACCTGAGCGACGTCACCCGCGTCGGCGTCACGGCCTCACTGCCGCTTTCGCTGGCCGGCATCAGCGTCAGCTTCGACGTTCCCACCCGCCAACTCAGCCTTCCCGGCCGCCTCCACTTTGTCAGCCCCACCCAAATCAATGTGCAAATTCCTTGGGAGCTGACAGGCCTGAACTCCGCCTTCATGAAAGTCTCCATCGGCGACTACTCCTCCGCGCTCTACACTGTTCCTCTCAACAACGTCTCGCCCAACGCGTTCGAGTTCACCGATCCCGGCACAGGCCGCCGCCTCGCCGCCGCGCTCGATTCCAACTTCGCCCTTATCTACGACGCCAACAAAGCCAAGAAGGGCCAGTTCATCCAGGTGTACGTGAATGGATTGGGCGACGTGGACAACACCCCACCGAGTGGCGAACCGTCTTCGGCCAATCCGCTTTCGCGCACCACCACCGCCCCCGTTGTCACCATCGGCGGAAGGCCGGCTGAGGTCGTATTCAGCGGCCTGGCGCCTGGAATCGTCGGCCTCTACCAGATCAACGTCCGCGTTCCCGCCGATGCCCCGTCCGGATTGCAGCCGCTGATCATCCAGATGGGCGACGTCACCAGCAAGACGGCAAATCTGCCCGTGGAATAACACCGGCGTCGAGGGGGCCCGGCCGTCGTATAATAAAAGTTCAGAAACCCAGCCCGCCTCCCATGGAAGATCTCAAAAAGAAGTTGCAGGAAGAGGTCGCCGCTCTTGAATATGAACTGCACGTGGAACTCCCCCGGGAGATTGCGCGTGCCCGTGCATACGGCGATTTAAGCGAGAACGCCGAATATTCCGCCGCTAAAGAGCGGCAGAGGTATGTCGACTCCCGGCTCTCCCAGATCAAGGGCCGCCTACGCCACTTCTCCATGATCGACATGAGCCGCATTCCGCGCGACAAGGTCGGTCTCGGTTCGGATGTAACGGTTCTCGACCTCAAAAAGGACGAGGAAATCCACTATAAACTGGTCACCAGCGAGGAAGCCGACGTGGCCACCGGCCGCATTTCCACCACGTCCCCCATCGGTAAGGGCTTGCTCGGCAAGGAAGTCGGCGACACTGTTAAAATCGTGATTCCGGGTGGAGCGAAAGAGTTTGAAATTCTCAAGCTCACGACCATCCACGATCAGGCCTAACGTCCGAGTAGACGGAGTAGAGGAAAGTTATACATGACGTTTACAAGCATGATTGGCACCAGTTGTAACAAGGTGATCGTCATGATTGTCCGGCTCCTGACGATCCTTAAGATCCACCCCAATTCCCTCACGCTGATCGGCTTTCTCATCAACATCGGCGCCGCCGTGCTGCTCGCGCAGGGCCGCTTTTTTGCAGCGGGCTGGGTGATCACCGGAGCGGCGATCTTCGACATGGTGGATGGCCGCGTGGCGCGCGAAACCAACCAGGTCACTCGATTTGGCGGATTTTTCGACTCTGTCGTGGACCGCTACTCCGACCTTGGCCTGCTGATGGGCCTGCTTGTCTACTACGCCAACATCAACCGGCCGTTCTACGTGGTTCTCACGGCCATCGTCATGACCGCCTCGGTGATGATCAGCTACACACGCTCGCGCGCGGAGAACACGATTCCCAAGTGCAAGGTAGGATTTCTGGAACGCCCCGAGCGCGTCGTGCTGCTCATCATCGCCGCGCTGTTCAATCGGATTCCCGCCGTGCTGTGGGTGATCGCCGTGCTGGGTAATATCACGGTGATTCACCGCATCATCTTCACCTACCAGGAAACCAAGCAACTTGAAGACGCACAGTTGCGGGCTGTTTCCCAGGGCCAAAAAGCCGCCCGCGCGTGAGTGCGCAGCGCCGCCCGGCAGCTCACCTATAGGCCTCCCGCCCGCCCACCTACAGCTTGTATAGCTTCTCCGACTGAACACCCTTCAGCGCGTTGCGCGTGTCGACCACCATCTTGGAACGCTCCAGAATCTCGCGGTAGGCGAGACCCTTGTGGTCGGTGATAATGACGACGCAGTCGGCCGCCTCAGCCGACGCCATCGCATCCTGGTTGAGGAATTCCACTTTGTCGACAACGAATTTTGGCACGAACGGATCGCTATAGGTGACCGTTGAGCCTGCCTGCATCAGGAGGTGCGCTACGTCAATGGCAGGCGATTCCCGCATGTCGTCGATGTCGCGCTTGTAGGCCACGCCCATGATGTGGACGTGCGAACCTTTGAGCGGCTTCGAATGCTCGTTCAGTGCCGCCGAGATCCTGTCAACGACGAAGTGCGGCATCTGCCCGTTGATGTATCCGGCGAGTTCGATGAAGCGGGCTTCGATTCCCGCCTGTTTCGACTTCCAACTCAGATAGAACGGGTCAATGGGAATGCAGTGGCCGCCCAGGCCCGGGCCGGGGTAAAACGGCATAAACCCGAATGGCTTGGTGGCGGCGGCGTCAATCACTTCCCACACGTCGATACCCATCCGCCCGCACATCATGGCCAGTTCGTTGACCAGCCCGATGTTGATCATGCGGAATGTGTTCTCCAGCAGTTTCACCATCTCGGCAACCTGCGTGGAACTGACCGGTACCACATGGTCGAGCGCCTGCGAATAGAGCATCACGGCCAATTGAGCGCAGGCGGGCGTGGTGCCTCCCACGACCTTGGGAATGTTTTTGGTTTGGAAGTTCGGGTTGCCCGGGTCGACGCGCTCGGGTGAGAAGCATAGGAAGAGTTCCTTGCCCACCCGCAGGTCATCGCGTTCGAGAATCGGGCGCACCAGTTCGTCTGTGGTGCCTGGATAGGTGGTGGATTCGAGGATGACCAAAGTGCCCGGTTTCAGGTGCTTGGCGATGCCTTCGCAGGCCGCCACAATGTAGCTCATGTCGGGATCTTTGGTTTTGCGCAGGGGCGTGGGCACGCAAATGTTGATCGTGTCCAGTTCGGCGACGGCGGCGAAGTCCGTGGTGGCCTTCAGTTTGCCGGACTTGACAAGGGGCGCCATGACCTCCGTGGGAACGTCCTGGATGTAGCTGACGCCACGGTTGATGTCGTCCACCTTGGGCGCATGGACATCGATTCCGGTGACCGAAAAACCAACGTGGCCCAATTCGACGGCCAATGGCAGGCCCACATACCCTAGACCAACGACTCCGGCTCGAGCTGTCCTATTCTGAATCTTTTCAGCCAGTTTCCCGGCAATTCCAGTCAGCTCCGCGGCCGCATTCTCAGCTAATGGCATCTACTAATTACCCTCCGTACCATGATACTCACCACGCGCCACAATTTCGGCCGGACCATTGAGCAAAAGCGGCCCCTCAGGTGGATTTTCCCAACGTAGGTACAGGCTTCCCGCCTCCGTTATGACCTCTACCTCGGGCTCCACCATCCGCAAGAGGATTGCCGACGCGGCCGCGCCAGTCGAACCAGTGCCGGAGCTGAGTGTGGGCCCCGCACCTCGCTCGTAAAAGCGGGCCTCAATCGCCTTCGGCCCCACCTTCTTGAAAAAGCTGACGTTGGTCCGCTTGGGGAAGTAAGGATGGCACTCAATTTCGGCACCAACGGCGCGCCAGTCGAAGTTCAAATCCTTCACCGCCAGCGCACACTGCGGGTTCCCGACATTGAGAATCGTGACGTCCCGTGAGCCGGAGGCCAGCGGCAGCGACGTCAACACGTCGTCGGGAGCGACTCTGGGGGCTCCCATGTCCATTTCGAATTGCAACTCGTTAATACCTTCGGCGGTGAGCCGCAATTGCTTTACTCCAGCGCCGGTTTCCACTCGAACAAGTCCGGGCTCGGCTACGGAACGGCCCTCCCACAACAGCACCGCCGCCGCGCAGCGGGTTCCGTTCCCAGAGAGTTCGGCGCGGCTCCCATCGCTGTTCAATAGGTGAATCGCCAGGTCGGCGTGCGGCGTTTCGTTCATCAGGTACCAGCCATCAGCGCCGACGCCCATTTGACGGTGGCATATGGCGCGCGCCGCCGCCGCAAGTTGGTCGGGTGAATCGTCATCTTTCCGTACCTTTTTGGGCGATAGATACTCCGCCTCGGCGGCCATTCTCAACGCTTCCGGCAGATCCGCTATCCAGGTAAACAAGAAATCGTTGCCCACCGCCTGGGCTTTGAAAAAGGGAATGCTCATGGAACTTGCCGCAAGGCCTCCTCGAAGTGAATCCGCTGTTCGTCTTCGGTGGGGGCGAACGCGGGCGGACGGATCCGCGAGCTCTTGCGCCAGATTTTCACCACCGGGGCGTCTTTGATTTCTATTGTGCGCTGACAGTCATAGCGGAGTCCACGACGTTCGCCGCGGGGAAGGGCGTTGGCGAGCGCATCGCCGGAAAGTGTGATCACCCATTCTTCCCGCAGGAAGAACTCGGGGCGAGCCACGGCGCCGTACCAAAGGGGGCCGGAACCTTCGTGCATCATCTCGCGCAGGGGAATGCCTGCCTGCCGCAGTGCGCCAGTGGCGTCGCCGAAGGACATGGCGATGCCGCCGCCCCGGTAGTTGGCTTTGAGGAACCGGGCGACCTCGCCCGTCCAAGCGCGCCGCGCAATGGAGTTCACGTGCGATTCCTTCCAGCAGATCCAGGCCTCTGCGTGCGGGTAGAGAATCCAGGGAACGGTGGCCACGGCGAGCGCGGCGGCAACAAGGGCGGAGCGTAATTTCACGCCTGGGGCAAGGGCGACGAGCGCGCCAAGCCCGAACGCAAGCAGCGGGAGCGCGGCCAGGCCATAGCGGGTGTTGTAGTAACTGTTCGGCCAAAGATCCGGCACGAAGATGGGTGTGCCGGAGGAGTGCAGGCTCCAGACGTAAAACAGGGGAGCCAGCAGCAGCAAGCCCATCGTGGCCGCCAGGCGCCGGCGGATGCAGGCGGCCAGGGCAAGTCCACCTATTATGGCGAGTGCGGCGCCGCAGGTATGGCGCACAGCCGCTGTGTAGTAGATGAAGGCGAGGCGCCAGTCACCGTCGCCGGGGGCCGGTTTCATGCCGGCGCGCAGGGCACGGTCGTAAATCGCGCGGGCCGACCATTGGCCTCTGTAGAACTCCAGCGGATCGCCCCACCAATACCAGTTGTGTGCCAGCCAGGACAGCGGTCCTATGGCCGCAACGACGCAGAAGAGGATGGTGGAGCGCCAGCGGTGCTGCTGCGAAGCGGTCAGGAGATAGAGAGCGTAAAAAGGAAGCAGAAACCAGCCCTCGTAACGGGTCATGGCGCCGCACATCGCGCCCAACCCGCCGAGTGCAGGCCACAGCCAACCGCCGCTTTCGGCCGCGCGAGCCAAGGCATACACCGCGGCGAGACTGGACGCCGCATAGGCAGCCTCCGTCATGGCGGTCGATTGCAGATAGAGAAGGTTGGGATTGAACGCCAGGATAACGGCGGAGGTGAGCCCGGCGGCCAAGCTGTTCGTCAGGCGGCGAACAAGTAGAAAAATCAGGCAGACGGCGAACGAAAAGCAGAGCACGGCGGGCGCGGCTCCGGCCCATCCGGTTTGCCACCACGTCTTGTCGCCGACGAACGGCAGCATGAGCAGGTGCGGTAGCGGTAGCCACACCGTGCCGATCTGTTCCAGCGTATGAACGCGCGAATCGAGAATGCGCCGGCCGATGTTGAGGTGCGCTTCGGCGTCGCCGTAATAATAGGCCCAGCCCTGGGCGGCATGCCACGCGGCGGCCAGGGCGCCCCAACCGAGCGCCGCCACCCAAACGCACAGGCCTGCCAGCCAGCCGCCGGTCCGGGAGCCGCCCATGGCCTTCCCGGAACGCGCGCGGGCGGGCTTAGAAGCCCGTGAAGTCTTTGAACTCCTGGAAGCGGGCATCGATTTCAAGACGATTCAGTGTGCGGAAACGGTCCACTCCAAATTGTTCGCAGCAGAAACTGCCCATCACGGAGCCGTAGATGACGGCGCGGAACAAGTCGAGCCGGTTCTCGCCTGCCCCGGCGTCCTTGGCCTCAATGCCTTTGCTCGCCAGATAGCCCATGAAGCCGCCGGCAAAGCAGTCGCCCGCCCCGGTGGGATCGAACACCTGCTGCAAGAGGTAGCCGGGCGCGATGAAGTGGTAGCCGGGCGTGAACAGGATAGCGCCGTATTCGCCGCGTTTGATGACGAGGATTTTCGGCCCCATCTCCATGATCTTCGCGGCGGCCTTTTTCAGGTTTGATTCTCCCGACAGCATGCGAGCTTCACTGTCGTTGATCAGCAGGAAGTCCCACCCCTGAAGCGTTTCGAGCAGCGCCGGGCGGGCGATGTCGATCCACAGGTTCATCGTGTCGCCGCCGACCAGGCTGGTGGTCTTCATCTGGTCGCGGACGCCCTTTTGCAGCGTCGGTTGGATGTTTCCCAGAAACAGGTAGGGTTCGTTCTTATATGCCTCGGGCAGCTTCGGATCGAAGTCGGCGAAAACGTTCAGATCCGTGGTGAGCGTCGTGCGGTCGTTCATGTCGTCCGAATAGACGCCCTTCCAGAAGAAGGTTTTGCCGGGAACGCGCTCCAGGCCTTCCACGCCGATGTTGCGCGACGTGAGGAGGTCGACGTCTTCCTGGGCAAAATCGTCGCCCACTACGCCAACGATGCTGACGGGGGTGAAATAGCTTGCCGAAAGGGCAATGTAGGTACAGGAACCGCCGAGCATCCGGTCCACGGTGCCGAACGGTGTTTGGACCCCGTCATAGGCGACGGAGCCGATCACGACTAAAGACATCTTTCGATTGTAGCGGGCAGGGCCAAATGAGAGCCTTAGCCATCGGACGGCTAGAATTAAGATAGCTGTCTTTGAATGCCGATTAGTGCCCGACAAATCCCCGATGCGATTGCGCTGGTGCTGGTGCTATGGGCCCAGTGGCGTTTGAGCGCTTGGGCACTGGAAAGCGCCCGGGCCGCGGGACCATTCACTCGCGGGGCCATCCACGCCTGGCGATGGCTGGGCATGGTCTGGCTGGCCTACGGCATCATCCTCGGAGTGGGACAGATCGCCACCCTCTTTTCGACTTCCCTGTTCCGCGAGTGGCTGCGCGGATTGGCTGTCGTCTACGGCATTGTAGCCATCGCCTGTTGGCTGGCGTTGGAAGCGCTCCGCCGGGCGCCGGCTTTTGACCCGAAACGGCGGCAGTTGCTGGGAGCCGCCAAGCTTTCCGCCATCGCCCTCCCCGCCGCAGTCTGCGGGTACGGCGTGTTTGTCGAGCGGAACGCGTTTCAAATGCGCGAAGTCGATCTGCCTATCCCGAACCTGCCAAATGCTCTCCAGGGTTTACGAATCGCACAGATTACCGACATCCACTTTTCCGCGTATTTAGGCGTGAAGGAGTTGGAGCGGGCCATTGCTATGGCGAACGAAACAAAGCCGCACCTCGGCCTGCTTACGGGCGACTTCATCACTTTGCGCCGCGATCCGCTCGACCGCTGCCTGGAGCTGCTTCCACGCCTTCGCGCCGAAGCCGGCCTGTACGGATGCCTGGGCAACCATGAGATCATCGCCAATTGTGAAGGCTATGCCGAACGCGCGGCGGCGCGGCTGGGAATTCGGATTCTGCGCGGACGTTCGGAACAACTGCGTTTCGGCGGCGCAACGCTCAATCTGGGAGGAGTCGACTACCAGCGCAGCTCCCAGCCCTATCTCGCGGGAACGGAATCGCTGATCGTCCCGGGAGCCGTGAACATGTTGATGTCGCACAATCCCGACGTGTTCCCCGTGGCCGCGGCCCAGGGCTGGCAGGCAACGATAGCCGGCCATACGCACGGCGGCCAGGTAAACTTCGAATTGCTGGGGGAACAACTAAATGTCGCGCGCTTCTTTACACCATATGTGTACGGGCTGTACCGTGAAGGGGGGTCGTCAATTTATGTCAGCCGCGGCCTTGGAACTGTGGGCGCACCCATCCGGCTTGGCGCGCCTCCGGAAGTGAATCTCATCCGACTGTGCGCTACCTCATCCTGAGCGACATCCATTCGAACCAGGAAGCACTGGTTGCCGCGCTTGCGCGCGCCTCCGGCACCTGGGACCAGATTCTGTGTCTCGGCGATATCGTCGGCTACGGAGCCGATCCGAACGCGTGCGTGGAGTTTGTGCGCGAAGAGGCCAAACACTTCGTGCGCGGTAACCACGACAAGGCGTGCGCGGGTTTGGACGACCTGGAGTGGTTCAACGCCGCCGCGCGAGCCTCGGCGATGTGGACGCAGGAAAAGCTGACCAACGAGAACCTGGAGTGGCTGCGCGACCTGCCCAAGGGCCCGATTCTCCTCGGTGGCTTTCAGATCCTTCACGGTTCGCCGCTCGACGAGGATGAGTACCTCCTGCAGGCGCAGGACGCCCGCCAATTGATCGGCTACCTCGACACGCCGCTTTCGTTCTTTGGCCACACGCATATCCAAGGCGGGTTCATGCTGCATCGCAATGGAGTGATGCGCATCCCGGCCGTCCCGGGCGAAGACGAAACGATGGAGGTGGAGCTGGAGAAGGATGCGTTCTATCTGATCAATCCCGGCTCGATCGGCCAGCCGCGCGACGGCGATCCGCGTGCCGCCTATGCCATCTATGACGACGAGCAGCGCCTGATGCAATACGTCCGCGTGCCCTACGACATCCCGGCGGCGCAGGCGAAGATCCGCGCGGCTTCACTGCCGGAGATCCTGGCGCGGCGGTTGGGGATTGGGCAGTAGGCAATCGCGCGGTTAGTGAATTGAGCCAAGCCATCGAACGGGGAAGCGTGCACCAAGGGCGTTGGCCAGGCGTTCGTCGGCGGTGATCAAGTTGCAGCCGGTCGAAATGGCCAGAGCAACATAGAACGCATCGTAAGCGCTGCGCCCGTATGCGGCGGCGATTGCGAAGGCTGCTGACATCAGGGGCTTGGTCGGGAGCGACGGGAGATCCTGACCACGCAACCACGCTAAGTGGCCAACCGCATCGCCGTGCGTCAGGCGGCCCCGCTGAACCGCTTTCCATAGGACATTGGCCATCTCCGGCCAGAATAGGTCTGGCACCGCGAGTTGCACTTTCCCTTCGGAGAATCGCACGAATAATTCAGTGGCCTCGGTTGCCAGCGGTTCATTGCTGCTCGGCAGGACCCACTTTGCCGCGACGCTTGCGTCAACTACGAAGGTGGTCAACGCTCGCGATCCTCGCGGATCATCTCTTCAGTTGACGGAAACGGTCCAGGTGACGCTGACGGCTCCGCCTGGAATTTGAGAATTTGTTTCAAGGCCGCCCGGCGCGCCGCCAGTTGCTTCGCCGTGGGCACGTGATGAGACAGCAGTGAGATGACCTCGGCCGAGATGGACGCCCGATTCGCCTTGGCACGAGCGCGCAGGGCTTCGTAGAGGTCTTCGGGAACATTTTCGACATACAGAGTGGGCATAGGGAAACCCTAGACCCACTCTAACATTTCCCTAGACGCCGATTCGCCGTGCCGTATGCGGTATATTCGCGGAAGGGAATCCCATGAAAATCGATCCGGCGGAAATTCAGAAGCGGTTTGCGGCGCTTGATGACGACGACTTGCTCGACGTCGATCGGGACGAATTGTCCGAGCTTGCGCGCCAGCTTTATGACGAAGAGTGCGCGCGGCGCGGGCTCGATGCCGCGGAAGCGCTTAAGGAGTGGGAAGACGAGGGCGGTGAGACCGATGGCGGAGTGACGCCGGGTGAGTTCGCGGAGATGCCCGACGATGAGGGCGACGACCGGCCTGAGTGGATGGACGACGGCGTGTGCGTATGCACATTCGAAGTGACGCCGGGGGCAGCAGGGGTAACCGATGTGACGAAGGCGCGTGCCGTTTTGCTGGCCGCCGAAATTCCCTGTTCGCTCGCGGTCAACGAAGAAATGCCGGCGAGCGAAGGCCACTCCCAGCGCAAGGAAGTCTCGCTCTTCGTGCCTGGGCCGCTGCATCTACACGCCCTGGCCGTGCTTGACCGGGACCTCTTCAACGCCACCCACGAAGAGGAATGGCAGCGGCATTTTGAGGCGATCTCCAACGACGATCTTCTCGCCTTGCGGCCAGACATCTTCACCGCCGGACTACTGGATCGCGTGGCGCGCATGAAGCGGGTGTATGCGGCCGAGGTGGCGCGGCGGGGACTGACGAACTAGGCGACGGCCGCGCCGAGCGCTGCCCGGAGCTTTCTCGCGGCGGCGGGTCCGATCACGGCGGCTAGTTGTTCCTCGCTGGCCTTCTTCACGGCGTCGAGACTGCCCAGTTCGCGCAATAGTTTCTGCGCGGTCTTCGGGCCGACGCCTTCGATGGACACCAACTCGCTCGTGAGCCGCGCCGCCGACCGCCGTTGGCGATGGAAGGTGACGGCGAAGCGGTGGGCCTCGTCGCGCACGGTTTGAATGAGGTGCAGGACGGGGTGGAAGCGGTCGAGCACGATGGGTTCGTCTTCTGAGCCCAGCACGTACAGCGTCTCCTCACGCTTGGCGATCGACGCCAGCGGCACGTTGACAACACCCACGCTCTCCAGCGCTTCGGCGGCGGCGTGCAACTGGCCAATTCCGCCGTCAATCAGGATCAGCCCCGGCATGGGCTGTCCTTCCTCTTTCAACCGCGCGTAGCGGCGCCCCACCACCTCGCGCATCGAGGCAAAATCGTCGTTACCCACCACCGTCTTGATAATGAACTTGCGGTAGTCGGACTTCTTCATCCGCCCCTTTTCCCACACGACCATGCTGGCAACTTTGTCAGTGCCCTGGATGTGCGAGATGTCGAAGCACTCGATGCGCTCTGGCCCGTGTTCGAGGCCGAGCACCTCCCCAAGCGCCGTAGAGATGGCCGCCGACGTCGGTTTCATCACCCGGAAGCGGGCTTCAAAGCTGTGTTGAGCGTTGTTTTCGACCAGCGCGAGCATGGCCTTTTTCTGGCCCCGCTGCGGCGTGTGGATCTCCACCTTTTTGCCGCGCTTTTCGGTAAGCCACTCTTCGAGCACCTCGCGGTCTTCAAATTCGGCGGGCACGTGGATATGGTCGGGAATATAGCCCTGATTGAGATAAACCTGCTTCACCAGGGCGCTCATAAACTCAGCCGGATCGAAGTCGGCGATGTCTTCCCAGAAGAATTCGCGGCGGTCGACGATGCGTCCGTTGCGGAGGTGAAAAAGATTCACGGCGGCAAGGGGCGGTTCGGCGTAATAGGCAAAGATATCGGTGTTGTCGCCCGCGGCGGCAGCCATCTTCTGCCGCTGATCGAGCTCTTCAACGGTCGCAATCAGGTCGCGCATGGCGCCGGCCTGTTCGTACATTTGGTTTTCGCTTGCCTCGGCCATCTTGTCGCGGAGCTGATGAACCAGGTCGCGGTTGCGGCCATCGAGAAACATCTGCACGCTGCGCACGGCATCGGCATACGCTTCGTCAGTAGTAAGCCC
>JBDTVQ010000185.1:0-12410 GCA_040007195.1 Acidobacteriota bacterium | reverse complement strand
CGTGCGGGGCACCAGCCGCGTCTGCGGTTTGATCACTTCCCGCACCGGCGAATGCGTGTTCGTATTCGCCATCGGCCGCGACTTCACGTTCCGCATCTCCACGCGGTCCATGGTCAGCCGGAATAATTTGGTCGGCGACATCGGCATCGCCGGCTGTTCAATCGACAGTATGGAGGTAGCCAGCGCCGGTGACTGGATTCTCACCAGTTCACTCAGGCCCCGTGCCGGAGCCGCGCTCGAACCGGCGTCGGCCTGTGCCCGCACTTCCCACGACGGAGCCACCGGACGGCCGAACGCGGGCAGCCAGTCCAGCACCGGCCTCAGGCCCGCCACCGGCTGCAATACCGCGCCCGCCTGCGTTTCCACCACCTCGACCGCCAACGAGGACACCTGGTAGCTTTCTACCCCCCGGCGCGGCGCCAATGTCAGCTGTTTCACCTTTTCTAACGGCGCCCGGAATTTCGCCGCGGTGATGTTGGGCGACAGCGGCGGCACCAGAAACGGAAGTGGAAAGATCCCCTTTGCCTGCGCCTGCACGGGCGTTTGTCCGGCGTTGCTATACGGCGTGGCAATCGCCACTCGCGCCGCACGTTGTAACCCAAGCCCATTGAAATCGGCCCGTACCTGCGGGTACATCGGGCTGCTGGTCACCAATTGGTTGCCTTCCAACAGATTCAGCAAGGCCACCGATCCGCGCGCCGCCAGCACCGATAGCGAGCTGAACATGGTGGCTTTGGCCACTTCCCTCGGCGCCGCCACGGCCGCCGGCGGAATCTGCTGCCCGGCTTCCCATGGACGGTGCTCGGCCGCGATTGGCCGGTAACCCATCTGGCTCGGAATCGCCTTGCCCAGCAACCGGCTGCTGCGAATCAGCGGTGCCATCTGCGTGGATACCATCTCCACGCCCATCGCATGCCGCACCCGCGCCTCGCCATGGGCCGGAAGCGCCGGCGCCGCCGCGGTAACCCCCCAGGGTTTCGGCAGCGACGACCGCATCGGGGCCGTCCAATTACGCGCCTTCACTCCCGCCGGAATCTTTACCAGCGCCGCAAACGCCACCGGCTCCACTTCGCCAGCAACTTTTGCCTCGACCACCGGCGCCTCGACCACCGGCTCATCCCAAACCGGCTTCACCAGCCGGCCAGACATCCGCGTGCCCATGTCCCAGGCCGCAAACTCGCAGCCGGGTTCTCCCTGGGCATAGGCGCTCGTCATTCCCCGCGCCCAGACCAAGGCCGTCCATTCGATCCGATCGCCTGCTATGAGCCGCTTCCGCACAATGCGCCAGTTCGCCGACGGCATCGCCAACTCGCTCAGCCCGGCAAGCGATGTCTCGCCTGACCGCAATCCCGGCCGGAAGTTCTGGACCTGCGGACTGGTGGCGTACAACCACTGGCAGAACGCCGGATCGGGTCCCGCATGAACTCCCGTCTTGCCGTGCGCGCCGTTGCCATTCCCGTTCCCGTTGGCCGTCCTCGGCAGCGGCAGCGCAATGCCTCGCCGCCGTACTTTCTTTCCCGTTTGCAAGGACTGCTGCTCGTCGATCAGACGCGACAGGGCTAGGTTCGACTGCTCCTGAGCATAGGCGTGACGGTGCTCCTCACAGCAGAACTCTCCGCCTGTTACTTTCCGTAACAGCGGCACTTTGTCACCGCAATGTAGGCACCTATTCGCCAAGGCCGTTTTCCCTCACTCGCTATGTTAAGGAAAGTTGGCAAGCGTTACTAGGCGGCGAAACCCTTACTAGTATTTAGGTTTGGCTACGACAGTCCTAAGGTGCGTAGGCACAGATGCGGAGACAGGACCGGGGGAAACACCTTAGTCCTTGGGGTCGCACCGGCCCACTCGCCCCATCTCCACATTCGCCCGCGCGCCCATATCCTCCGCCAATTCCACCCCCAACCCCGGCCCCGGCGGCAACGGCAACCGCCCCTGCACGGGAACCAACCCAGCCGGCAAAGCCCCCGCCGTCACCAGCCCCGCATACTCGTCTAAATAGTGCCGCCGCACCGTCTCTAAAATGAATAGGTTCGGACACCACGCAGCAAGATGCGCTGAAGCAAAATGCAATACCGGCCCCCCGCAATTGTGAGGCGCTATCGGTAAGTAACTCGTCTCGGCCATCGCAGCAATCTTACGCGCCTCCGAAAACCCTCCACACCAACTCAAATCGGGCATGATGTACCGCGCCGCCCGGTTTTCCAATACCTCGCGGAAGCCCCACCGCGTCATCAGCCGCTCGCTGATCGTCAACGGCAGCCGCGTCGCCTGGCTCAATTCCCGATAGGCCGCCATGTTGTCCTGCGGCAGCATCTCCTCCAGCCACATCGGGTGCAGCGGCTCCAGCGCCTGTGCAATCTTTACCGCGCACGGCAAATCCCAATAGCCGTGAAACTCCATAGCCACGTCCATCGAATCGCCCAGCTCCTGCCGGATCAACTGCAGCGGCTCCAAGCCCTGCCGCATTTCCTCGGCGGATATCGAGTGCCCGCGGTTGCGCAGCGCGATCCCGTCGAACGGCCAGATCTTCATCGCGTGAATTCCCGACGCCGCCAATTCCCGCGCTAATCGCACCGGCTCCGTTAGAAAATCCACGTGATCGTAACAGGTGTTATAAATCGGAATCGAATCCCTGCACGCCCCGCCCAGCAACTGGTACACCGGCGTCCCCAAAGCCTTGCCCGCCAGATCCCACAGCGCCAGGTCGATCGCGCTCAACGCCCGCATCTCCGCGCCCGCCCATCCGTGATAGCTCACCGCCAGGAACAAATCGCCCCATAACCGGTCGATCTCCATCGGATTCCGCCCCAGCATCCGAGGCGCAAAACACTCCAACACAGCCGCCGACTCCGGCCCCGCGCACGGATACGTCTCGCCCAGCCCCACCAGCCCCTCGTCGGTATAGATCCGTACCCAAAGCCAATCAATCTCGCCGGCGTGCACCCGAATCCCCCGCCGGTAGCGAATCGTCTCCACGCCCGTGATTTTCATCACCCGCCAGAATAGCAAGCCCCTGGCTTACATCTGGCACACCGCCGCGGAAGGCCTTCGCATCCGGATTGGCGCCCGTCCCTCGCCCGCTTTTCCCGCCTACATCCCCTATCGCCGGCCCACCGGCCCATTTCCGGTTCCAAAGATAGGGATAATGATCAGGCAATCGCGTCCCAGGCATATGCCGGGATGTTCAATCTGCGCTGGTTCGAGGGCGGCCGGGATGGCATGGCAATCTCTACAACCCATCCGGGAAACCGGGCACCACCGTTTGACTCATTTGCCGCCCGTTCCACGCAATAGAGGTGAAAGAGGGAATCATGGCTTCGGATTTATCTCAGTTCCTGGTGCACGTCGATTTTGGATCGGCCAAGGGTAACTTGTTGATCAGCCGGGACAACGACTCATGGAGGCTGATCTTCGAGAAGGACGTGCCCAGGACCGCCTGGAACCAGGGCAAGCTTGGCTTCTGGGAATGGGACACCTCCCGCGACGTCTGCCTTCTCTTCGACAACCGCGCCCAGCGCGGCGGGCTCATGGGCAACACGCTCCAGGGAGCTTCCGACTACATCGCCGTCGGGCTCTTTCAGTTCAACCCGCAAGCAGCTACGTTTGGATTTCAGGGCACCGCGGCGTTTGGCCCGGACCGGGCGTTCGAATCTGCGGCGCGTGGCACCTGGGAGATCGTAGCCACCCCCGATCAAATGGGCCAGGTCCGGTCGGAGCTGGAAAAGCTGAGCAAGGAAATCGAAGCCGCCTACCGCCAGGCCGCCATCGATGCCATCGGCATCGTCGACCCTACTCCGATTTCCGATTGCATCGGCGCCGGAATGGCCGTATCCCAAGGCGATGTGGTGGGAGCCTGTTTGAGCCTGATCAGCGTCTTCCCCTACATCGGGGATGCCTTGGGCAAGTCGGCCAAGGCAATGCGCTTGGTGGCTCACGTCCAAAACCTCTACCGGCGCCTGCGCTCAGTCATGAAATCGCTTCAGCTTCTGGAACGCGAGGCTGCCCGCGCGCGGCGAGCGAGCCAGGAAGCCTGGGAGCGCGCCCGAGTTCTGCGCAGGAAGGCGGAACGGGAAGCGGCCGACGCGGCCCGAAGAATGCGCACGGCGTTCCGCGAGCTCATCAAACGCAAATACGCCCATGTCGCCGAGAAAGCGGGTTGGAGCACGGCCGACCTTTCGCGCGCCTGTGAATGGTGCAAATATACGCAACCCCCAAAGATGGTGGTCGCGCGAAAGCGGAGTTCCATCGCCTTGAAGTTCGAAGGCAAGGCGGGATATGCCCCCAAGTCGATGCAGGTGAAGCTCAAAAGCAAAAAGACCGGTCCGAACAAGGGCCTCGTCTGTTTTCCAACCGAAGAAGAACTCGTGGATGTCGCGCGGCGGGAAGGGCA
Organism: Acidobacteriota bacterium; assembly: GCA_040007195.1. Lineage (GTDB taxonomy): Bacteria > Acidobacteriota > Terriglobia > Bryobacterales > Bryobacteraceae > JAFLBB01. The sequence goes on along the minus strand of JBDTVQ010000185.1, from coordinate 8,020 downwards.
GAAATCGGCCGACAAAATTCGCAAGAACGCCGAAGACCTCAAGAAGATGGGCTACAAGTTCGACGGCGATGGTCTGCTCATCGACCCGCGCGGGAATAAGATCTACTCCGACGTCGACTACATGGGCATCTACAATATCCCCGAAGGCCGCACGGCAACCGCCTGGGGCGGCCGTCTGGCCGACAACGACGACCCGTTTTTCATCGACTGGGTCAACAGCCTCTTCCACGGCAAGGGCCCAGCCAAACAGCATGGCAATCAAGACCGGCTCGCCATGGAACTCGAAGGTGCCGCCGACGATCTCAACAAGGTGCCCGGGCGCATGCCCGACGCCGACGAGTTGCAGGACCTCGAAGGTTTTCTCCTCATCGGCCCCGACGGCATTCCCCGCAATGTCGGCTGGACCGAACTCTGCGATTGGTACAAACGCTACGGGATTCCCAATCCCTATCTCGCTCATATGTAGCCAAACGTCCCCGCCCCGCGCCAGCGTCGAGCGAATCGGAGTCACGACATTAGCCCCATTCGCCTGGCGCCAGCGGCCGCAAGCCCTGTGATGCCCCGCTACGGGAATTGGGCCAAGTCCTCAAGGGCGGCAGGCGAACCGGACACTCCATCCGTACGCGCCGTCATCCACGAGCATTCTGAACAATGCTCTTCGCAGAGAGGGCGCCGGCGCTTCCGCGTACACAGAACAACGGATCATCCGATGCTCGCCGTGTTCGCTCTGAATCGCGCGACAACGGCGGTCCTTTGGATGTTCGACTTGAATTGCGGGACCAAATTGAGACGGTGAAACTGATGAACAAGCAAGAAGGGTTCGCTCTCGCCCCTACAACTGCACCGTGATCTTCTCAAGCCGTCAGAGGCCTGAAATCACTTGGCACCATGCGACGCCGACGAGCGTTGCGGCTTCGATTTCGGAGCACTTCAACGCCAGTTCCTTACTTCTGTGCGACGTGGCGCGCAACTGGCGGGCTGACGACCAGGGGGCACTCGGCTATAGGACGTCACCCTCATCACTCGGAATAGCATGCGGCGCCAGGCCCTGGTATTGCGACGGAGTGAAAAATCGACGTTGTTCGCGATTTGTGTCGCGCCATCAGCGCCACCGGAAACCAGTTCGATCGGAAGGGAAAGGGCACCCCGCGGAGAATGGGGCGATGGCCACGCTTCTTGATAGTTTTGGCATCAGCCCGGCGCCAACCGGGTTTGGCCTCGAAAGTGCTCGGCTCTGCGTGAAGGTGTTACCGCAATGAACCGAATCTTACGCCGGGTCGCCGTGGCTTTTGGAGTTGTTTTAGTGGCGATTCAGTTCGTTCCCTACGGGCGGAGCCACAAAAACCCGCCGATCCGCCAGGAACCGGCCTGGAACGCGCCGGAGACGCGAGCCATCGCCAAGCGGGCCTGCTTCGATTGCCACAGTAATGAAACGCAATACCCCTGGTATGCGAACGTTGCCCCAATTTCTTGGCTTACCCAGCGAGACACACTGGAGGGCCGCCGAAAACTAAACTTCTCCGAGTGGGACCGCCCACAGAAGCATGCCCACGACGCCGCCGAGGAACTCCGCAAGGGAGAAATGCCGCTTTGGTTCTATGTTCCTCTCCATCCCGAAGCCAAGCTGAGTCCTGCGGATAGAGAAACTCTGATTGCCGGCCTGCAAGCGACCACCGGACTAGTTGGGAAGAGCGAGCAATCAGAAAAAGACGTGCGGTAGAGCCTCTTCCCACCTTCGATGGAGGAGCACTTTTTGCCGGTCGCCTCGGTCTTCCGCGGAACAACGGCCTCTTCGGAGCTGGCGACCTGATCCGCGGCGTCGCTGACGTGGTCTCGCGGCGCACTGCCGTCAGCGATGTGCCGGAACAGCGAGCATGATGAACACAATGGCAGCGATCTCGTCTACTGATCCCGCGGTTAGCCCGTCGGGCCTCTCCGATTTGGAGGCGGCAGCGGCTCTCGCGCGCCACGGCTTCAATGAGTTGCCATCGTCGAAGCCTCGGTCGATCTTCCGCATTACTCTCGAAGTAATACGTGAGCCGATGCTCCTTCTCTTACTGGCCTGCGGTGGCACTTATCTGCTGCTGGGCGATGCGCAAGAGGCGATCATCCTACTTATTTTCGTCGTTGTGGTCATCGCCATTACGCTCTATCAGGAACGCAAAACAGAGCGGGCGCTCGAGGCACTGCGCGACTTATCAAGTCCGCGCGCACTGGTGATTCGAGAAGGCCAGCGCAAACGGATCGCTGGCCGCGATGTCGTTCCGGGCGACATCCTGGTTTTGTCAGAGGGCGACCGCGTTCCAGCGGATGGCGTCCTGCTCTCCACCGTCAATCTAACGACGGACGAATCGCTCCTGACTGGCGAATCCGTTCCGGTGCGGAAGCAAGCTTCGGCAGAGGATTTGAAAATGGCCCGTCCCGGAGGCGAGGATCTTCCGTTCGTCTTCTCCGGTACTCTCGTCGTCCGAGGAACGGGCCTAGCTACGGCACAGGCGACCGGACTACAAACGGAGCTGGGCAAGATCGGCAAATCGCTGCGCGATGTGGAGCAAGAACCAACCCTGTTGCAGCGTGACACTCGCCACATGGTGCGGGTGCTGGCATTGGTGGGCCTCGCTCTTTGCAGCCTACTTGTAGTCTTCTACGGGCTGACTCGGGGTGACTGGCTCCGCGGCTTCCTGGCCGCGCTTACGCTAGCGATGGCGATCCTGCCCGAGGAATTGCCAGTCGTGCTAACTGTGTTCCTCGCGCTGGGGGCTTGGCGAATATCGCGAAAGAGGGTTCTCACTCGGCGGGTTGCCGCTATTGAAATGCTCGGAGCGGCGACCGTGTTGTGCGTGGATAAAACCGGCACGCTCACCATGAACCAAATGTCGGTGGCCAAGCTCTATGCGAAGGGCCAGAGCTATGACTTCAGGAAGCAGCCCGGCACGGCTATTCCCGATGATTTTCACGAGTTGGCTGAGTTCGCCATGCTGGCCAGCCAACCGGATCCTTTCGATCCGATGGACCGCGCGATTCGAACGCTCGGCGACGAAGCTCTCCGTGGCACTGAGCACTTGCACGCCAACTGGAGATTAGTTCGAGAATATCCGCTGGCAAAGAGCCTTCTGGCCATTTCTGAAGTGTGGACTTCACCGGATAACGCACGACTGGTGATTGCCGCCAAAGGAGCACCGGAAGCGATTGCCGACCTTTGCCATCTGCCGGAAGAGGGCGTGGTGGCACTGAATGAAACTGCCTCGGGCATGGCTGCGGATGGATTGCGCGTCCTTGGCGTGGCGAAAGCCGCGGGTTCCCGAACTGCCCTCCCCGACCAGCAGCACGATTTCGACTTTGAGTTTCTCGGCCTCGTCGCTCTGGCCGATCCTGTTCGCCCCACCGTTCCCAGCGCGGTACAGGAATGCCAAGCAGCCGGAATCCGCGTCATCATGATCACGGGCGATTATCCCGGCACCGCCCTGAGTATCGCTCGTCAGATTGGCTTGGAAAGTCCCGATGGAGCCATCTCGGGACCGGAAGTGGCGGCTATGGATGAAGCAGTCCTGCGCGATCGTGTAACCCGCGCGAACGTCTTCGCACGCGCCGTTCCCGAGCAGAAACTGCAGTTGGTGAATGCGCTGAAGGCTAACGGCGAGATCGTTGCCATGACAGGCGACGGGGTCAATGATTCGCCGGCGCTGAAGGCGGCGCACATTGGAATTGCCATGGGTCAGCGTGGAACGGATGTCGCCCGTGAAGCCGCCGATCTGGTTCTATTGGACGATGATTTTTCCTCGATAGTTCAGGCCGTACGGCTTGGCCGCCGTATTTTTGACAATCTAAAAAAGGCGATGGCCTACGTCTTCGCCATCCACGTTCCCATCGCCGGCCTTTCATTGTGCGCCGTCCTTTTCCGCTGGCCATTGATCCTGGAGCCGATCCATATCGCCTTTTTGGAACTTATCATTGACCCCGCGTGCTCCATCGTCTTCGAGGCGGAACAAGAGGAAGTTGACGTGATGCAACGGCCGCCGCGCCCGGCCTCGGAGCACCTCTTCAACCGGCAGATGATCGTGATGAGCTTGCTTCAGGGGGCTGGAGTGCTGGCGGTCCTGCTGGCGGTCTTCGGTATCGCACTTCATCGCGGGCAGGGCGCGGCCGATGCACGCACCCTGACGTTCACCTCATTGGTGCTCGCCAACGTTGCGATGATCGTCACGAATCGTTCCTGGTCACGGTCCGTTCTCGGTATCTTGAGAACGCCCAACACCGCGATGTGGTGGGTCATCAGCGGAGCCTTCACCATTTTGGCGCTGGCGCTCTACGTTCCATTCCTACGGGACCTATTTCACTTCAGTAAACTTCATGCCAACGACATCGCACTCTGTCTCGGATCGGCCGCTCTGAGTTTGGCGTGGTTCGAATCGCTAAAAGCGTTCCAACGGCATCGACAATCGCGGAGTGTTTTGCGGGATTGTCCACAGGGCCGGCCGTAGCAAAGGTGAAACCACTTTGCCTCCCGGTAAAACGACGTACTGTTTACCAGTCCGCGCGACCGCTCTATGAATGGACGACACTATTGTCCGGCCAACGTGGATTTGTGCCAGTCGATGGTTTTTTCCCAATTCACTTATCGGGAATGCCTTCGCGACGTAGAAGCGTACCTGCGATTTTTGGGCGGCTACCTCTCTACCACACGGGCCTTCACGGCGGGATCGCACGCTCCAGACCTTAGGGCGCCAATGCTCGGTTATGAACGGATACTTGCCTTCAGTCGAGGCGGCTACCCTGCCCATTCCCATTCAGTCCCAGCCGCGAACAAGGTTCGAGACTACTTAGCCCGCGGGATGGAAAAACATGTTCTGTCCGACTGCAATTTGGCCGGCCCGGGTGACGGCGCCATAGATTCCCGCGTTGTTTTGGTTCGAAGCCACGACCGCCTTCATCATTTCTGGATTGGGCTTTGCCGAGTCAGGATCAAGGTTCAACATGGCGCAGCGAACGTCCCGCATCGTTACCGCAATGGCTGGAGCGGCAGGTCCGTCGCCAAAGGTGAGCACACCGCCCACCCACCCATCTTCCTGAAAGGCAACAGGTCTCTTCGGCCGGACAACGATATTCGGGCGGAAGCGCCGCACGTCCGGGCTCAGCCTTGCAAGCCGGGCGATTTCGAAGACCGTATCGGAGGCGATCACCGAAACGGCGCCATCGTCAAAGATGCCATGTTTCAAGTGCGTCATCTGGACCGTAGCTCCGTGCCGGCGTGCGATCTCCTCCGCCAGGTCCTCTCCGAAGACAGTCAGGTCTCTGCCATCAGGCGTGCGGATATAAGCGGGCAGGCCCACTGGATCGGCAACTTCGGCGCGCTGCGGACTAAATAAGAGCAGGTCGGGGAGCTTACTGGCACACAGCCATGGGAATCCGCCCTTATCATCCATCCGCCGGAACGCCAGCCGCCGGTCACCCTCGATTCCGTGCCAGCCAAGAGTGGCGGCATCGAGTCCTTCTCCACCCATGGACTTCACAGGATAACGGAAGATTGCCTCCACAACTCCAACCTCGAATGACATAAATTCAGTATATTGTGAGCACTTTGGGAGAGCCGTGGATGGATGGCCAACTGTAAACCGGCACCGTTCCCCAATCCGCGCGACCGCTCTAGGAATGGACGACACTACTGTCCGGCTAACGGTGACCTCGCGGTTTGCGGGTGCCGTTCTCGTTAAGAGTGAAACCTCCCTTGGGGTTGCCGCGATTTGAACGGCGGCCAGCATGAGCTTGTCGCCAGCGGCCGCCGCGCCCTGTGATGCCGCGCCACGGGAATTGGGCCAAGTCCCCATGGACGGCAGGCTAACCGGACACTCCTGCCGTACGCGCCGTCATCCACGAGCAATCTGAACAATGTGCTTCGCAGAAATGGCGCCGGCGCTTCGGAAGCTCGCCGCGTTCACTCTACACCGCGCGACTTGTCGCGGCCGTTCGTCCGGAGCATGACGAAAGAACATACTCGGCGCTATCCGAGAATTCGCTGGATGTCATTGTTGATCTTCATGCGATCGGTGTCCCCGCCGTTGGTCAGCATGATCACCGTGACCCGTCTCGACAAGCGCCGTTCAATAAACGCACGGAAGCCCGCTGTATTGCCCTGGTGCCATACCTTTAAGCCCGTGCCGTCTTTGACGATATTCCAACCAAACCCGTAGGTGGTCGAACCCTCGCGAACGGGTGCGGGCGTGAAAGCAACGGCAAGCGTCTCTTGGCGCACGAGGCTACTCCCATAGAGCGCTTGATCGAAACGCAAGAGGTCATGAACGGTCGAATAAACACCGCTCTCGCCGGTAGCCATTCCTTCGAAGTCATTGACGCCCGCGTTTCTGTCGTACCCGCGTGCAACCCCAGCTTTCTTGTCTGCCGGACTTGTCAGCACGAAAGTTGAGCTCATGCCGAGTGGTTTGAAGATTCGATCTGCAAGGAACCGGGGCAACGTTGCGCCTGAAAGCCTTTCGATCATCTGACCCAGCAATACATAGCCGCTGTTGGAGTACTGGTATTTCAATCCGGGTGGGAACACCGGATCTGCTACCTGCCGCAACGCCGCGACGATCTCGGCGTTTGTCACACCCGGGCGATCCACGCCGAGGTCGGGATAGTCTGGCACGCCGGACGTATGGGCGAGCAACTGACGCACCGTGACCGCACCGACAGTGGGCGAGAAGCCCGGCAGTAGTTGCGAGAGTCGAGTTTCATACGTGACCAGATTCTTCTCTGCCAGCATCATCAAAGCCACCGCCGTGATGGGTTTCGAGAGTGAGGCAAGACACGACGGAGTGCTGGCCGTGTAGGGCAACTTCGCCTCCCGATCGGCCAGCCCGAAACCACCGCTATAAACCACTACGCCGCCCTCGGCAACGAGCGCCTCACCGTCGAACAGGCGTTGTTCGTGTAGTCGCGCAAATAGGAGGCCGATCGCTTCCGCGCGATCGGCCGGCGCCTTCGGCCCGGGCCGGCACCCGAGAGTGGCGGTGGCGGTGGTGGCAAAGAGAAACTGCCGCCGGCTCGCACCTACCGTCAATCCCGTCTGGCCGCCTCGAAGCCTTTGTGATCCCCAGCCAATCGCACTCAATGGTCGGCTCTGATGCACACCGGGCATACGAAACAAGGCTATCGTTTGTTCCGTCCGGCCCGTTCAAGGTGGCCGCAAACCCTCTGACGCCCTGCTGCGGGAATTGGACCAAGTCCTCATGGACGGCAGGCTAACCGGCCATTCCTTCCGTACCCGCCGTCAGCCCGGAGCAATCTGAACAACGCGCTTCGCAGAGAGGGCGCCGGCGCTTCCGCGTAGACAGTACAACGGATTTTCGGAAGTCGCCGCGTTCACAGCAGCCCGCCAAAATCCATTGGGCGATGCCGCGCCGTTCATCGGCATTGCTGCCCTGAAGTCCTCATCGTGGCAGTGTGCAAAATCTGAGCCTGCTACGCCTTCAACGTAACGATCAACGTCGCAGCGAACCGCGATCTGGCCGGCCGGGCTAACCCGGCGGCTCAACAATGGAAAGCCTGCGGCAGATCCGCTTCGCCAGAAGATTGGCGATTTCGATGTGCCTTGGAACGGCCTCGGCATGGCCAGTTTGCGGATTTTCCCACAGCGAATGCTCCTTGCCTTCCCGGCGAACGACGCAACCGCATCGCCGAAGATGGCGGATCAACGCTTCGCGTTTCATCCAACTACGACAAGTTCCTGTTTCGCTTCAGGAGGTATGGAGCGGAACGATTCTTCACGCCGGTGCTCCAGGATCAAGGCGATCGCCTCACGAAGGCTTGAGAGGCATTCTTCGCGCGTTGCGCCCTGGCCATTGGCCCCAGGCACCTCGGCGCAATACGCAATGTGCCAGGGTCCGTCTTGCTCCAAAATCGCCGTGAATTCGTTGCGCATACCCGTATCTTAACGCTTTCAATGCACTCGGACTCCCATAGATCCACATAAACGCTAGGACTCTATCTGGAGTGACCCGGCGCGCGAGTGCTGGGGCATGCC
>JBDTVQ010000184.1:0-12519 GCA_040007195.1 Acidobacteriota bacterium | reverse complement strand
CTGGTCGACGACGGCCGCGATCGTCATGTCGGAAGTGATGGCGGTGATGGAGGGTGCGGCTCCGACTGTGAAGATGGCGGGAGCGGAGGTGACGGGTCCTGGATTCACGACGGTGATATTGACGGAGCCGGGGTTGACAACTAGGGTTGCCGGCACGGCGGCGGTGAGTTGGGTGGCGCTGACGAAGGTGGTGGACAGAGGCGTGCCTGCCCATTGGACAGAGGAGGTGGAAACGAAACCGGAACCGGAGACGGTGAGGTTGAAGGCTGGCGCGCCGGCGGAGATGGAGGAGGGGGTCAGGGAGGAGATCACCGGGGGCGCGGTGATGGTGAATGGTGAGGAGGACGAGATCGCGGTGGGGGTGTTGGCGACGGTGATTTGCGCGGTTCCCGCGGCGGTAATGAGGTTCGCCGGAACCTGAGCGGTGAGCTGGCCGGTGTTGACGAAGGTGGTGGCAAGGGCGTTGCCGTTCCAGCGGATTGTGGACTGGTACGTGGAGCCGTTGACGAAGTTCGCGCCGTTGACGGTGAGAGTGAACGCAGGAGTTCCAGCGGTGGCTGTGGTGGGGGCGATTGAGGCGATGGAGGGACCGTTGACGGTAAACGGTGACGAAGCGGAAGTGACGAGCGCCTGATTGTTCACGGTGATGTTGAACGAGCCGGGCGTGGCGATCAACGCAACAGGAATAGTGGCGGTGAGTTGAGTGGAACTCCCAAAGGCGGTAGTGAGGGCTGTTGCACCGAAGCGGACGACGGAGCTGGCGACGAAGCCAGTGCCCGTAACAGTAAGCGCGACGTCGGCTACGCCGGCGGGTGCAAGCGAAGGCGTGAGGTTTGAGATGACGGGCTGCGGAACGATGGTGAGGGCGAGCGGCGTTTCGCTGAAGGCTCCGACGGAATCGGTGACGCGGAAGGTGATGTTGAAGTCGCCGGAGCCGGTGGGGGTGCCTGAGAGGACGCCGGCTGAAAACGTCAAACCAGTGGGCAACTGGGCGGGAGTGGGCACTGAAATCGTAAGGACGCCCGTGCCACCCGACGCCGTAACCGGGGCGGAATAGGCGATGGTTTGCGCACCGGTGGGAAGAGGCGATGCGGTGGTGATGCTGGGTGCGGCATTCACGAGGATGGAGAGGGCTTTTGAGCCGGTCGCACCAGCGGTGTCGGTGACGGTGACGATGAAGTTGTAGGTGCCGGCAGTGGCTGGAGTTCCCGAGATGAGGCCGGTGGAGGGGTTAATGGTAAGTGGGACGGGCAAGGCTCCGGTGATCGTGAAGGTCAGAGCGCCGGTGCCGGGCGTCGTGGTGAGCGATTGGGAGTACGCTCCGCCGACGGATGTTGCCGGGAGCGAGGCCGTTGTGATGGTGGGTGCGGGATTGATGGTGAGGGAGAATGCCTGCGAACCAGTCTGCGCGGTGGGAACGGTGGAGTCGGTGGCGGTGACGGTGAAGTTAACTGTTCCGGAAGCCGTAGCTGTGCCGGAAAGGGACCCGGCGCTGGAGAGCGTGATACCTGCGGGCGCCGCGCCTCCGGTTATTGCGTAGGTGTACGGACCGGTGCCGCCGGTTGCTGTGAACGCAACGGGGCCGTAGGCGACCGTTTGGTAGCCAGCGCTTAGGGGAGTGGAGGGAGCGGTAAACGTTACCTGCGCGGCGGCAGGAATCACGGCAAGTGCGATTGCGAGAAGGAGCCGGTGGAGTCTGCGCATTGTTTGTGGAGATTAGGGAGGTCCGAAAACACCGCCACCAGGGCTAACCGTTGTGGGCGGGCGAGTAGCGGGTGGAGTTGAGCCGCCGCCACTGGGAGAACTGGAGCCACCGGAGAGCCCGAGGGCCGCGCCGGCCGCAGCACCGCCTCCGATGATGGCGATGAGGGCGATCCATTTGGCGTTGGATTTCTTGACGGTGCTTGAGGCCGGGGCGGCGTTGGTCTGGGTGATGGAAGCGCGGGCGACGAGGCTGCGGTAGGACGCCGTCACCCGGATTTGGAATTGGCCCGCGACGTTGTTGGGGCGCAAGCCACGCGCTGTGGCAAGACCGTCGTCGCCGGTGGTGACGGTGACTGAGGCCCCTGTGGGGAACGAACCACCCGCGCCGAGATCGGGCAAGAGAAACGTCACCGCGGCGCCGGCGAGAGGCTTGTTGTCGTCGTCGGTGACGCGGACGATGGGATCGCGGGCGCGGCGTTCGGTGATGTTATTGATTGCGCCGTCGCCTTCAACGATGGTGATTTTGAGGCCAATGGGCGGCGTGGCCGGAAGCTGGCTGCCATAACAGGCGGCGGTGAGAGCGAGTGGAATGAGCCAACCTAGATAGGCTTGAGAACGGTTCCGTTGAGTCATCGGACCTTTCCGGTCGCCGGCGTGGGCGAGTCCCTCCATTGTAGTGCGTGCGCGATACAGGTGCTCGCAGAAAGTAATGGTATTGCAACTTCTTGTGTAGCGGATCTGAAGCTGAGCGGGCCTAACCAGTAGTGACTTATTTTTGTCGGTTCGCGATGGGCGCGCTCGGATGTCAGATTGTCTTCGCGGCGGCGCTGGTTCCCTATCCTTCCGGGCAGACGCCCGTGGGGGTAGCGGGGCTGGAGGCAAATCGCGGGCAGGCGAAGGCGGATGTGCTTTTCGTGGCACGGGCCGGCGCGAACGTTGCTGTGCGGGCGCAATCGATCGAGTTTTCGCCGTATGGAGTGCGGCAGGAGTTCGTGGGAGGCCATGTGGGCGGGGTGGCGACGTTTAGCGGTCAACTGCCGGGGCTGGTGAATTCGTACGCGGGAGCAGATGCGCAGAAGTGGGTGACAGGCATTCCCCGGTATGCGATCGCCCGGGTGGCTGGGGTGTATGACGGTGTGGATGCGGTGTACACGGTGGATGCGAGCGGGCAGCTCGCTTTGAGGATGCTATTGGCGGCTGGCGTGGATCCGCAGGTGGCGGGCTTCGAGATAAAGCAAGCGGCTACGGCCACGCTAACCACGGCGGGCGACCTGTTGATGAGGCTTGGGCCGAATTTTCGTATCGATCCGGCATTGGTTTATCCCGCACCGAAGGCAGCGCAGGCGGGCGTGGAGCGAACGGCGCGGTATGAAGTGCGATCGACGATGCAGTGGGGAGTGCAAGTGGATGGGTGGGATCGCACGGTGCCGCTGGAGATCGAAATGAAGCTTGGCACGGCAGGGCTGTTGTCGCCGGCCGCGGCAAAGCGGTTCGCGGGCGCGGATGGGAGTACGTATGCGGTTGGCACGGTAGGGGACGCGGCTGGGAAGGACGCACCGTTTCCGCAGAATCAGTGGGCAGGATGCGGGGTATCGATCGGGAGTCCGATTTCTTGCAGTGATGTGGCCGTATACAAGTTTACGGGCGCGGGAGAGCTTAGCTACGTCACTTACCTTTCGGGACGGACCAGCGAGGTTGTGGCGTTTGCGCGGCTGGCACCGGATGGTTCGCTGATTGTGGCGGGCGCGACGAACTCTTCTGACTTTCCGGTGAGCGCGGGAGCGTTGCAGACTGCGTACGCGGGACCAGCGGCGACGTACACGTCGAGCATCTCCACCAATCCCGGCGGCGACTTCTTTGCGGCGCGGCTGGATGCGGCGACGGGTGTGCTGCGGGCGGCGACTTATCTAGGTGGGCCGAACGCCGATGAGATTGGCGAGCCCGATATGGGGGCGGATGGTTCCCTCTTCTTTCTGCATAAGTGGCTGGACAGTCCGAGCGCGGGGATGCCGACAACGCGCGGGGCTTTGATGAGCGAATGCACAGGCAACCCGTGCCAGAACGCGTACGCGGCACATGTGAGCGCGAACCTGGACCGGTTGCTCTACGGCACGTATTTGCCAGGCCACAGCGGAGCGACGGCGCGGTTACACACCGACGGGAGTGTGTACTTTGTGGGATCGGCGGAGGCGGGATTTCCGGTGACTCCGACCGCGTATCAAAAGGCGCCAGCGGGCGGTTTCGACGGCTTTGTCGCGCGACTCGATCCAACGGGCTCGTCGTTGATGTTTGGCACCTACTACGGAACGCCGAAGCAGGAGACGATATTGCGTATGGCCGTGGCGCCGGATGGCAGTGTGTGGGCGCACGTGAGTTCATTCGTGGATTGCTGCGTGAACATCGAGTATTCGCTGGTGCGGATCGATGCCAAGGGCGAGACGGTTTTGGTGAACAAGCCGTACGATGTGGGCGATCTTGCCACCGATTCGCAGGGGAACCTTTTTGCCACCGGGTTCTTTCCGTTTCAGCCTTCGGAGAACGCGTTCCTTTCGAATTCGTGTGGTGCAGGGTCGTATGTGAAGCTGAGTCCGGCGGGCGATTTGCTGTTTGGAACGTATCTTCCTTACTACGTTGGGTACGACTTTGCGGGCAGGGGCGAGAACGGGTTGCCGATTCTGGCGAGCGGAGATGGCCTGTACCAGGTTTCCGAGAGCGTGAGTGCGGCCGTGTACACGGGGTGCATCGTCGATGGGGCCAGCTTTGTGAATCAGGATCGCTTGTCGCCGGGGGCGATTGTCACGCTCTTCGGCAGCGAGATGGGGCCGCGCGAGGGCGTGGCGTTTCAGTTGGTGGATGGTAAGCTGCCGACGTCGCTGTCGGGCACTCAGGTGTTCGTGAATGGAACGGCGGCACCGCTGCTCTATGTGTCGCACGGGCAGGTGAACATGGTGCTGCCCTACGATCTTGCGGTGAGCACACGGCCGGAGATTCAAGTGGTGCGCGGCGCGGCGCCGGGGAACGTGATAAAGAATTCGGTTGTGCAGCGGGCGGGTATCTCTATTTTCAAGACAGGGGATCCGGCGTTACTATCGGCGGCGGCGCTGAATGAAGACGGCACGGTGAACACGGCGGCGAATCCGGCGAAGAAAGGCTCGCGCGTGGTGTTGTTTGGCACTGGCGGAGGGCCAACGAATCCAGCGAGTGTGGCGGGTGAGGTGACGCCACTGGAGCTGCGGCCGCTGGCGTACGGAGCGATTGTCAGCATGTACGGCGTGCCGGATTTGCCGGTGGAATATGCAGGCGGCGCGCTGGGGCTGATCGCAGGCGTGATGCAATTGAACGTGAAGCTGCCGGAGACATTTCCCACGGTGGACCGGTTTCCGGCGAATGTGGCGGTGCTGAATGTCGTGACGCCGGGGTTGTCGTACTATCCGGGTTCGGTGACGGTGTACGTGAAGTAGGGCTAGCCGTGCGATGGCAGGAGGCCGGCTGGCAATTCTCAACGACTCGGCGTCGCAGCTAGCTTCGGGTCCCCTAGCCGACGTAGTGAATCCGGACATGCGAACGGTTCGCGGTGCCGTTACCGGTACTGAATGGCGGTGCCCAATCCAAGGCCCCGCATTGCGAAAGATTGCCTGTTCGCTCAAACGTTGTATCGGCGGATGCCCGGAGTACTGGTACTACGCCGGGAAGTATATTGACCAAAGGTACTGGAACAGTGCCCACGCCGAACGTCCCCGCGCGGTACGATGTAATGTTTGGTAGGCGAGGCTGGGAGAGGGACCGGCAGCGCGGGACATTTCATGTTTCAAGCGAAGCGACAGGCGGCTTTCTCCACATGGCAGGCGCCGGGGCACGAACTCGAAGTCGTGTACTCACAGGTGGTGATGCACGAGGTGGTGTTGCGGGCGCTGGACGGCCTGCACAGCATGCCGGGCGTGGGCTTGGAAGTCGGCGGCATTCTGTTCGGAACGGCCGATGAGAACGAAGTTCGCATTACGGCGTCGCGCGAATTGACCTGTGCCCATTCCAAGGGCCAGGCCTTTCTGTTGAATGAAGCCGATGAAAGCCGGCTCGAACGCCTTCTGACCTACTACAAAGAAGAGACCGATCTGGCTGGACTGGCGCCGGTGGGATTCTATGTATCGCGCACGCGCAATGAGCTGGCGCTGTCCGACGCCGACCTCCACTTGCTGGAGAAGTATTTTCCAGAAGCGCAGCAAGTGGTCTTGGTGGTAAGGGTCGCGCGGGGACGTTCGACGCGGGCCGGGTTCTTTGTTCGCGAGGCCGATGGAAGCGTGCAGCGTGAGCTGACGCACAAAGAGTTCGAGGCAGCGCCGGCGTCCGAAGCGGGATTGCGCCCGATGTCACGATCCGAGCGTGAGTCGACGCTGCGTGCGGCAGCCGTGGTGCCCATACGGCCGCCTGAAGAGGCTGAGCCTGCCGCGGAAACTGAGGCCGTTGGATGGACGGCGCCCGAAGAATTGATGGACCGGCCAAAGCGGCATCCATGGCCATGGAAAACGATGATCGCCGCAGTGGCCTGCTTCGTGGCGCTGGCTTCGGTAATCGTCTACATGAGAGGCAGCCGGGCCTCGGGGAACGTGCGGGAGTCGGTTGGTTTGCGCCTGATCGAGCGGAGCGGATTCCTGTTGGCCGAATGGGATGGAAACGCCAAGCTGATACAAGGGCAGACGGCGGGCGCGCTGGAAGTGGACGATGGTGAACCGCGCCGGTATGTGATGAATGAGACGCTGCTGCGGGGCGGTCAGTGGCGGGTGATCACGACATCGGAAAACGTAGTGGTGAAGTTACGGGTGGGCGCTCAGGGAGACCACGTGGAGACAGCGCGGTACGTCGATCCGGGCGCGTCGGCGCGTGTGGCGAGGCCGCAGTTGGAAGATGCCGGAGCGCGGGCGTTGCAGGCACGGCTCGAAGTAAAGCAGCAGCGTCTGCAGGAGATGATTCAAGCCAACAATTTGCTCGACGCGCAGCGCGAAGGGATGCTTGCGGCCGTGCGCGAGCGATTGGCGGCGGCAAGTGGGGCAACTGCTTCGAAAGCGCCAAGACCGCAAGTACAGTTGCCGCCGAGGCCAGAGGCCGGAGCATCGCAGACGGTTGCGCTGGCGCTGCCGCCACCAGTTGCACCGGCAGGGCAAACGGCAGTGGGGGCTCTGCCGCTTGGCTTGCAGTCGCAGGGGGTTCGGCCTCCATCGGCTCCGCCTGTGGAGCAGTTGGACCGGAACGGCCCTCAATTCGCCGAGCGAGTGACCCCACCGAAGCCCGCGGCAACGCCCGTGCCCGCACCAACTCCACCGGCATATCAAGGGCCGCGCGTGGGTCGAGTGATCTGGACGGGGAATCTCACGCCGGGTGGAACGCTGGTGATCACCGGCAGACAGGCATCGTCGGGAACGCTGACGGGCGCGTTACCTCAGGTTCCCGTGCGCATTGGCGCTTACGTAGCAGAACTCGGTGGGCAGGGGTTCACCGCGTATAGCGGGAACGCAAAGCATGCGCGCGGAAATGTGGTGGAGGCGCCCGGCGCACAGAACGGGTGGCAGAAGACGGCATACCGTTATGACCCGAAGCGGGCCGGCGAATTGGTTGTGGCCGAAGCGCCATCGGCGGACAACGGCTGGCAGAAGATGCTATTCCGCGCCAGTGCGAGACCGGTAACGGCGATCCTCATCGAATGGGAGCTAGCACAATAGTGCACCGGCGGGCGGCTGTGAAACTAGCCGCTGGTGCGGCGCTGGCATCGGTGCGCGCGTGGGCTGCTCCGAGCACTTTGAAGCTCGCGATGGGCGTTGGCGACTATTCGGACGAATCCCTCTTTTTTGTGCGGCAAATGGGACTGAACTGGGTGGATGGTCCGGCGCGTGTGCGGGCGGAAGGCTCGTTTCGGCCATTGCTGCCGCCTGCTGGACGGCCGCCGGGCGGCGCGGCCGGCGGTTGGCGCGAAGATGAATTGGCGGCGGTGATGGGAAAGCTGAAGAGCTTCGATCTGCAGTTGGGTATCGCCATGCTCCCGGGGATGCCGAATGTGCTGCTCGGAAATGCGCGGCAGGACGAGGACATCGCGCGGGTATCGGAAGCGATCCGGCTGGCGGGCCGAATGGGAATCCCGGTGGCCGAGTACACCTTTACGGCGTTGCGTTCCAGTGCCGGCTACTACGCGCAGCAGGGGCGGGGTGGCGCGAGCTTGCGGGCGTTCGACTATGAGCGGATTCGGCATGATCCGCCATTTCCCGAGTTGGGCCGTGTGAGCCGCGAACAGATGTGGGAGCGGCT
This sequence comes from Acidobacteriota bacterium, assembly GCA_040007195.1. Taxonomy (GTDB): domain Bacteria; phylum Acidobacteriota; class Terriglobia; order Bryobacterales; family Bryobacteraceae; genus JAFLBB01. The sequence goes on along the minus strand of JBDTVQ010000184.1, from coordinate 4,521 downwards.
GGGCTATTTCCTGAAGGCCGTATTGCCGGTGGCCGAGCGGGCGCAAGTAAAGCTGGCTCTGCATCCGAACGATCCTCCGGTGCCCGAGTATCGCGGCGTCGCGCAGCCGGTTTGCACGGCGGCCGACTTCCGGGAGTTGTTCACGAAGTACCCGAGCGCATCGAACGGCATGACGCTGGATACGGGCGTGATGCGTGAGTGCGGAGACAACCCCGTGGAGGCGATTCGCTACTTTGGCGAGAGGCGGCGCATTCATCATGTGCACTTTCGCAATGTGCGGATGGAGACGCCGCGGTTGAAGTACCTGGAGACGTTTCACGACGACGGCGACGTGGACATGGGGGCGGCGATGGCGATGTTTGAAAAGGTGGGGTACCGATACCTGATCGTGCCCGACCACACGCCGGAGTTGCCGGGGGACAATGAGCGGAGGATGGGCGGTTGGGCGATGGCTGTGGGGTATATGAAGGGGTTGGCGGGAGAGTAAATTCGCGATTGAGTGACGGTATATGAACAAGCGGGGCACCTTACCGGCAGGTGGCCTTCGGCGCGGAGAACGTCTGAGGCTGTTGGTATATATGCCAACAGGGTTTGCCGCTGACCCGCTCCGACTGGGTTTGTGGGAGCGGCCAACTTCCTTTCGCTACAATTGAGGGACACCGTGAGAGTAAACGCATGAGCGTCGACCGAGCCCAAGGCGCATTCGAGGAGACCGGCATTGAGCAGGTGGCTCAGTATTGGAATGCCCGGCCGTGCAACATTCGCCATTCGCCGCTGCCGGTGGGCACGCGCGAGTATTTCGATCAAGTCGAGGCGCGCAAGTACATGGTCGAGCCTCACATACCGGCGTTTGCTGAATTTGAGAAATGGCGAGGCAAGCGGGTGCTGGAGATCGGCTGCGGCATCGGTACGGACACCATTAACTTCGCGCGCGCCGGCGCATACGTGACGGCTGTCGATCTCACCGAGAAATCGCTCGAAGTGGCTCGGCAACGCGCGGATGTGTTCGGCCTGCAGGACCGCATTCAGTTCGTGCAGGCAAATGCCGAGGAACTGCGCCGGTCGGTGCCGGTAGAACCGTACGATCTGATCTACTCTTTTGGCGTCATCCATCACACGCCGCATCCAGAGCGTGTATTGGAAGAGCTGCGCGCTTACATGAAGCCCACCACTTCGGTGCGCATCATGGTCTACAACCGCTGGTCATGGAAGGTGTTGTGGATCCTTTGCGTCTACGGCAAGTTTCAGTTCTGGAAGATCGACCGGTTAATTGCCGAATACTCGGAAGCGCAAACGGGCTGCCCAGTCACGTATTCGTATTCGCGCACTTCGGGGAGGAAGTGGCTGGAAACGCACGGGGTGAAAGTGGAGCGCGCCTTCGCCGAACATATTTTCCCGTACAGCATCCGTGAATACGTGAAATACGAGTACAAAAGGGTCTGGTATTTTCGCCTGATGCCATCGTTCCTGTTCCGTGCGTTGGAGCGTGCCTTCGGCTGGCACCTGTGTTTGATCGGTTCGCCAAAGGTGGGCTAACCGGCTACGCGGGTCCCTTCCCTGCCCTGACCTCGGCTGGCGCGCGCTGCCGGTCAAGATCACTCAATTTCAATTTGAACGTCAGCGGTATGCGCTGCGGCAGGTAGCACACTTTTTCGTCGCAAGCCTGGTAGAAAAATTCGCCGGTGACGACGGCTTCGCTCGCCGTGCCCAGTTGCGCTTTCAGCTCGTTTGCCTGCCCGATGGTGAGTTCGCGTTCGACGGCGAAGGGTTTGTCGTACACGGCCACTGTTTCTTTGATCGCCGGAAGCAGCAGTTGCTTGGATGGGGGAAAGCGAGGCTTGGCTGCGAGCCAAGCGGGCGTATCGGTGAGGGTCCATCTGACGGGCAAATATCCGGAAACCTCGGGCGCATAGACGTGCATTCCAGGTTTCGGCTCCACCTCCAAACGAAGGGTGACGACGCTTCCGGGCCAGACAGTGGCATTGCTCACGCGGGCGCGCAAAGTCAGATGAGCGGACGTTGTTTCCTGTGCCAAACCTCCGGAGGCGACATTGAACTCGCGCGTGAGGATAGCGGCCGCCGTGAGGCGCTCGCGGTAATCCTCCTCGAAATACTTTTTCTTCACGACGCCGTTACGGTCCAACAGGTAGGTTACGGGAAACGGAATGCCCTGGAAGGGGCTGTCCGCTGGAATGTTCGTGTTCAAGATACCGAACGCGCGAATTGCTTCCGACTTGGAATCGGCGAGCAGTGGATAAGCAAGCGACATGCGTCCGGCAAAGTGAGCGAGGATTGCGGGCGTGTCATAGGTGACGGCCGCGACGCCGATGCCTCGCGATTCAAATTCCTTGGCCTGCTGTCCCAACTCGACCAGTTGGGCTTTGCAGTAGGGTCACCAATCCGCCGAGCGAACAAAGGCGAGCAGCAGGCCGTTGCGTCCGGCAAGGGAACGAAAGTTACGCAGGCGGCCTGACTGGTCGGCTAACTGGAAATTTGGAACCTTCTCCCCAACAGCCGGACCAGTGACGACGTTCTTACTCGCGGCAGGCAGGTCGTGGAGGCGCGGGGAGGCCGGTTGCGCCAATAGCGGAGTGGCGGCGAGGAGGATTACGGCCAACATTTTGGGCGTTTGCATGTCTCAGGATCCCTTACGCAACTATAGCGCTCCATCCCGGATGTTGGGTTCTGGCAGAAATGAGTCTTGCAACAATTTGAATTCGTATAATAATGACAAGTATCGCGATGGACGACGATGTCGCGAGAAGGCGCGCAGCCCGCGATTTCTGGGGCGATCGAATCGCTGGGCAAGAGTATCGGAAGGAAGGACTCAAGCGTGCATGTTGCCCGGAATGAAACCGGCAGCCGGCTGTTTTCAAGCTGGATCAGCTTGAACGGCAATGAAAGAACAATTACGCCTTCTCACGCTTTTCGTGATGCGTTTGGGTGGGATGAAAAGGAACAGACTAAGCCGGGTTTTTGGTTAGGATTGCTTAGTGAGGGAGAGCGTGATCTCTATCTGGACGCCGTCGGGAAGGCCGTCCGCGAGGGATTTGCAACAGTTAGCTACAGTTTTCTCGACGCATCGGGAAACTGGCAACCGGCATATGAGGTTCTAGTGCTGGAATCGTCCGCGACCGGCACCGGGCAAGGCGTTGCGGGGATGCTTGTGGGCGGGGCGGGCAGCGTCACCGGGATGCTGCGATTCAAGGAAGAGGTTTGGGGGGCCTGGGCATGCGCGGGAGAGGACTTTTTCGTCGAAGTGCTGGCCGCCCTAACGGCCTCCACGCAAGCCGACCTCGGATTTGTGGGCGAGTTCCTGGAAACACCCGACGGACCGGCCGTTCGCAGCTTCGCTGTGCGTAATGCGGGAAAACCGGCGGAGAATTTCGTCAGACCGATTAAGGGCACACCTTGCGAACAGGTTCTGCTCGGGCGCATCAGCTACTATCCTTCGGGAATCCAAACTGTGTTTCCGGAAAACCCCTGGCCTGAGTTGGAGAGCATGCAGGCCTTCTATGGCATTCCGTTGCGAGATGCGACGGGAGATCCGAAGGGACTCCTGGTGTTGATGTTTCGCGAGCCTCAGGCGGATGTCGAGCGGCTGACAGGGTTGGTTGAGCTGGTCGTGAGCCGGGCTTCGGTCGAGTTCGAGCGATTGCTGGCGCAGCGGCAGCGGGTGGAAAGCGAAGAGCGATTCCGCCAGATCGCCGAAACCATTCAGGATGGATTTTGGGTGATGGATGCGGTTCAAAATCGCCTCACCTACGCCAGCCCGTCGTTCGAGCGCATCTGGGGGTCGGCGCTCGACAAACCCGCAGCATCGGCCGCGTGGCGGGAGCTGATCTCTTCGCAATCGGACGTGTTGCGCGAGATGCCGCTGACGCGCGAATTCCAGATCGCCGCCGAAGACGGTTCGCCGCGATGGATTCGCGACCGGTCGTTTCCTGTGATGGGAGCCGATGAGGAGTGCGAACGCGTGATCGGCGTAAGCCGCGACGTGACCGACGAGAAGATGTCGCTTGAGGCACTGTGGGAGAGCCAGCAATTTGTGCTGACGGTGGCCAACGCCCTGCCCGCCCTGCTGTATTTGTGGGATCTCGAAGAGGGCCGCCTTTCGCTGATGAATCAATACTCGCGCGAGATGTTCCGCATCGACGACGAAGAGGAACCGGCGCGCGATTTGAATCCGGTGGAAGCGATTCATCCGTCGGACCTCGTAAAGCTCCGAGTATTGCGGCGGCAGTTGGCCGATAGCGAAAGCGGAGCTTCCATCACGACGTCGTTCCGGTTGCGGCAGGCCGATGGCGGTTACCGCTGGTTCAGCGGACGCGAAACGATTTTCCAACGCGGCATCACCGGCGCGGCCAAGCAGATTCTGGGCGTGGCGCACGACATTAGCGAGAATATTCGACTGGAGCAGGAGCTGTTGCATAGCGCGCTGCACGACCGGCAGACCTCGCTGCCCAACCGCATCCTGTTTGAGGAGCGCTTGGAACAGGCCGCGCGCCGGGCCCAGCGCGA
>JBDTVQ010000183.1:0-12659 GCA_040007195.1 Acidobacteriota bacterium | reverse complement strand
CCCAAGGGCGATCGGCGATCCATCGGGCGCGCGTACGCCGCCGTGCGTGGAAAGAATCAACACCTCGGGCCCGCCGAGCTTCGAGGCGTCCCAGCCCATACCGACATCTTGCGTCCAACCGAATAGATCGCCGGAAGCCCCGTGAATCAACATCTCTGGCGTGATCGGAAGTTGGCCCGTGGGGCCGGCTTGTTTGGTGCGGACGTCGAAAAGTGTCGAATCGCCCGAATCGAAAATCCCTTGGTTCATCAGGGATAGTCTAGCGAACCTGAATCCGTCTACTTCGGGTACGAGGCGTATCCGGCGATGGCGGCATAAACGCCCATCATCAGCATCTGCATGCCAATGACGGCGATGATGAGGCCCATGAGACGGCTGACTACGTTCAGCCCGCTTTGTCCGAGGAAGCCCATCAATCGCGCGCTGAAGAGGAATGAGAGAAGGGTGACCGCGCAGACGATCGCGGCCGCAACCAGCGTCATCCCCACACGGACTACATTGCCATCACCGGCGAATCCCATCGCCGTGGAAATCGTTCCCGGTCCAGCGATGAGCGGCGTGGCGAGCGGTGAGACGGCAACGGACAACTGCGTCTCGCGGCAACTTTCCTGGTCCTGGCTCGTCGGCGCCTGCACGGGCGAGGGTTGCCCGTGAACCATTTCAAATCCGACGACTGCAACGAGCACGCCGCCCACAATGCGAAAGGCGGTGAGTGTGATACCGAACAATCCGAAGATCAGATTACCCGAAACAGTGAACAACGCGATGACGCCGAACGCAATGGCCACGGCCCTACGCGCTACCTGCGCTCGCAGTTCAGCCGAATTGCCCGCCGTAACATTAGCGAAAATCGGCGCCGTCGAAACGGGGTTGATGATGGCGAAGAAGCCCGTCACCATTGCGCCGAAAAGGGTCCAGTCCATGTTCCCCCATTCTATCTGCCGCTCCAAAAGCAAACCGGGCCGGAGCCCGTAGGATCCAGCCCGGCTGTTTCGGTTGTTGTGATGCGCGGTGTTAGTGGGTTGAGCCGCCCACCGTAACCAAGGTGACGCGTACGGTCGTAACCGACGAGGCGCCCTTGGAATCGGTCACCTTCAGCTCAAAGTCGAAGTACAACGAGTTCGTGTCTTCGAGAATGGCCTGCGTGATCGCCGTGTTCGGGCTGAGGATCGTCGACTTGCCGTCGACGCTGCGCCACTGGTAGGTGATCGCATCGCCGTCCGGATCGAACGAGCCCTGGCCGCTCAGAACAACCTGGCGCAGAGGCGTCAGGAAGCTTGAGATCGGCACGAAGGCTACCGGCGGGTGATTGGGGTTGTTGCCGCTGGTATCCACAGTTACGGCCAACATCGCCGTTGCCGTGTTGTTGCGGCCGCGGCCAATCGCCGTCAGGATGTACGTTGTCGTCTTGATCGGGCCGGCATTGGTGAGCGAGCCGTTGGGCGACCGCGAGCCAATACCTTCCGTGATGAACACTTCAACGGCGTTCTCCGTGGTCCAGGAGTACGTCACCGGCTCACCGGGCTTGTTGATCGTGCTCGGGTTCGCAGTGAAGGAGATCACCTTCACTCGCGGAATCACCGTCACCGTCGCCGTTGCCGTAGACGTGCCGAATTTGTTGGTCGCCGTCAACGTGTAGGTTGTCGTCGTCGCCGGCATCACGTCAGCCGAGCCGCTGGTAGCGGTACTCGACACACCCGTAATGGCCACCGTATCGGCACCCTGAACAGCCCAGGTCAATGTCGATTTGTCGCCTTCGACAATCTCCATCGGCTCGGCCTTAAAGGAGGTGACGATCGGACGGTTGCCGGTTTGCACGGCTACCGTCGATGTACAGGTTGCCTCGCCACCGTCACCGCGTGCGATGAGGGTGTAGGTCGTCGTCTGCGTGGGCGAAACTACGGTGGAGCCCACCGGAGCGAACGTCCCAACACCAACCAGTTCCACGCTGCGCGCGTTTTCGCTGGACCAGTTGATGGTCGCCGCTTCGCCCGGCAGGATCGTCGCAGGGCTCGCCGAGCAGCTCAGGAAGCGGGCTTGCCCGCCGCCGACAGCCACCACGACGACCGCAGTCTCTTCGCTGATGCCGTTGCGGGCCGTCAACGTGTAGCTGGTGGTCTGGGTGGGCGATACGCTCACGACACCCGATTGCGGATTGAGCGATTGCGTCACGCCGGAGATCGTCACCGACGTCGCGTTCTCAACTAAGTAGTTGAGAGACGAACTGCCGCCGGTTTGAATCATCTGCGGAGTCGCCGTCCACCGCAGGATTCTCACCCGCGGCGCTTCCTGCGTCGTAACCGTCACACGCGCGATCGCTTGTGCATTTTTGTCGTCGGCGACCAAGATGCGGAAGCCGTACATCTGGCCCTCGCCAGCCGTGAAGGTCGGCCGCGAAGTGTTGGCGCCCGTGAGCGTCACCGCCGGACCGGCCACCTGCGTCCACACGAACGTGATCGGGTCGCCATCCGGATCGTAGGAGTCCGAACCGTCGAGCGTGACCAAGCCGGCCTTGATGCCGAGTTGATCTTTCACTACCGGCACCGGCGGGTCGTTGCCTGTGCGGCGGGTGCGGGTCAGCATTTCATAGCGCACGCGCGGAATGTCGACCGGCACAGGATGATCGGCGGCCTGGTATTCCTTCGGGTGAATGTAGTTGCCGAAGAGGATGCCGAACACCGCGCGGCCATTGTTGTCGGTGCCGATCAGCGTTTCATTCACACCGCCTTCAGCCGACAGTGCGAAGTAGGGATTTACCGGGAACACAAGTCGAGCCGTACCGCCGGCTTTCTTGTTGCCGCCCGCGCTCTTCAGCCAACCGAAGTTGCCTTCAACCCAAGGCGACTTCGTGCTCTTGCCAAGCGCCACGGTGCCCGATACACCTAACTGATCCACTGCATGGAGGTAGGTTTCGGACACAAGATTGCGCTGTGCCACGGTATTGATGACGGCGTCGTTGAGGAACGCCTTCGAGCCGAACACCCCGACCTTGCCCATACCGAACAGGTAGTCAGCCGTAAAGCTGGCCTGTCCGAGCGTGCCGGTGCTGTCCATGTTCTTCATCCAGACATTCTTGAAACTGGCAAAGCCGCCCAATTGAATGTCCTTCCAGCGGTTGACCAAACCCAAGTCGAACTGGCCTTCGCGGCGGTCGCGATAGTACATGTACTCGCCCTGGGCCTGTACGGCGGAGTTTTTGCCGAACGGCGCGAAGTAGCGCCCGCGGCCGGTCATGGTCACGTCGCCCGATCCGTCGGGACCGACGTTCAAGCCGAGCAGAGAGAACTTCGGCGAACCGGACTTCATCTCCTCGACGGCCTTCTTGGCGGCCGATTCGGCCATCTGGGTCATCTGAGTCGACGTGGGAGCGGCGGCACCACCCATCGTGGTGGCGCTGCTCGGACCCGCTGCGGCGCCGGTTCCGGAACCCTTCAGCTTGGCGAGTTCGTCGAGAATCTTTTGGTGGTCATCCTTCAACTGCCGCAGTTCAGCCAGAATCTCTTCCAGCTTGTCGAGGCGTTTCAGAATCAGGTTGCAGCATTCTTCACTCTGTTTGGCGTGCTTTTCAAAGGCGGACACGGTGTCCCCTGCGCCCGCGTTGGCCTTGACGACATTGCCTTTATCGTCGGTCAATGTCATTTGCACGCGGCGGTTGATGAACCGGCCTTCCTTGGTGTCGTTGTCCACTTTCGGCGCGCGCTTACCCTGCGCCGACGCCGTGGTCTGGTTCGGGTTCGCCCCGTACTTTTCCAAAAATGCCTTAACCGCTTTGGCGCGATTCATCGCCAGCTTGTCGTTAAACGGGTGCGATCCTAAAGAATCGGCGTGCCCCTCCACTTTCAACTTCCAGCCGGGATTGTTCTTCAGCAGCTCAGCCATATGCAGCAAAGTCGGGAATCCGTCCGAGATCTTGGCCGAGTTGGTCTCGAAATTGATCTCCTCCCAATCGTCCTTGCTGGCGTTTACCTGCGGCCCTTCGCCTTGCGCGTAAAGGGCACTGCAAGCTAGTAGCAGTGCAAACAGCAACGCTGCCAGTTTCCTGTGTATCACGAGATTTCTCCTGGTTCCATGTAGACGCGGGTACCGAAATTGAGAGTTTCGATTGAACTCTCCCTCCGATTCGATTAGTTTACTACAACTTACATGGCTTGCGATACCCTCGGGTCGCGAATTCTAACCCTATGGTAACCAGGACCCTACGGACTGCCATTTGTTACATGCCGTGCGATAATTGGGCTGGAATTCGCCCGGCGGGCAGCCGCGTCGTCCGAACCGCGAGCCGAAAGGCAAGCGCGTAGGGCGCCGAGGAAAGTCCGGTCTCCATAGGGCAGCGTGCCGGTTAACGGCCGGGGGGGCGCGGTCATAACTGCGTTCCACGGATAGTGCCACAGAAAATGTACCGCCTTGTTGGCGAAAGCCGGCCGGGTAAGGGTGAAAAGGTGCGGTAAGAGCGCACCGCGGCCGCGGCAACGCGCGCCGGCAGGGAAAACCCCACGTGGAGCAAGACCAAATAGGGGAGGATGGCGCGGCCCGCGCCGCTACAACTCCCGGGTAGGTTGCTGGAGCCCGTCAGCAATGGCGGGCCGAGAGGAATGGCTGCCCGTTAACGGCGGGGATTTCCGCGGCCTCGGCCGTGCGAAGCCCTCGATGGTTGGCGACAGGAACCGGCTTACAGCCGGGCGAACTCCAAAATGCAAGGGATGCGCAAGCCCGGCCAGGCCGGTTCGCGCTCTAACGGTATTTGCCGCCAAGATGGTTCATCCGTACGCGAATCAGGTCGAGAAACATATCGAGACTGTCGCGAAACATACTGACCTTTGTGCCTTCGGCGTGGTTCCAACGCACGGGGACTTCGATGGTCTTGTACTTCTTCAGCCGCGCGATGAACAGCGCCTCCACGTCGAATCCAAATCGTTCCAGTTGAAGGCGCGAGAATATCTCCCGCGCCGCATCTCGCCGGAACAGCTTGAAGCCGCACTGCGTGTCCCAGAACGGCAGCCCACACACCAGCCGCATCACCAGGTTGAAGAACCGGCCCGCGGTTTCGCGAAATTTCGATTGATGAACACCGATTAAACCGCGGTTCAATGCCCGCGACCCTATCGCCACCACCGAGCGCTCCCGCTCGACGGCTGCCCACAACGGATTCAGTTCCTCGATCGGCGCCGACAGATCGGCATCCGAGAACAACACCCAGTCGCCTCTCGCCTCCAACATCCCATGTTTAACGGAGTAGCCCTTGCCGCGATTCCCGGGGTTTCGCAGCAGCCGCACGCGAGCATCCTTCGCCGCCCATCCTTCGATGAACGCTGCCGTGCCATCGCGCGAACCATCGTCCACCACCAGCACTTCCGGAGATTCCCAAGCCGCGCCGTCCAGATAGGCTAAAACCTTCTCAAGCGTGTCGGGGAGACGGGCCTCTTCGTTATAGGCGGGGATGACAATCGAAAGCGAGGGCAATCGGCCATTATAATAGGAAGTCTCACCACTCCACCGGAGCTTTCCCTTTGTCACTGGAAGACGATCTTTTACGCCAACGCCACGACCGCATCCGCGAAATTGAAGCCCTCGGGTTCCGCCCCTACGGGCACCGTTTCGACTTCTCTCACACCCTCGACGCGGTCCTGAAGGCGTATACCGAAGCCACGCCCGAACAGCTCGAAGCCCCGCGCGTGCAGGTGAAAATCTGCGGCCGGTTGCGCACCATTCGACGCATGGGCAAGGCTGGCTTTGCCCACCTCACGCAGGAGGGTGCCCAGCTTCAGATCTACGTCAAGAAAGACCTCGTCGGCGAAACCGACTGGAAGCTTTGGGAACTGGTCGACCTGGGCGACATTGTAGGCGCCGAAGGCTATCTCTTCCGCACCCGCACAGGCGAACTCAGCGTGCACGTGGAGAAGCTCTACTTCCTTGCGAAGACGCTGCTCACCATGCCCGAGAAGTTTCACGGGCTTGAGGACGTGGAGCTCCGCTACCGCCAGCGCTACCTCGATTTGATCGCCTCACCCGAATCCCGCGCCGTCTTCGTGACTCGGGCGAAGGTGGTTTCCTCGCTACGCCGCCAGTTGGAATCGAAGGGCTTCATCGAAGTCGAGACACCCATGATGCAGTCGTTGTACGGCGGCGCCGCCGCGCGCCCGTTCATGACGCACCACAATACGCTCGATATCGATCTCTACCTGCGCATCGCCCCTGAGCTATACCTGAAGCGGCTTGTCGTGGGCGGCCTCGACCGCGTGTTTGAGATCAACCGCAACTTCCGTAACGAAGGCATCTCCACGCATCACAACCCAGAGTTCACGATGCTTGAGTTCTACCAGGCCTACACGGACTACCAGGGCCTGATGGACCTCACATGTGAACTACTGAAGCAGGTGGCCATCGATTCCACCGGCGCGGCCGTCGTTCAGTATGGCGAAGACACACTCGACTTTGGCAATATCCGCCGCCTGACGATGCGAGAGGCGATTCTCGAGCACTGGCAGGATCCGGCTCCGCCCAAGCTCGACGATCCTCAATGGCTTATGAACGCGACGGGCAAGGGAACCGGTGGCGAGGCGCTTGCCGCGCTGTTTGAGCGCACCGCCGAAGACAAGCTCATCTCACCGACAATCATCTATGAGTACCCGGTCGAAACATCGCCGCTTTCGAAACAGAATGCCGACAACCCGGCCTTTGTCGACCGCTTTGAAATCTACGCCGCGGGCATGGAACTCGGCAACGCATACACCGAGTTGAACGATCCGCAGGAGCAGCGCCGGCGCTTCGAAATGCAGCTCGGCATGCTCGAACGCGGGGACGACGAGGCACACCGCATGGATGAGGATTACATCCGCGCCATGTCCTACGGCTTGCCACCCACCGGTGGCGAGGGCATTGGGATCGATCGCCTGACGATGCTCCTGACGAACTCAAAATCCATCCGCGACGTCATCCTCTTTCCGCTCCTCCGTCCCGAGGGCGAAATCGGACTGGCCGCCAAGCTACGTGAACTCGACACGCCGCAACCGTAACCGAACGTGAACCTGCCCTTCGAACTCGCCGTCGCCCTGCGCTACCTCATGGCCAAGCGCAAGCAGACCGTCATCAGCATCATCACGGTGATCTCGGTGCTCGGCGTGGCGACGGGCGTGATGGCCACCGTGATCGCACTCTCGGTCAACGCTGGCTTTCGCAATACGCTGCAGCGCAACCTGCTGGGCGCGACTTCGCACATTATGGTCCTCGAAAAGCAACCCGGTGAAGGGATCGCCAATTGGCGCGAGCTATCGAAGCAGCTTGCCGCGCGTCCACACATCACCCAAGCCTCGCCCACGCTTTACACACAGGTACTCATTCCCGGTTCGCGGCAGCCCACAGGCGCCATTCTGAAGGGTATTCCCGAACCAAAGGACACGGTGCTACCGCCAGCGCTGCGCCAACTCAAAGCCGGCCGGCTGGACAATTGGAATGACGTCCGGGGCCTGCCGCCCATTGTTGTCGGTGCGGGGCTCGCCCGCGATGCGGGCATGGCGGTCGGCGATGTCGTCCGGCTCCTTAGCCCCCAAGGCGAAATTACGCCTTGGGGCCCACGCATCACCGAACATAAGTTCCGAGTCATCGGCATCTTTGAGTCTGGCTTCTACGATTTGGATTCCGCTTGGGCATTCACGAGCCTCAAACAAGTACAGCGTGTACTTGCCGTCGCCGATGTGGTAAACGCCATCGAGCTGAACGTCGACGACATCTATGCGGCGAATTCAATCGCCGAGGATGTCTCCAAAGCGGTCGGGCCCAAGCTCGCCGCCACCAGTTGGATGGAGATGAACCGGCAGATCTTGAACGCTCTCAAGATGGAGCGCGTCGTCACGGTCATCACAGTCGGCCTGATTCAATTAGTTGCAGCGCTCAATATTCTTATCTCGCTCATCATGATGGTGATGGAGAAGCACCGCGACATCGCCATCCTCATGTCGATGGGTGCGCGCCGCGAACAGATCTCGCGCATTTTTCGTCTGCAAGGATTGCTGATCGGCGTCACCGGGACCGTCATCGGCCTCATCTGCGGCTACACTCTTTCGTTCCTGGCCGATCATTACCGCTGGCTGCCGCTCGACGAAAGCGTCTACTCGCTCGCCTTCGTGCCGTTTGAGCCGCGCCTGTTCGATGGCATCTGGATCGCCGGCATGGCCATTCTCGTCAGCCTCCTCGCCACAATTTATCCAGCACGCTCGGCCTCGCGCATCACGCCCGTCGAAGCCCTCCGCTACGAATAGCCCATGTGCGGGATTGCCGGCTTCACACATCGCAACGAGCCCGCACCCGAAGGTGTGCTGCGGCGCGCAATCGCCTCCATTCATCATCGGGGCCCCGACCAGAACGGCACATTTGAATCGCCCACGGTTTCGCTCGGCGCCGTGCGGCTCAAGATCCAGGACCTCTCCGGCGGCGACCAACCCATTACCGACGCGGCGACCGGCACGACGATCGTCTTCAATGGCGAGGTCTACAATTTTCGCGAACTGCGCGCGGAGTTGGAGGGGCTCGGCCATGCCTTCCACTCTCATTGCGACACCGAAGTCGTGCTACGAGCATTCCTGCAATGGGACACGGCGAGCTTCACGCTTCTGCGCGGCATGTTCGCGCTGGCACTTTGGCAGGAGCCCACAAGGCGACTGGTTCTCGCGCGCGACCGCATGGGCATCAAGCCGCTCTACGTGCACCAGCGTGGCAGCGACCTCCACTTCGGCTCTGAACTGAAGTCCCTCTTCGCACACCCGGCGGTTCCGCGCTCGCTCGACGCAACGGCACTGAATCTCTTCCTGCGCTGCAACTACATCCCCACGGCACGCACGCTGGCGTCGGGCATTACAAAGCTCCGCCCCGGCTGCTATCTCGAATGGCTCGACGGCGCGACGCGCGTTGAGCCTTACTGGCAGCTTCGTTTCAACGCGCGGCCGCGCACGTTCGACGACGCCAAGGCCGAACTCGACCACCTGCTGCGCGAATCCGTACGCGAGCACCTCGTCAGCGATGTGCCGCTGGGCGTCTGGCTCAGCGGAGGGCTCGATTCTTCCGCGATCACGCACTACGCATCGCAGTTATTCCCCGGTAATCTGAAAACTTTCTCGGTCTCATTCTCCGGCCGGAGCTTCGACGAGTCGCCCTACTTTCGCACCGTCGCCCAACACTACGCGACCGACCACGAAGAGTTCGACCTTCATCCCGAGCACGACGACCTGCCCGCCGTCATCGAGCGTCTCGCGCACTTTTCCGATGAGCCCTCGGCCGATGCCGGCGCACTGCCGGTTTGGTATCTGTCGCAGATGTGCCGCCGCCAGGTGACGGTTGCCCTTAGCGGCGAAGGTGCCGACGAACTTTTCGGCGGATACATCACCTATCTCGCCGACGGCTACGCCCGCACGGCGCGCCCCCTTCCCTTGACGCCGCTCCGCCTGTTCGCTCGACTGCTACCGGTAAGCGACGACAAGGTGAGCCTCGAGTACAAACTCCGCCGTTTTCTGGACGGCGCCTCACTGCCGCCGCTCGAAGCTCATCTGTATTGGAACGGCGCATTTCCGAAATCGCACTTCCCCGCCCCGTTACCCCGGGAGTGGCCGCTCGATGGCGAGGCCGCGCCCGGACCCGATGGCAGCTTCCTTCACCTCGATCAACTCGCCTACCTGCCCGACGACATTCTCAACAAGTGCGATCGCATGTCGATGGCCCACTCGCTCGAAGTACGCCCGGCGTTTCTCGATCACCGCATCGTCGAGTTTGCCGCCTCGCTCCCGCACGATCTCAAAATCCGAGGTCGAAATCTAAAATTCGTTCTGCGCGAACTCATGCGCGACAAGCTGCCGCCCGCCGTGACGAAGCGCTCGAAGCAGGGATTCGATATTCCCACTCATCATTGGTTTCGCACCGTGTTGCGGCCCATGCTGCGCGATCATGTGAACGAAGCCTGCGTCACCGCCGCGGGCCTGAGCTGGCCCTCGATCCAACAACTGCTCGACGAACACGACGCACGCAAAGCCAATCACGGCTACTCACTGTGGGGCCTGCTGATGCTTACCCTCTGGATAAAGGAATGGAAGATCACCCGATAACGCGCCGCCCGGCGCTCTCGGCCGCCTTATTCGCGGCGGCAATCTATCTCGGCTGCGCCATCTCGCCACCGGCGCTGATGGACGACGTCGACGCGGTGCAGGCCCAGATCGCGCGCAACATGCTCGACTCGGGCGACTGGGTAACGGCGCGGCTCAACGGCGTTACCTACCTGGAAAAGGCGCCAGGGCCGTACTGGATGATGGCGGCCAGCTACGCGCTGTTCGGGGTCCACGACTGGGCTGCGCGCCTTCCGTTCGCACTATCGGCGATCGCTTTAGCCTTTCTCACCGCGCGTTTCGGTATGTGGGCTTTCACGCGCCGCGCGGGACTCTACGCCGGGCTCGTCACCACGGCATGCGCGGGGCTGTGGCTATTCACGCGCATCCAGATTCCCGACGTGACTCTCACACTTACCATCGCCCTCTCGATGTGGGCCTTCCTACGCACGGAGGACGGGGACGCCGGGCCTTGGCCGTGGCTCATGTGGGCTGCTATGGGCACGGGATTCCTGCTGAAGGGACTGATCGCGCTGGTCTTTCCGCTCGGCGGAGCGGGACTGTATCTGCTGCTGACGCGGCAACTATTCGTCCGAAACATTTTCGCCCGCTTCCGTGTTTTCGCGGGTATCGCCGCCGTCGCCGCCATCTGCCTGCCATGGGTCGTGCTCGCCATGCTCCGCAACCCTCCGCTGTTCGACTTCACCATGCACAGCGGCCCCGGCGAGTACCACGGCTTCTTCTGGTTCTTCTTTTTCAACGAGCACCTATTCCGCTTCCTGAACATGCGCTGGCCGCGCGACTACAACACCGTTCCCCGGCCACTCTTCTGGCTATTGCACCTGGCATGGCTGTTCCCCTGGAGCGTCTATCTGCCCGAAGCTCTTCGCTCACTCCCCAATCGCGCCCCGATCGACCGCGCCGCGAAAACGCGCCTACTCGCCTGGTGCTGGGCAGGGTTTCTACTGGCCTTTTTCACGCTGTCGACGACGCAAGAGTATTACTCGATGCCCTGCTATCCGGCGCTCGCGCTGCTCATCGGCGACGCGCTCACCCGCGAGTCCCGTTGGATTCACGCCGGCACACGCGTGCTCGCGATCGTCACATCCATGCTGACTGCCGTGCTCGGCGTTATCTGGTTTGCCGTGCGCAACATTCCCGCGCCGGGCGACATTTCCCACGCGCTCACCTCTAATCCGGACGCATACACGCTCTCGCTGGGACACATGCAGGATCTGACACTCCCAGCGTTCGCCTACCTGCGCACGCCACTTTTGATTGCCGCGGCCGCCTTCGCCGTGGGTGCGCTCGCCGCATGGCGCTATCGCGGCGTGCGGCTCGCCATCGGCCTCGCCACGATGATGGTGCTGTTCACGCAAGCTGCGCGTATGGCCCTGGTAAGCTTCGATCCCTACCTCTCCTCGCGCCCTCTTGCCGAAGCCCTGCTCGGCGCGCCCCCTGGCGAAGTGATTCTCGACAACCAGTACTACACCTTCAGTTCCGTCTTCTTCTACGCGCACGACCGCCTGCGCAACGGTGCATTGCTGCTCAATGGCCGCGTCAACAATCTCGAGTACGGTTCCTACGCTCCCGGCGCGCCGAACGTATTCATCGGTGACAACGACCTCGGCGCGCGTTGGGGAGGTCCCAATCGTTCTTACCTATTCCTCGAAGTGCCCCAACTCGAACGCATCGCAAAACTGGTCGGCCACGAGCATCTGCATACAGTCAAGGAATCGGGCGGCAAGCTGTTACTGACTAACGCGGCGCTGGATTGAGCGCCCGCTACCGTTTGCTATAAATCCCCAAGAATCCCGACGTCCATGTCTTGCGGCCGTCGCCCGAGATTTCGATCTTCTGCTCCACGGTCCCGTCGTCGCGCCGCGTGAACGTCATGACGTTCACGACGCCGTCCGTCTCCGCTTCAAACCTCTTGCCATTGGCAGTCGGCACGCCAATATATTCGGTGACTTGGCCGGCGGCGTCCACCCAATGTTGTTTCCAGGTTCTCGAGGCGGCGTGCCAATAGTTCCAACTCTTTCCTTCGCGGCCCATTGCGCCGCGCCAGTTCTCCATCAGAACGCAGCCACCAAGCAGCCTTTCAATCTTGTTCTCACCGAGCTTTTTGCCGCCGGGCTGTTGAACCGTCCATGAGCCGACCCAAAAGTCGAACGCCCGGGCCTCAACCGACGAGCAGGGCGGCGAGTTCTGCCCCAGCACGGCCATTGCCGTCATCAGTGCCACCCATAAGCGCGTCATCTCCGTTTGGACGCGCGGCGATCGATTTCGTAACCAAACGAACCTGGCAGGAGCACGTCCACTCGACATGCGCACTCTACTATGTGTCGGTTTGGCCCTAACTTCCTATGCCTTCGCCCAAACGCCGGGCTTAACGCTCCCTTACAGCGGCGACAACCAGAAGGCCGCCGTCACGCAGTACATCGGTCCGGTCAAAGTCGAGATCGAATATTCCAGCCCCAAGGTTCACGGGCCGGCCGGCGATGACCGCCGCGGCAAAATCTGGGGCGGCCTCGTCGCCTATGGCATGAGCGACCTCGGTTTTCCTCCCGGCCG
>JBDTVQ010000182.1:0-12706 GCA_040007195.1 Acidobacteriota bacterium | reverse complement strand
CGCCTACCTGGTTGGCACCCAAGGTGTGTGGAGACTCCTCACTGCGTTCGGACCGTTATTGTCCTCGCTACACGCCCGCAATGAACTGGCAGAACTCGAGATCTGGGTCGGGCGGTTATTGAAAATTCTGGGAATCGCAAGCGTGCTTGCAGCGGCGCTGGTTTACGCGCTCTCGGCCGTGCTGGTAACCCGGGTGCTTGGCCCGGGGTTCAATCCCGTGACGCCCCTTCTGCCGATCCTTGCGCTGGCCGGACTGGCCATCGCGCCCAGCGGAGTCGCCCGTATCCTTGCCGTCACCTACAAGGAGCCTGCCGCTTCCATCACTGGCGCGGCATTGCAACTGGCGGCCTTTCTCGGCTTTGGAATGTTACTGATTCCCAGAATCGGCAGCCGGGGCGCGTGTTGGGTCGTCGTCATCTCTGTCACCCTATTCGCCGCCTACAGCACTTGGCATATGCGGCGTCTGCTCCCCTACTCGTTGAATCGCTGGCTTCAGGTGATGGGGCTTGGCGCTCTCTTGTCGCCATTGTTGTGGGCCGTCCCCGCCAACCCCATCCTCAAGTCGTGTGCCTTCTCGGCCGCCTTCCTCGCCGCGCTCACGTTGTTCCGGATAGCGGGTCCGCGCGACCTCCAGGCCCTGCGGCTGGCCTTCGGCCGGCGTTCCATCGCACCTATTGCAGGAATTGCATGACAGCCAGCCGCGATGTCACCGTTTTCTTGTTATTTCTGAAGCTAGTTGTGTTGGCTCAGTAGCTGGGAATGCCTATCGCGCCGCGTTTCCAGGCGACGCCATTTGATTACGGTCATGCCGCTTATGGTCCTCTTCGCTGGTGTGGCGTAGCTCGCTGGTACCAATTCGCATCTTTGTTCAAGTAGACGTACTGGGCCGTTAAGGAGAGGATCGCGCGCGCCTTTCTCTAGGCTATACTGACACCCAACAGGCATCCTGACGAATCGGCACAGATTTAGTTGTACATGTGTTCCGCTTCGAAGGCGCAGCCAAGGAGGAGTTTGTGGGCCAAGGTGCAAGGGGTATGCAGCTGCGCTGTCAAGGCATCGCTGTGTCCTTCGGAGCCAACTCTTCGCGCGTGCAAGCCCTCCGCGATATTGGCTTTGAAACGCGTCCGAATGAATTTCTCTCCATTGTTGGGCCGAGTGGCTGCGGTAAAACCACCCTGCTCCGCACATTAGCCGGCCTGATTCCGCCGGAACAAGGGGCAGTGCAACACATCTCCACAAACGGTTCGGACGCAGGCCGCATCCTATTGGTTCGCCAGGAAAATAGTCTGTTCCCCTGGATGACCGTTCTCGAAAACGCCACCTTCGGCATGGAGGTGCAGGGAATTCCCCGCGACGCACGCCGGGATCGCGCACTTCCCATCCTTCAGCGGTTTGGTTTAGGTGGCCGTGAGAACGATTATCCTCACCATCTATCTCTCGGGATGAAGCAACGGGTGGCGGTCGCAGCCTGCTTCCTCAGCAACCCCGCGATGCTCCTGATGGATGAGCCTTTCGCCGCACTCGACTGCCAGACCCGCCTCCTGCTGCAACAGGAACTTCTCGAACTCTGGGAGCAGGATCACAAATCTGTTGTATTCGTCACCCACGACGTCGACGAAGCCATCCTGCTCAGCGACCGCGTTCTGGTACTCAGCCGCCAACCCGGCACCATCGTGAGCGACATCCCCATCCGTTTCGCCCGCCCTCGCTCGGCCAATAGCATGTTGATGCCCGAGTTTGTTTCGTTGAAGCGCCGCATCTATCAGGAACTCGGCATGGTTCCCGCATCGATGGAGGTCACGGCATGACGCGTGAGTCGGAGCGAAACTTCCGCAGAATCGCCTGGCGTCTCTGGCTCCCCATTACGATCCTCGCTGCATGGCAAGCGCTCGCCTCGCGCGGCATGTTGAATCCGCTCTTCTTCCCCGCTCCAACCAACCTCGTCCTCTCCGGATGGAAAATGATCACCTCGGGTGAACTGTCGCAAGCTTTGTCGGCCACCTTTTACCGCATGATCCTTGGTTCTTCCCTGGGCATCGCCGCCGGTCTCACCTGCGGTTTGGCGATGGGCATCTTTGCACCTGTGCGGAAGTCGCTCGAATCGATAGTCTCCGCGTTGAACTCCACGCCTAAACTCGCGCTCATGCCCATGCTTCTCATCTTCACCGGCATCGGCGAAACTGCGCGCCTGGTTCCCATCGCGCTAACCAGTTTTATTGTCGTGGCGGTGAATACGGTTGATGCTGTCCGCACAATCAATCTTGCCTACATCGAACTCGCCGAAAACTACGGCGCCGGGGGCTGGATGATGCTGCGCCGCGTTTACTTCCCGGCCATTCTTCCGCAGGTTTTTACGGGGCTTCGCCTCGCTCTCGGCCGCGGTCTGGTGATCACCATCTCGGTGGAGCTCCTCGGCTCACCCGACGGCCTCGGCAGCCTCCTCTGGATGGCCTGGCAAACCTTCGCCACCGAACGCCTTTATGTCGCCATTGCGTGCACGGCGCTCACCGGCGCGCTGGTTCACGAAGGTCTCAATTTTTCCGAACGCCGGCTGCTACCCTGGCACGAACGGTCCGGCCGCTAGTAGAGGAACGCCATGCTCCAAGAGATCAAGTTCTATTCCAAGATGGCGTGGGGAATCCGCCAATTTCTGCGCACTCCTCCCATCGGCGACCCTGACGCCTACGTCCGCGAGTGTCTCGCTTCGCGCGACACCAATTTTCTCTCGCTCGTCGAGCGCGGCATTTTCAACCATTCCCCCAGCCCCTACAACGAAATGTTCCGTCTTGCCGGTTGCACCTTGGGTGACCTGAGAAACGAGGTCAACCGTGCCGGTGTGGAGGCTACGCTCCGCCGCCTTCGCGAAGCCGGTGTGTACCTGACGCACGATGAGTTCAAGGCCAAATCCCCGATCGTGCGCTCGGGCCGGGAAATCCCATCAAACGATGCCAGCTTCCGCAACCCCCAGGTTGCCAATGCGCTTTCCGAAGGTATTAGTAGCGGCAGCCGTAGCAAAGGAACCCGCTCCGCACGCAGCATTGGACGCCTGCTGCAGCGTGAGGCCCATTTCAAAATCCGCAATCGCGAATTCGATTTGGGCAACCGCATCCGCATTGAGCTCAAACCTATTTTGCCTTCGGGCACCGGCCTGGGACCGGGACAGCGCGGGCATCGCGAAGGCCATCCGGTTGAAAAATGGTTCGCCGTCGGCGGCGGCCTACGCGACTCCGGCCACTACCGGATGGTCACCCACTGCCTCGTGCGCTGGACCCGTCTGCTCGGCGCGCCCGCGCAACTTCCCACGTACCTCGCGCCCAATGATTTTTCGCTCGTCGCGGAATACATTGCGCGGCGCAAGCGCGAAGGAGCACCCGCCGCCGTCCACGCGTTCCCCAGCCCCGCTGTTCGGGTAGCTGCCGCCGCCGTGGAACACGGTATCGACATTAGCGGCACAATTTTCTTCGTTGGCGGCGAAGCTCTCACCGACGCTAAGCGCGCAACCATTGAACTGGCCGGAGCCGAGGTTTATCCCTTCTACCCGATCTCCGAGGTCGGTCCCGTCGGAAGCTCCTGCCGCCAAATGAACAAAGGCAACTGTGTCCACCTGTTCGACGACAACGTCGTCGCCTATGTCCACCGCCGCCGCGCCGCCCTCTCCGACGCGCACGTGAACGCCCTCCAGTTCACTTCGCTAATGCCGTTCTGTCCGCACGTCCTGGTGAATGCCGAGATGGACGACGCCGGTGTCATCGGTCCCGCCACGTGCGACTGCTCCTATACGCGCCTGGGGCTCACACGCCAGGTCAGCGAAATTTTCAGCTTCGGCAAGCTCACAGGCCAGGGCATGACTCTTGTCGGCACCGACCTGCTTAAAATTCTCGAGGAAGTACTGCCGGCGCAGTTGGGCGGCGCACCCGGCGATTTTCAACTCGTCGAACGCGAAGGAGCCGCGCAAACCGAAGTAACTCTGCGCGTCAACCCACGCATCCAGGCCTCGCCCGACAAGATCCGCGAATGCTTTCTGCGCGAACTCAAGAATTTCTATGGCGGCTCGCTCGCTAGCCGCATGTGGACCCACGCCAACGGTGTCCAGATTATCTCCGGCCAGCCCTATGCAACGCGTACCGGCAAGATCCACGCCTTGCACTTGCTCAGCCCGGAATCGCAACAATCGGAGGTTGTAAATGCTTCGTAGAACCATGCTGTCGCGCCTGGCCGGCGGCACTGCCTTAGCGGCCTCGATTGGCTGTTCCTCCCGCAAGCCATCTTCATCCGGACCCACAAAAATAAAGGTTCTTGGCGGACGTTCGGTGAGCATGAGCACCCTTTTTCTCACACTCGAGAGTGGCTACTTCAAAGACGCCGATTTGGATGTAGAAATCGACCAGCTCAATTCTGCGAATGCCGCGATAGCGCCGGTTATTTCTGGGAAGGCCGACGTAATCTTCACAAGTTTGGGCGTTCCATTTCTCGCCGCGATGGGCAAGGGCCTTCCCCTGAAAATTGTCGCCGGCCGGGAGCGCGCATCCACCACGTGCGGAAACATCGGCGTGATCATCGGGCTCAAAAAGAAGTTTCCAAACGGCCTCGACAACGCTGCCGTGCTAAAAGGAAAAACCGTTGGCGTCGGACCGATGATCGGATTTCCGCAGTTCAGCCTGGATACCCATCTTGCCTCCGCGGGTCTTTCCGTCGAAGACATCATTCCCCGTACGATGCGCTCCCCGGACGCTATCGCCGCAATGGTGAGTGGCAGTCTGGACGCGGCGAACGTGAACTTTGATTTCGAAAAGGGTCTCGCCCCCGTCATGTCCGAGATCGTACGTTCACCTGGACTGGCACACTACTATCCGAATCTCCAGATTTCTCATACATTCTTCGGTCCCTCCCTGCTTCGGGCCGATCCCGACGTGGGCGCTCGCTTTCTAAAGGCGTTTTTACGAGGTGTGCGGGACTTTGCGGCGGGCGGCACACCCGAGTACATGAAAAAACTTGCTAGGGAATCTGCAGTGGATCCTCGGGATGTCACCGGCATGTGCCGTGACAGTGCTACGCCGAACTGCGAAATCGATATGAAGAGTGTCAAAATCCTTTCCGACTGGGCATTCAAGCGAAAGTATCTCAGCGCCCCGTTGGATCCAGCCGCCCTCGTGGATGCGAGGTTTATCGAAAGGGCACATGCAACCTAGATTTCGTCTGATTCACCCGCTCTGCCTTCTGCTCGTGGCTACCGCCGGCATGGCGCAAACCACCGGCCGTATGGAAGGCATCGTTCGCGATCAGTCCGGTGCGGTGATCCACGAAGCCTCGCTCACCATCGTCGAAACCAAAACCGCCTCGCGCCGCGAAATGGCCACCGACGAGCGCGGCTGGTACGTCGCCGCCGCTTTGCCTCCCGGCTCTTATGAGATCGAAGTCTCCCACACCGGATTCCGCAGCCAGAAAACCACCGGCGTAACCGTCGCTGCCGGCCGCGATCTGCGCATCGACTTTTCCCTCGAAATAGGCCAGACGAAAGAGTCCGTCGTCGTCATGAGCGACACGCCGCTGGTAAACGTCACCTCGAGCGACTGGGGCGGTAGCATCGAGCGCGCCAAGCTCGAGACGCTTCCCCTCAACGGACGCGACATGTTCGACCTCGCCGCCCAGCAACCCGGAGTCACGGTTGCCGGCACCGCCTCGAAGAATATGACCAACGGTGGCGGCACCCGCCTGACCATCAACGGCGCTCGCCCCAATCAGAACTCCTATCGCATGGACGGCATCTATGTGAACGACGCCACCGGCTCGGCGCCCTCAAGCTCCGCCGGACGCCTTCTTGGCCTCGAGGCCGTTCAGGAAGTAAAGCTCGTCTCCAGCCCCTTTGATGCCGAATACGGCCGCGCGGGCGGCGCCGTCTTCACTGCCATTTCCAAATCCGGCGCCAACGAAATTCATGGCAGTGCCTACGAGTTCTTCCGCAACAGCTACCTCGACGCCAAGAATTTCTTCGACTCGAAAGACTCCAAAATTCCCCCATTGCGACGAAATCAGTTTGGTGGCGTGATTACCGGCCCCATCCGCCGTAACAAGCTTTTCTACATGGCGAACTTTGAGTCCAACGTCGAACGCCTCGCTCAAACGCAAACCGCCATCGTTCCCAACGCCGATGCCCGAAAGGGAATTCTCCCCGACCGTACCGTCGCCGTCTCACCACAGGCCGCGCCCTATGTCGCCCTCTACCCGCTGCCAAACAGCCGTGACTACGGCGACGGCACTGGCGCCTTTCTCAGCCAGGTCGCCACGTCGTCCAATGAATACTACGGCACCGGAAAAATCGATTACGTCTACTCCGACCGTCTCCGTACCGCGCTCCGCTACACGCACGACGATTCCTCCACCTATCGCGGCGAAGCACTGCAATTTTTCACGTTTCCCCTGCTGTCCCACTACCAGTTCGTGCACAGCGAAACCCAGTTCATTCAATCCCCCACGACCATTCACACGCTCCGCGCCGGTTTCAGCCGCGTCGCCAATAGCGAAGACGCCGACCAGCCCGACAACATCCCCGCCAATCTCTCCTTCGTGCCGGGCCAAATGATCGGCATCATTAGTTTCACTTCCGGTATCTCCAATTTCGGCGGACCCGCCCGGACCAACGTTGGCACCACTCCTCGCCGCTTCATCATCAACGACTATCAACTGAACCACGTCGTCTCCACCATCCGTGGACTCCATTCGCTCCGCTTCGGTGGATCGTATGACCGCGTTCAGTTCAATCAGCGTGCCGACAACGCCTCGCGCGGCACCTACACGTTCGCTTCTCTTCTCGATTTCTTGCAGGCGCGGCCACGCTCCGGCGAGTTTATGCTGCCCGGCGCGGACTCTGTTCGCGGCTGGCGCCAAAGCATTTATTCCGCGTTTGCGCAGGACGATATCCGCGTCTCTCCGCGCTTCACCCTTACGCTGGGCCTGCGCTATGAAGCCTACTCGGTGCCCTCCGAAGCCCACGGCAAAATCTCCACCGTGCCCGACTACCTCACCGCTACGGGCTTCACGGTAGGGGGCTCACTCTTCACCAATCCATCCAAGCGAAACTTCGCTCCGCGCGTCTCGTTCGCCTGGGACCCCTTCGGTACGGGAAAAACCATCGTTCGCGCGGGCGCCGGAGTCTTCTACGACGTCCTCGGCACTCGCGAGCTCATCATTGCTGGTGTTCGCATGCCACCCTTCTTCAACTCCACCTCCCTCACGAATCCCGTATTCCCTAACATCGTTGCCGCCTCCAGCTCTGTTCCCGCAAATAATGTCGACGGACTCGGCTACTACCTCGACCAACCTGTCTTCTATCAGTACCAACTACAGATTCAGCAGAAAGTCTCGTCGCGCACCGTGGCGCAAATCGGTTATGTCGGCGGTCGAGGGCAGCACCTCACCGGCGGCTTCGGAGAATCGAATCCCTACCGGCCCGACGTGCTTGCCGACGGCACTCTCTACTTCCCTGTGGGCGCGCCGAGGTTGAATCCCGCATTCACCCGTCTCAAATTCCGTCAGACGCAGTTCGACTCAACGTATCAGGGGCTGCAAACCGCCCTTCACCATCAGTTTGAGCACGGCCTGCGTTTTCAGATGAAGTATGTGTGGGGCAAGTCTCTCGACAACACCAGTTCCACGATCCTCCGCGACTACGCCGGGAGCGATTCTGTCCCCAATGTCTGGAATCTGCGTGCCAACAAAGGCCGCTCCGACTTCGATCTCCAACACACTTTCGCCGCCAATTTCTCTTACATCATTCCCGGCCCGAAAGCTGGCCTTGGATTCCACATTCTCGGCGGATGGGAATTGCACGGCATGGTGCAGGCGCAAACCGGTTCCGCTTTCGGCCCCTCCTCCGGTTTCGACCGCGCCCGCTTCAGCGGCGGCGGCACCGCCGATCAGGGCCAGCGTCCGAACTATGCCGCGGCCCCAGGAGCGACCATCATCTTGGGCGATCCCCAACAATATTTCGACCCCAATGCCTACGTGCTCCAACCCGCCGGCACGTTCGGTAACCTCGGACGGAACACACTCTCCGGTCCCGGCCTCGCCACTGCCGACATGGCCCTCAACAAGACTCTGTTTCGTACCGAGCGCCAGATGATCCGCATTCGCCTGGAAGCCTTCAACGTGACCAATCATCCGAACTTCCAGGTGCCCTCGACCCTGGGCCTGTTCTCCAACACCGGCGCGCGCAACGGCTCGGCCGGCCAGATTACGGAGACGGTTTCCAGCTCGCGGCAGCTGCAACTCTCGGCACGGTGGAGCTTCTGATCGGGCCCGCCCCCCGGCCCCTTATGCAGGCGCCATATCCAGCCCTGTGCCCAGCAGCCACTTGACCACTTCGGACTGGTTCCCCACACGCGCCTCGACAGTGTGATCGTCCAGCCGCAGCACGCCCGGCCGTTGCCCCGCCTTCGCTGCGGAATCCATCGTCCGAAAACGCAGCGTCACCGTCATCGGAAGCTTCGGCTTGTATGGTTTCATCTTGCCCGCGCGTAACCCCTCGATCGCTTCCGCGATGCCCTTCGCCGTCGCTCTGTGCGCGGCATCCGGCTCAAGCCCCGTGCACGCATCGGTCGTTCCGCGCTTCACCGCCGCCGTAACCACACCGGGAAACTGGAGCCGCGTCTCCGCGCACGCCGCCTCGTCGCCCTGAACGAAGATGAGCGGCACATCCCAATGCCCTGCGAAGCAGGTCTCGATGCCGATCTCACCCACGCTCATACCGTTGATCGTGAAGTCCGCCCACTCGAAGTTCCACGTGTGCGGCAAGAACGCGCCCGGCGTGAACGTCTTCGCGTGATGCCCTGGCAGCAACAGGCCGTCCACGCTCTGGTCCATCCCCGGCATCCATCGCCGCTTGCCGTTCTCCATGCCGACACTGCGATACAAGTACGTGATGCGCGGGTCCATCAGCAGCTTCTCGCGAATCAGATTGCCTCCACCGTGATGCGTGTCGCACACAATCAGCTCCGTCGCCCCCGCCTTCAGCGCCGCGTCGCTTGCCGCATTCACCGAATCCGTGAATAGATTCCGTGCGCCCGTCGCTACCGGCTCCGGAACGCCGTTCTCCCAATACCAGGCTTGTTCACGCGTGAAGATCCCGTTGCTCCCATCCATGTCCCAGTGGATGAAGAGCTTCAACTTGCGCGGTTGCGCCCCTGCCCCCAATGCGGCCGCTCCCAGTGAACTCACTACACGCCGTCGCGAAATCATCGCCCTCCATCTTCCACCATTCCGAGGCCGTTGACAGCTCCCACGCCATGGCGTACAAGTAGTTCCCATGCCGATTCCCCGAAGGCGCCTGCTGCAAACCATCGCTACCGCCGCCGCACTAAGCCCGCCCGCTCCCGCGCAAACCCCCTCCAGCCTCTCCGCGGAACGCGTCGCACGGCTCGAACCCATTCTGAAAATCCGGCGAACACAGCTCCAAGCCCTGCGCGACTTCGAAATCGACGACTTGATCGCCCCTATTCGCGGACCGCTGGCGCCCTAACTCCCATGGCCTCGTCCGATCTCCTCTTCACGCCCATTCCGCAACTTGCGGCTCTCCTTAAGTCCCGCAAGCTCTCACCGGTTGAACTGGTGCGCGCCTGCCTCGGGCAGATCGAAGCGCTCAACCCGCGCGTCAACGCTTTCCTCACGGTCACCGCCAGCCACGCCCTCGCCCAGGCTGCCGCCGCCGAAAAGGAGATTTCCGCTGGACGCTACCGGGGCCCGCTCCACGGCATTCCTTACGCACCCAAAGACATCTTCGCCACCAAAGGAATTCGCACCACCAACGGTTCACGAGTCACCGCGGACTGGGTGCCTGACTTCGAATCCGCCGTCACCGAACGCCTCAATCGCGCAGGGGCAATCATGCTCGGCAAGCTGAACCTGCTCGAATTCGCCATGGGCAGCGGCCAAAATGGACTGAACGGCCCCGCTCGAAATCCGTGGGATCTCGCCTATTCGCCCTCCGGCTCGTCCAGCGGCTCGGGCGCCGCCGTTGCTGCCGGCATGGTGCCTTTCACGATCGGTTCGGACTCAGGCGGCTCCATTCGTGGTCCCGCCAAGAGTTGCGGAGTCGTCGGTCTGAAACCCACCTATGGCCGCGTGAGCCGCCATGGGTGTACGACGCTCTCCTGGACCCTCGACCACGCCGGCCCCCTCGCAAAAACCGTCGCTGGTGTTGCCACCGTCCTCGAAGCCATGGCCGGCGCCGACCACCGCGACGATGCCTGCTCCTCCTCCGCTGTCCCTGCCTATGCCCTCTCTCTCACGGGCAACATCAAGGGCATCCGCATCGGCGTTCCCACCGAACACTTCTTCACACACGTCGAACCCGAAACCGAAGCCGCCCTCAGGCAGGCGCGCTCCGTGTTGAAAGAACGCGGCGCGGTTGAGGTCGATATCACCGTTCGCAATGCCGCCCTTACCGGCGTCACCTCCTCTACCATCCTCAGCTCCGAAGGCGCCGCGTATCATGAGCAGCGTTTGAAGAAACACGCCGAGCTCTTCGATCCCCTCGTCCGCGAGCGCCTCGAAGCTGCCACCTTCAACACGGCCGTCGACTACATCAAGGCGCTCCGCATGCGGACCATGCTCATGCAGGAGATGAATCGCGTCTTCCAATCCTGCGACGTCATTCTCCTTCCCGCCGGAAACCCGCCGCCCAGATTGGAAGGCGAAATCGCCGGCACCGACGTGCCTACCGACCCGCCCGCACCGCCGCGCCCGGACACCTTCAACCTCGCCAACGTCACCGGCGTCCCCGCCCTCGTGCTTCCCTGTGGCTTTACCGCCGGACCGCCCGTTCTCCCCATCGGCATCCAGTTCTACGCGCGCCCGTTCGACGAATCCACGCTCTTTCGCGTAGCGCACGCCTACGAATCGGCCACCGGTTGGCACAAGCGGACTCCCCCGCTGGCTGGCTGACGGAGCGCGCGGACGAGTTACTATCGAAGTTGCCATGCTCAACCGCCGGCAAGCCCTCGCCACTTTCGCTCTAGCCGCGCATGGACAATCCCGCGCTCCCGTAGTGAACGCCGCCGAGCACGCCTGGGTCGTCAGCGATCCCCGCTTTTTGCCGCGACCGGAACTGGCGGTTTGTCCGGCAACCATTCCCAAGCACGATTACTCCGCCGAGTTCTTGCTGTCCGAAATGAAGACCTACTCGGTGGACCACGTGGTGATCTCGCACGTCTGTTACTACGGCCGCGACAACTCCTACCCTTCCTACTGTGTGAAGACATACCCTGGCAAATTCGCTGCCATCGGGCTGCTCGTCGGACACCGCCTGTATGATCCCGCCGACAAAGAAAACCCGTCGCGCCTCGAGCGGCTCATCAAGGACGACGGCCTGATCGGCCTACGTCTCAGCCCCATCTACAATCGCGATGTCGTGTGGTTGAACGACCCAGCCTGCTATCCCCTGTGGAAGAAGGCCGAGACCCTGGGCGCCACCTTCAACATCTTCCTCGCGCCTCATCAGGTCCGCCAAGTGGGCGACATGGCCGCCCGCTTCCCCGGCGTCAATATCGTCATCGATCACATCGCCATGATCGAGATCACCGCTCCCGATTCCGATGGATTTGGTCCCCTGCTCGAGCTCGCGAAATACCCCAACGTCTACGTCCGAACCTCGCTTCACAATCCATCCAAGACCAAACAGATGCCCTACCGCGACGTGTGGCCGTTCCTACGCAGGCTTTACGACCGCTATGGCGGCAAGCGCATGATCTGGGCCAATTTCTTCGAGTACACCGTGATCAAAGAGGTCATTCCCTTCTTCACGGCGGAAGACAAGGAATGGATTCTCGGGCGTACCGCGCACCGTCTGTATGGGTTCGCGCGCTAGGCCCCGGCGACAGTATTCGACACTAACCGCAATAATCTGCCGTCATCGTCCCCCGATGGCCGCGTGGTAAGAATTACGCACAGCAGCCGGCGCTCCGGATCGGCCCACGCCACAGTGCCTGTCGCTCCGCTATGGCCGAACGTGCGAGGCGAAACCAGGTCCCCGAAATAGCACCATACAGGCGAAGTTACCAACCCCCAGCCGAGCCCCCACGGCTTGCCAATCGAAATGTTCTGATCGCGGGTCATCGCCGCTACCGTTGCCGCGCTGAACACGCGAGTGCCCGCATACATTCCGCCGTTGAGGAAAGTCTGCAGCAGGATCGCCAGGTCGCTCGTGGTCGAATGCATTCCACCCCACGGATGGCCCATGTCACGCCAATATGCGCTATTCGGACCAAAGCGCTCGAGGTCAGCCGTGGTCGAGCCTGGCCCCGTCTGGCACCAGGCCGTATCCGCGATCTTGAAGGGTCCCAGCCCCAGCGCACTCGACTTCATGCCCAGCGGACCGAAGACCTCTTCCTGAAGAAACACCCGCAGCCTCTTCTTCGATACCCGCTCGACGATCTCGGCCGTTAGCAGCACACCCATGCTCTGATAATGGAAGTCGGTGCGCGGCGGGAACAGCAGCGGGGTTGTCATCGCCCGCTTGGTGAACTCCGAAAGCGGCGCATTCGCACGCCGCAGTTCCGTGTTTTCAGGTAGCATATCCGGCATCCCGGAAGTGTGGGAAAGAAGATCGCGCACCCGCGTGTTCTTGCGGTCGTCGCCCTTGAACTCGGGCAGGTAGTGCGACACCGGATCGTCGATCGAAACGAGCCCGCGCTCCACAAGCATCATCATCGCG
>JBDTVQ010000181.1:0-12724 GCA_040007195.1 Acidobacteriota bacterium | reverse complement strand
CCCAAACGTATCAAAACATGGCGCAACTGCGTCTGAAAGCCACTCTCCCGAGTCGCATCGACGCAGGGAATCCAGCGTTTTCAGACCAGCTAGGCCAGGGGTGGTACGAACCTGAGGGCGGCTATAGGTGGATGGGAAAGCGTGCCGAAGTCCGGTTGGGCGCCTCGGGCCGGCCCGGATCGCAGCTTCAGATACAAGGATTTTGTCCGGGTTCGCAACTTTTGGCAGGGCCGCTGCATCTGAAGATATTCATTGACAGCCAGCCCAACCCGCTGGTGGTGGTTAACAGGGCAGACGAGGAGTTCCGATTCCTCTTTCCCATACCGGATCAGTTGAAAAATAAGGACTTCGTGGAAGTTGTACTGGAATTGGACAGGACCGTTACGCCCCCTGGCGATGGCCGGGCGCTCGGACTTGCCTTCGGTTCTTTTTCTGTCCGCGAGCCGTAATTTATCAATTTTGATCCGTTTCGAGGGTCCCTATCGCTTTTAGTGTATGGAGATTACCCCCTATCGGGGCTATAGGGATTCGGTCACAGAATGTAGGATTATTTTTCGAGAGGGAATGCGGGATCCGCAAACTGGATGTTAAGTTGCACAGGGCGGAAACCTTGGACCTTTTTTTTCGTCCTTAGTTGTTGCGACATAATGGTCGCCCATGAATCTGTCGATATGATCGTGATCGTACAGTAGAAGGCGGAAATCGAGCCTCCTGTACTTGTGGAGGGAAGCCCAGTGAGGGCTGACCAGTGCCCGCCGAAGAGGGTTTTGACGCGTTGGCATTCAAATTGCTACCGAACCATCGCCGCGATGTGCTATCATCTGCGGTGGCTTCGGGAAAGCCCTATGAATCCCTCAATGGAAGCGGCAGAAAATTTTAGTGCGGAGGGCTCAGAAATTGAAACTTTTTCGAATCCGCACCGTCTACTAAGTGTCGAAAACGACAGAGTTTGAAAGCAGCCGACCGGCTCGTAACCAGCAGGCGGCGAAACAAAAGAAAGTTAGGAGAAACAGCCATGACGAAAGTTGAACTGAACAAATACAAACAGATTTTGGAAGCCAAAAAGGCCGAACTGGCCCATGTGCTCCGGAATCGCGAAGCCATTGCCATCGAGAAGAGTCCCGACGCTCTCGATGAAGTGCAGCATGCCGCGGAGCGCGAGCTGGCCATTCGTAACCTTGACCGCGAATCCGGCCTCCTGCGCCACGTGAAGCTGGCCCTCAGCCGCATCGACGACGGTTCTTACGGAACCTGTCTACATTGCGATGAGGAGATCAATCCGAAGCGGCTCGCAGCTGTACCGTGGGCGCCGTTCTGCATCACCTGTCAGGAGATGCATGACCGCCGTCAGGAAGAGGGCGAGAATACCGACGTATTCGACGACGCTCTCGCTGCCGCCTAATCCTCAATCTCCTGACTGATTGCCGGGGCTCCTGCCAGCTTGGCCGGGGCCCCTGTTTCATTCTGGAGCGACGGTCCCCTTTATTCGAACGCCGCTCTCCATCCGTCCGGCAGCCTCACGGTCGCGGCGGAAGCTGTGGAACAATTTTTCCTCGCAGCGGGTACAAAGTTCGCTGCGGATGATCTGTTCCCGGGGGAGCCCAATTCCCAACAGTTGGCGTTGCAGCGCATCTGCCAGATCGATTTTCGTCCTGCCCTCCAGATCCGCCCGTTCGGGAAATACCTGGCGAAACTCCCGAGCTACCTCTCCCCCCACTTCGAAACAGCACAAACCGATGCCCGGGCCGATGGCTGCCCGTACATCCGCCGGTTCGGAACCGAACTCTTCCCCCATCCGCCGTAACGTCGCCGCCGCCAATCCGAGCTTCGTACCGCGCCAGCCGCAGTGCGCCGCGCCGACGACCCGTTTTCGCACGTCCACCAGCAACACCGGCAGGCAGTCCGCCGTACGGATGCGAATCCAGAGCCCCGGCGTATTGGTCACTAGCGCATCGCCTTCACACGCCCGGTGCATCGGTGCCTTGGCCCGCACGATGACGCCGGAATGGATCTGTTTCAGGTCGGCGCTTTCGTCTTCGGGCAGCCACTGTTCGCTCTGGCGGGTGCCAAAACCGTGGTCCAGCCAGTCCAGCCGCTCCCAATCAGCGCACCGGTAGACGCCTCTCTCGTCGAATCGAAACGGCAAGAGTGTCCTTAACCGATCTTCTGCGCCATGCGCGGGTCGATGTTTACGAATTCCGGCGACGGGTTCTGCGTCTGCGAGATGCGGATCTGCCGTTTGAAGTCTTCGAGCATCGTCTCGTCGAGCCGAACTTCAGTTGGCCGCTTGACCAGTGTCGTCATCTGGTCGATTTTGTCCTGCAATTTGATCAGGGCATAAAAGAGGTTTTCCGGCCGCGGAGGACAGCCCGTCACATATACGTCGACGGGAACGATCTTGTCCACGCCTTGCAGGACCGCGTAGGTATTGAACGGACCGCCCACGCTTGAACAGGCGCCCATCGAAATGCACCATTTCGGGTCGGGCATCTGGTCCCATATCCGCTTGAGCACGGGAGCCATTTTGAGGGTGACGGTTCCGGCGACGATCATCAGGTCGCTCTGCCGTGGGCTCGGCCGGAAGACCTCAGCCCCGAAGCGGGCGATGTCGAATCGCGACGTTGAGGAGGCGATCATCTCGATGGCACAGCAGGCGAGACCAAACGTCAAAGGCCAAAGGGCCGACTTGCGCGCCCAATTGAATAGGTAGTCCACCGACGTGGTGATGAAGTTCTGCTCGAACTGGTTCTGTAGCACTGCCGCAGACCTCTACGAGGCCTATGGTATCACTGGGCGTTTCTGTACCAATCGAGCGTCCGGCGCAATCCGTCTTCGAGCGAAAACTTCGGCGCGTGGCCGAGGTCGGCTTCAGCGGCCTGCGTGTCAGCCTGCGAGTCGCGCACGTCGCCTTCGCGGGGCGGCCCATACTGGGCAGGCAGCGAAACGCCTTCGATGTGTTGCAGCGTCTCCCAAACCTGGTTCAACGTGTAGCGGTTTCCATTGCCCGCGTTGTACATGCGGCCGCTTACGCCTGGCCTCTTCGAGGCCTTCACGCAGAGCGCGGCCACATCCTCAACGTAAGTGAAGTCGCGCGACTGCTCCCCGTCGCCGAACAGCGTTGGCGATTTTCGCTCGATCAGGCACTTCATGAAGATCGAAATGATGCCCGAATACGGGCTGTTCGGGTCCTGCCGCGGCCCGTACACATTGAAGTACCGCAGCGACACCGTCTCCAGTCCGAAGCAGGAGGAAAACACGCTCGCATAGTATTCGCCCATCAGCTTTTGCGCCGCATATGGGCTCAAGGGATTGGGTGTCATCGCTTCCGTCTTCGGCAGCACTTCCGTATCGCCATAAGCCGACGACGATGCCGCATACACCACGCGGCCCACCTTGCCGTCGGCGCAAGCTCGCAGCACCTCGAACGTTCCGTTAATGTTCACGTCATGCGACGGAATCGGATCCATGATCGATTTCGGCACCGACGGGATCGCCGCCAGATGGAACACGCGCGAAGCGCCTTTTACCACCGGGGCGACGGCGCTATAGTCGCGGATGTCCACCTGGTGAAAATCCACGCGGCCGCGCACCTCGTCGAGGTTCGATTCCTTACCCGACAGCAGCGTGTCGATCACAGCCACTCGTGGCTCGCCTTCGGCAAGCAGCGCCCGGACGAGTGCCGATCCGATAAATCCCGCGCCACCGGTTACGACAACATGGCTCATAGCTTCGCGATTTCTCCCTCAAGGTACCGGATGGATTCATTGGCGATGCGCTCGCCGCCCGGTTCGAAAATGAATGCTTCCAACGAGACCCAGCCCTTATAATCGTGCGCGGCGAGGGTTCTCAGTAGGGGTTTGAAGTCGTAATCGCCCGTACCGCAGTGGCCGCCGTCCATCTCGTTGACGTGGATGTGGCGGATCTGGCCGTAGAATCTCTCGACGACGTCGGCGTGCGGCTCGGTCTCATCCACGGCGTTGTGCGTATCGAACATCGACTGTACGGCGGGTGAGCCAACGCTATCCACGATTTCCGCCGCGTCGGAAAGCGTATTCACGATATTGCACTGGTCCTTGCCGAGCGATTCCACCAACAAGGTCACGCCGCGCTCTTCGGCATGCGGCGCGATTTCGGCAAACCCGTCGCGGAAGCGCATAGTGGCCTCTTCGAGCGACACGCCCGGCATCGCCTCGCGCTGCTTGGGCGAACCGAACACCATCACGCGCGTTCCATTGTGCCCGTCGTCGATATCGGCGCACAGGTCAACGAGATCGTGGATGTGCTTCCAACTCTTCTTGCGCAGGGCCTCGTCGCTCGTGGTTACGTGCAGGCCCTTCGGCGCCACCATCAACCAGTGCAGACCGGCGAATTCCAGGCCTTCGTCGCGCATGATGCGCGATACCTCTTTGCGCCGCGCCGGAGTGATTGTGGCCGGTTCCTGGCTGAGGGTGAACGGAGCGATCTCCAGACCTTCGTAGCCGGCCTTTTTCACCGCCCGGCACACGTCGCTGAACTCCCAGTCGACGAAGCACTCATTACAAATCGCGTGACGAAACCGGTAAGACATGAATCTCTTAGTGTATCGTTCCGCACGTGCTATCCTCACTGCCGAGATGAACCTTTTCCGGCACCTCCCCGCATTCTTGCTCGCTCCTGCACTGCTCGCGCAAACCGCGCCGACGCTGCCCAGCGAAATTCCCGCGCAGTTCACGCCTGTCACATCCTCGTTCGACTACACGCGGCGCGAAGTGATGATTCCCATGCGCGACGGCGTGAAACTCTTCGCGGTGGTGCTCGTTCCCAAAGGCTCGCGCAATGCGCCGATCCTGCTGACGCGCACGCCGTATGACGCCAAGGCGCTCACGTCGCACAGCGAGAGTTCTCACCTTAGCTCCATACTGCAGGGCTATGACAACGCCACCGACGTGATCGTTGAAGGCGGCTACATCCGCGTCATCCAGGACGTGCGGGGCAAGTACGGATCCGAAGGTGACTATGTGATGAATCGCCCGCTGCGCGGTCCCCGGAATCCGACGAACGTCGACCATGCCACCGACACCTACGACACTATCGACTGGCTCATCAAAAATACGCCTGAATCGAATGGCAAGGTCGGCATTCTCGGGATATCCTACGACGGATTTCTACCGCTGATGGCGCTGGTGAATCCGCATCCTGCGTTGAAAGTGTCGGTGCCGATGAACCCGATGGTCGATGGCTGGCGCGGCGACGACTGGTTCCACAACGGAGCTTTCCGCCAAACAATGCTTCCATATGTCTACGACCAGGAGGCCACGCCGAAGAACGACATCAAATTCTGGCGCTCGCATTTGGACGACTACGAAATGTACCTGCAAGCCGGTTCAGCCGGCGCCATGGCCACCAGCCGTGGCATACAGCAGTTAGGCTTCTACCAGAAGCTAGTGGAGCATCCCGCCTACGACGCCTTTTGGCGCGATCAGGCGATGGACAAGGTGCTCGCCGCGCTGCCGTTGAAAGTGCCCACGCTGCTCGTGCACAGCCTCTGGGATCAGGAAGACATCTACGGTGCTCCCGCCGTCTACGAGGCGTTGAAACCCAAGGACACGGCCAACAACATGGTGTTCCTCGTCATGGGACCGTGGCATCACGGCCAGGAGATCGGTGACGGCAGCACGCTCGGCGCACTCAAATTTCATGCTGACACGGCGCGGCACTTCCGCCGCGAAATTCTCGCCCCGTTTCTGGAGCGCTACTTAAAGGACGGCGCAGGCACGCCCACTGCGTTTCCCATGGTGTCGGCATATGAGACGGGCACCGACCGCTGGCGCGCCCTGCCCGCCTGGCCGGGCAATGTGAAGTCCACGCCGCTCCATCTGCGTGCGGGCGGCAAGCTCAGCTTCACCGCGCCGGCTGCGGGTGATGCTGCCTATGAAGAGTACGTATCCGACCCCGCCAAGCCCGTGCCCTTCCGCGCGCGCCCGGTCGAACCGGTCAGCTACGACGCTGGATTCACATGGGCCCAATGGTTGGTCGACGATCAACGCCACGCCGACTCACGGCCCGATGTGCTCAGCTTCACCTCCGACGTGCTCACCGCGCCCGTGAAGATCACGGGCCATCCCATCGCCAACCTCGTCGCCTCCACATCCGGCACCGATTCCGATTGGGTGGTGAAGTTGATCGATGTCTATCCCGACGAGGTTGCCTCGCAGCCCGAGATGGGCGGCTATCAGCTGATGATCTCCGCCGACATCTTCCGCGGCCGTTACCGCGAGAGCTTTGAGACGGCCAAGGCCATCGCGCCCAATACGCCGCTGCCCTACCGAATTCTGCTGCCTACGGCCAATCACGCGTTTTTGCCGGGGCACCGCATCATGGTGCAGATTCAGTCGTCCTGGTTTCCCCTCTACGACCGCAATCCACAGACCTTTGTCTCGAACATTTTCCTTGCCCAACCCGGCGATTATAAGAAGGCCACGCAGCGCATCTATCATGCTCCCGGCAACGGCAGTTTCATCGACCTGCCCATGCCCGCCGCGCGCTAGGCGACGATGCAACTCTTCCTCACCGGAGCGAGTGGGTTCATTGGGCGCGCGGTTGTGGCCGAAGCCGCGCGGCGTGGTCATAGCTTCACCACATCGCCCGGCGAAGCTCAGGGCATGATCCATCTCGCGCCCGTCACCGAAGGCATCGAGACTATGATCGCCGCCGCGCCTGCGGCCCGCTTCGTCCTGATCAGTTCGCTCGCTGTGTACGACTTCCTTGCGCTGCCGGATCGCGCGCTTCTCAATGAGTGTTCGCCCATCGCGCCTGCCGGACCCTATGCCCAAACGAAGTGGGCGCAGGAAGAAGTGGCGCGCCGCCACGCGACCAACCTCACCATCCTCCGCCCAGGCATTGTTCATGGTCCCGGCCGCGAGTGGTTCCATCACCTTGGCATGAAGCTCAGCGCAACCCGCTGGCTGTGCCTGGCGCCGGAGTCGCCGCTGCCGCTGATCTCTCTCGAAAACTGCGCCACGGCCATCGTCGATGCAATCGGCGCTCCGGCTGCCACGCGTAACCTCATCGACGACAACCCGCCGCCGCGTGGCGCCTATGTCGAAGCACTCGCCGCAAGGACCACGCCGCGCCCGGTGATTCACACAATCTCGTGGCCCACACTCAAACGCTTCGGCGCCCTCGGCCTCGGCGCGCTGCACGACCTGTTCAATCCCCGGCTACTGGCCGCCCGCTGCAAACCTCTCCGCTATAAGTGATCCGCGATGTGGTTTCCAGCGCGCGCCGACAGCGCCATGATCGTGAGCCCTGGATTCTGAAACGGCGACGTGGGGAATGCTGCTGAGTCCGTCACGTACACGTTGGGCGCATCCCAGCATTGATTGTGGCGGTTCAATACCGAACTCTTCGGATCGTCGCCCATCGGCGCGCCGCCGCTTTCGTGGATGGCCGAGCCCGGGACCATCGCCCCATCCGGCGTGTATACAAGCGGTGCCGCCACCCGGTGTATCGCCTTCGCGATCAACCGTTCCCCTTGCAACTGACCCAGCTCCAATCCGCACTTCCCGGCCAACTCCTCCAGGGTCCCAATCATATCCCGCACCATCGCCCGCTCGTTATCTGAGTGCTCGCATCGAATCCGCGCTAAGGGAATGCCCCAGGCGTCGCGCCTGCGCTTATCCAGGACCACGCAATTCTCATGCCGTGGCAGCATCTCGCCGACTGCCATGAAGAACCATCCCGGTGCAATCCGTCCCACCGAGCCCAGCAGCGAATAGCCTCGCAGGAAGCCGCGTTCGCGGGCCGCGCCCGTGTTGCGGAAACTGGGGATGTAGATACCCGTCTGCGCGCCGAAATCAAACGGGTCTTCTTTCAGGCTCGCTTCAATCGGCGCATGCGGCCCGGCGCGAAACACGAACACATGGTCTGTTAACCCGTGCCCCAACAACCCCGTCGAATTCCCAATCCCCGCGGGATGCCGCGCCGACTTCGAATGGAGCAATATCCGCAGCGACTCAATCGTCGAAGCGCACACCACCACGCAACGCCCGCGCGCGGTGTGTTTCTCCTTGGTTCGCCGGTCGAGGTAGGTCAATCCGGTTGCCAGCCCCGTCTGCGGATCGGTCTCAATGCGGCTCACCACCGCATCCGAACGCAACTCCAGCAGCCCCGTTTGCAAAGCTGCCTCCAGCGTCAACGGCAACGGCCCCGCATGATGCCGCACAATCCTCGCCGTCGTTGCCGGAAGCTCCGGCCAAACATGCGCCAAAGTATCTAACACGCGCCTCTCGGCCTGTGTGATCGGCAACGGCCCGGCATATTCGCCGTCGGGCAGATTCGCGATCCCGGCCGGGCTTCCCCACACGCCGAGGAAACGCTCCACCTGCTCATACCAGGGCGCGAGGTCCGAGTAATCGATCGGCCACATGGGACCATATCCATCCCGCGACGCGGCATGCAAATCTTCGTCGGAGATCCGCACCGCATTGCGTCCCCACAAATGCAGCCGCCCGCCGACCTGCCGTCCGCGATACCAGTTGAATCGGCCACCGTCAGTCGTGTAGGGATTCTCGCGGTCGTTCACGAACAAACGCCGCGTCTGCTCGCTGAACGACATGCAGCGTGCCTGCACTTCCTGTCCGCCCAAGGCGCCGCGCACTCGATCGAGTATTTGCAGTTTCGAAGCGCCGCCGCCGGGCTGGGGAAAATCCTTCTGCGTGTCCAACGTCCGTCCGGCTTCGAGCAGCAGTGTCCGCAGCCCACGGCGCGTCAATTCCTTTGCCGCCCAACCTCCGGCCGCACCGGAGCCCACGACAATGGCGTCGTACACGCTTGTTTCTTCCAAGCTACGGCTCCCTCGTGATGTAGCCCACCACTTCGCCGCTGGTCCAACCCGCGAGCAGGGCGGAGACTAACGGCAGCGCGCGCAGGTAGCGCCCCAGGTTGCCCTTCTTCGCCTGTGTGAGCCCGTGCCGCACCAGCAGCCGCAACGGAATGAGCGGCGCAACGGCGATCAACAGCAAACGTTTGGGAGCGCTCATGCTGCGCGCGCGCACGTTGCCGAATAGCCGTCCCCAATGAAAACGCTCTGGTAATACGCCACCCAAAGAATAGTAAGGGGTCTGATAATCCACAATCAGTTCATTCGACAGATACAAGGTCTCGCCGCGTTCGAGCAGTGCCCAATGTACCAGTGCTTCGTTGAACCTCTCGCGCCACACGTCGCGCGTATCGTCCATCATTTTGCGCTTATAAGAGACGTTCACGTCGCTCACCCATTGCCGCGGCCCGCTTTCAAACGGCAGTCCGTAGCGGCTAAAGTCGCACACGTAGAACGACCAGTTCAGCAGATCTCCCGGCGCGCATTCAATCGCGCCTCCGATGCAGCCGTGCGGTAACTCCGCATGCAGCCTCGCCGCCGTCCGGGCCCAGGTGGCACGCGGCGGCGCGCGATCTTCGAGGATACCGATCAATTCACCCGTCGCCAGCGCGAGACCTGCTGCACGGCGTTTATCGTAGAGCTCATGTTGGCCCGCCGCGGTTGAGAGGGGGCGCAGCGTGTGCGCCACGCCCATTTCGACCATCGTCACGCCCGGAAACTCCGCACCCATCATGGCAATCTCCGGCACGCTCGCGTCGTAGGGCAGCAGAATCTGCATCTCCGGCGCGCGCTCCTGATTCACGAGTGCGTGTAGGAACCGCCGCAGCACCTCGCCGCCATCGACGATGGTGACCACCACGCTCAACGTCATCGCAGGCATGCCCGGTGCGCCACTTCCACCGAACGCAGTCCATCCAACCCGCTGGCAACCGAGCTCTTCCGCCCTTCCACCAACGCCGCAAACTCAGCAAACTCTTTTACAAAGCTCTCCACGACGATCCAGCGGTAGGACTGCACGTGCTCCATCACGTTCGCCTTCGGGAAGTAGAACGCGCGACGCCGGGGCTTGCCTTCGCCGGCAACGATCAGCTCCGTCACCATGGGGAAGCAGCGAATCAGGATGCAACCTTTGGCACCGTAGATCTCAACCGAGAACTTGTAGCCGGCCCACTCGGTCCAACTCGCCTGTACCGATGCCAGCCGCCCCGCGGCGTTGCGCATCCATACGAAGCCGTTCTCCTCGCAACCGGGCAGATTCCAGACGAGCGACGTCGCACGGCCATCGATCTCCACCGGTTCGCCAAAGAAATAGAGCACCGTGTCGAGCAAGTGGATGCCGTTGTCATGCAGCGCCCCGCCGCCCGTCACTTTTGCATCGTGCAGCCAGTTGCCGTTGCGCGCATTGGCGATGTAGCCGCAGTAAGCGCGAATGTGATCGAGTTCGCCGATCGCGCCTGCATCGAACAGTTCGCGCGCCTTCTCCACCGACGGATAAAAGCGGAAGTTGAAGCCGGTGGCGAGTACCTTGCCGCTGGCCTTGGCCGCGTCGAGCATACGCCGGCACTCATTCGGCGTGCGAGCGAGCGGCTTCTCGCACAGCACATGCTTGCCCGCCGCGAACGCCGCGTTTGCGACCGGTTCATGCGAATCGGGCGGCGTGCAGATGACAGTCGCGTCGACATCCAGGCGTTCCACCAGCGCCTCCGCATCGGCGGCCGCGTCTACGCCATACTTCGCCGCGAACGCCTTCGCGCGCCCAGCATCTACGTCGGCCACCGCGCGCAGTTGACACACGGTGCTCTTCGCCAACGCCTGCGCGCGCAGGTGTGCGATGTCGCCGCAACCAACGAGTCCGAATGTCAACACATCAGTTTAGAAGGTCTTCGCCACTTCGGCGTAGGCCCAATCGAGCCAAGGCGTCAGGGCTTGCACGTCGGAGGATTCCACCGTCGCGCCGCCCCAGATACGGAAACCAACAGGCGCATCGCGGTAGGCGCCGATGTCATATGCCGCGCCTTCCTTATCGAGCATCGACACGATCGACTTGGCATGCTTAGCCTGATCGTCGGCGCTCAACGCCGCGAACTTCGGGTCCTTCACCTTGAGGCAAATCGACGTGCTCGAACGAATGGCATTGTCTTCGGCCAGGAAGCCGGCCCAATCCGATTTCGCCGCCCAATCCTCCAGCACCTTCAAATTCGCTTGCGACCGCGCGACCAGCCCAGGCAGTCCGCCAATGCTCTCGGCCCACTTTAGTCCGTCGATCGCGTCTTCCACGCACAGCATCGACGGCGTATTGATCGTCTCGCCTTCAAAGATGCCGCCGATGAGCTTACCGCCCTTGGACATCTGGAAGATCTTCGGCAGCGGACGTGGGGCGGCGAAACCCTCGAGCCGTGCCACCGCGCGAGGGGACAGCGCAATCATGCCATGGCCGCCTTCACCGCCCAGCACTTTCTGCCACGACCAAGTGACCACATCGAGCTTGTCCCAGGGAATCTCCATCGCGAACACGGCCGAGGTGGCGTCGCACATCGACAAGCCCTGGCGGTCCGCCGGAATCCAATCGCCATTGGGCACGCGCACGCCCGAGGTCGTTCCATTCCAGGTGAACACCACGTCGCGCGACCAGTCGGCCTGGTTCAAATCCGGGAGCTTGCCATAATCGGACTTAAAGGTCCGCAAATCGGCTAGCTTTAATTGGCTCTTGCAATCGGTGGCCCAGCCGGAACCGAAGCTCTCCCACGAAATGACGTCCACGCCGCGCTCGCCGAGCATCGACCACATGGCCATCTCAATAGCGCCCGTGTCGGAAGCGGGCACGATACCCAGGACGTAATCCGCCGGCATGCCCAGCACTTGTTTGCTGCGCGTGATTACTTCGGCGAGCTTCGTCTTGCCAATCTTGGCCCGGTGCGACCGCCCAACCGCGGCCCCTTTCAACGCGTCAATCGACCAGCCCGGCCGCTTTGCGCAGGGGCCGGACGAGAAACAGGGATTGTTCGGAATCTGTGTAGGCTTCATGTCTGAGGGTGAAATTCCATTCTACCGAACCGTCTCCCCCAGACCTGCCTTCCCCATCTTCGCGGGCCGCCATTACGACAACGGTTAGCGGTCTACCACACTCTTTGCGTAACGCCGTTGATTGTGTAGTGAAGTCGATAATCCGCCGCAAAAGCGGGAGTCTCGTGGTCCTTCTTGTACTCTTCCCGATAGCTATCCGGAGTCATCCAGCGGGTCAGCCAGTATGTGGTTTGCTCAGAGGTCTCCACCAACACTTCATTGGTGTACGGATTGACGAGCTTGAACCACAATTTCGTGTTTAATTCCGGGTAGGGATACCATACCTCGCCCTCGGGTTCGCCGTCCGGATGGCTGTCTCGCGGAAGCTCGGAAACAAGGTTCTTGAGAGGAGCGAACTTCTCCACTCTGCGGCGCCTGTTCGCTCGTCCCTTGTGCAGAGCCCTGTCCAGCAGTTTCACCTCATTCTTGAGTACGAATCTTTGGCTCTTCGGTGAGTGCTCATCGACGGCTCTGTAGATGCCCACTTCCGCGCCCATGCCTCCGGGACAGTTCGCCCAACGGCCCAGGAATCGCTGACACCAACCCTTCCAAAGTTGAATCACTACATCTTTATCGTCGATCGTCGTCTTGATGACCTTGGTCAAGTACCCCGGCCACCACAATTCGGCAAAACACGGTAGCGGCTTGCAAGCCGTCTTCCAGAACTTTGACGTCTCCACATAGGTGTAGCCGCCACTTTTTTCCTGATCAATCAACAGCATACTGGCTATTCCCTCTCATTAAAAATCACTGCTGTCCGGCTAACGCGTTCGTCCAGATTGACAAAGCCTTTGGGTAGAG
>JBDTVQ010000180.1:0-12740 GCA_040007195.1 Acidobacteriota bacterium | reverse complement strand
AAAAAGCGCCACAAGAAATTTCTCTCAAACTATTCATGACAGATAAGATCGTCGCAATTACAACCTGCTCCTCCCAAGAAGAAGCCAGCAAAATCGCCCGCCACCTCCTCGGCCTCCACCTCG
The DNA here is from genome assembly GCA_040007195.1 of Acidobacteriota bacterium. GTDB lineage: Bacteria > Acidobacteriota > Terriglobia > Bryobacterales > Bryobacteraceae > JAFLBB01. The sequence goes on along the minus strand of JBDTVQ010000180.1, from coordinate 12,617 downwards.
CCGCCTGTGTCCAACTCCTTCCCGCCGTCCAGAGCCTCTATCACTGGCAGGGCGCCACCGAGGAATCCACCGAAACCCTGGTCTTCATCAAGTCCTCCCGCCCCCTCTTCGACCGCCTCCGCGCCGAAATCGCCCGGCACCACTCCTACTCCACCCCGGAAATCATTGCCCTTCCGATCGTCGACGGCGCTCCTGGCTACCTGCAATGGCTTGACCACGAACTGACCGGCTCTTAGGTTGGCCGCCTCCTGCTGCCCCAGCGCCGAACCAACACCAACACCTGCCCCGCACCCCACCTGCCCAGCGCCGCACCGAACCAACACCAGCACCTGCCCAGCGCCCTCCCACCATCAAACGCCATGCATTCTTGTACGATGTCCTCATGACCAGATTCCAGGCAATCGGCCTCCTTCTGTTTTCGGGCGCGATCGCATCGGCACAGGTGCCGACGCTGCCTCCGATTCGCGAGTTGCTGTTTCCACCCCAGGTAAAGCAGTACATCGGGCTCACCGATGAGCAGGTGGGCCGGGTTTTGGCGCTGAACGCCGGGCTGGCGCAGTTTCAGGCGGCAAAGTCCGCGCGCCAGATTCAGGTGCAGATTGAGATCGTGCAGGAAACGCAGCGGGAGAATCTGGATCCCATGGCACTGGGCTTGCGCTATCTCGAATTGGAAGGAATCCGCCGCGAGTTGGACCGCGAGCGAGCAAAGGTCATCGCGGCCGTCCAAGCGTTGTTGACCGAACCCCAAAAGCTGAAAGTGGCGGCCCTGCGGCAGGTGATGGTCGACTATCCGACGGCATGCGCGGGCGCGGCGGTGAACGTGGTCCCCGTGCCCCAGGTGCTCCCCGCCAACCGCGTCGTGGTCAGCCCGGAACCATTCACCTCTGTAGTCGGTGCCATCCTGGCGGTGCCGCCGGCAACGTGCGTGGGTGCCGTGCCAACCGCAGCGGTTCGCATCGGAGAGTTCACCGCCCAGCAGCCGTAACTTCGGTCTGCTACGCGGGTGGGCCGCTCATCACCTGGCGCACCTCAATCGGCTGGTTGCCGCGTTCCTTGTTTCCCGGTGCGCTCGAGACGCGTGCCGCCAGCTGGTATGCCTCTTCGGCGCTTGCCACCTCAACGATCCAGAATCCGGCAAGGAACTCTTTTGCTTCAGGGAAGACGCCGTCGGTCACGGGTTCTCCCTTCTTCCCGGCTCGCACAATTTTCGCTTCTTGCGGAAATGTAAGACCTTCTGCTGCCACAAGTTTCCCGGAAGTTCTCAACTCTTGGTTGAATGAATGCATGAAGGCGCCATACGCTGCAAGAGCCTCCTTCGGCCACTGGGCGTACCAGTCGAAATCGGCCTTGGTGCCGGTCATCAACAGCATATATTTCATGGGTGAACTGCTCCTTTCACAGGGTAGTCGGAGCGTAGATGGGAGTCTCGACAATTGCCGATAAAATTTTGTGGAGCGGGTCAGCCGGGCTAGTTTACGCCATTACCGGCCGGGGTTTCGCCGGCCGCTTCGGCTGCCTCGTCATCGTCGGCAGCTTCATCGCCGGCCGCATCTGCATCGGCATCGGTTAAGGCGGGTGAGTCGGGAAGCGGTTCGCTCAGGGCGGGCGGCTGTACTGAGATCGGCTCGATGAGGTTCTGCGTCAGGCGGCGGGCGCCGAGGTAAGTCTTGCGGTAGTACGCGGCGCTGAGGGAAGAGATTTTGACTGCGCTGCGGCGGTTCGGGGAATGGATGAACTGACCGTCTCCGGTATAGATACCCACATGCCAGCCGCGCCGGGATCTAAAGAAGACGAGATCACCGCGCAGCAGATCCTCTTTCTCGGTCGGCTGGCCGACTTCAAACTGCTGGCTCGCTGACCGTGGCAGCGCGACATTGCACGACTGCCGGTAAACATGTTGGGTAAACCCGGAACAGTCCATTCCGGTTTCCTGCGACGTGCCGCCGCGCTTATATTTCAATCCGATAAGCGCATATGCTTCAGACAAAGCATGATCCGGACAATCTGTGCACAGAGCCACCGTGTCGGGCGCCGTTTGCTTGCTGGCGCAGGAAATCGGTTCGAGAATGCGCTCGCCCGCCACGAACTTCACCGGGGTGGCCTTCACGCTACGGCGTCGCCCAGTAGTGCTGCCGCGCTTTGGAGCGATACGCTTCGGCGCGACCTTGTTCGCGGCAATCTTCTTGGGAGCCGCTTTCTTCGTGGAGGTCGCGTGCTTGCTGGAGACGGAGCGTCTGCTCGGAGCAATCCGCTTGGGGGCAATCTTCTTGGCGGTAGTCTTGCGCGGGGCTGCTTTCGTCTTTGGAGTGATCCGTTTCGCCGATGCTTTACGCGTAGACGGCTTGGCGGAGCTCTTTTTTGGCGCAGGGCTTTTGACCGCAACATGTGCGGCTGAGAGACCTGTGACCCAGAGGGTGAACAGGGTCAAGATGAGGGTAGCAGTCCGCATCGTGACGGTTCCGTTAGGGTATACCGGGTTGGGGGGGCTTGTCTAGTACCAATTTCGCACTTATATACTTGACAAACCCACCAAATCGGCGCACAATGAATACATGGCCGACATTCTCAGCGAACCCCGATTCAACGATCCCGATGCGGCCAGGAACTTCCTCGAAGCGCAGCGCTGGCCGACCGGCAAGGCCGATTGCCCGCACTGCGGCGAGTGTGAAATTGGTTACAGACTGACTCCCAAGCCCGGAAGCAGCACCCGCAAGGGTGTCTGGAAGTGCGGCGCTTGCCGGAAGCAGTTCACCGTCACGGTGAATACGATTTTTTCCGATTCCCACATTGCCCTGAATGTTTGGCTAAAGGCGATTCACTTCCTTTGCGCCAGCAAGAAGGGCATGAGCGCCCATCAGCTTCACCGTATGCTCGGGATCACCTACAAGAGCGCTTGGTTCATGGCGCACCGTATTCGGTATTCCATGACGCAGGAGCCTTTGTCATCGAAGCTAGATGGAATCGTTGAAGTCGATGAAACCTACGTGGGCGGCAAACGCCGCGATCCCGGCTTCACCCGCAAGCCCGGCGAACGGCCTATCGACCGTCCCGGCCCGTTCGAGGGCAAGGCTCCCGTTGTGTCTGTTCTCCAGCGCGGCGGGCGCGTGCAATCTCTGCACGTTGAGCGAGTGACTTCTACGACCCTGAAGCCGATCATTAAGCAGATGGTGGACGATGCGGCACACCTGATGACGGATACCAGCACCGTACTCCGCAACATGAAGCGCGACGGCACGGCGAAGCATAGCCTTGTGAATCATCGGCGCGGTGAATACTCTCGCATCGAAGAAGGCGTGGTGATTTCGACCAACACGGTTGAAGGCTATTTCAGCATCCTGAAGCGCGGAATCAACGGCGTCTATCACCATGTTGGGAAGCAGCATCTGCACCGCTACCTCGCGGAGTTCGATTTCAGATACAATTCCCGCAGTGAGCCCGATGCGGTTCGGGCTGCAATGGCGCTCGGCCAGACCAAGGGAAAGAGGTTGATGTACCGGGACTCATGCGGGAAGAAGAAGGCTTGAAGAAGCGGAAAGGGCCGTGATCTCACGGCCCGCTGGAAATCTTAAACTGTTAGCCGCCTCCATCGGTGCTACCAACACCGACAGCGCACGGCACACTCCAAGTGTATCAAAAGGAGTGCGCCATGGCTGACCCGATCTTCGTGGTGAAATTTGAACGCGGGCTGGCTGATCGCCACCGATTGCCTCTATCCCATGTGCTTTCCGTCTTAGAAGAAGTACGCCAGATGATCGCATCCGTGGGCAAAGACATACAGAAGCGTAGCGGCGTGCAGAATGCAAGCGGCGATTTTGGCTTGGAAGTGCTGGCCGGGAGAGATGGACTTGTGTTCCGCAAGGGAAGCATCCAGGCGCAGATCGCAATCACCAGGGACATTGCGAACGGTTTGATGGCGGCAGATTCTGTGCTGAATACGGTACAAAAACTCAGTCGTGCCGGAGCTTCCCAATCCGCATCGGTTAGGTTTACGGACCCGCTTGAGCACAAGATAGTCCGGCACCTGGATCGAATCGCCAAGATTCAGCAACCCGACAAAACGGAAACTCGATTTACGATGAAGCGACCGCAGCAACAAGATTTTCCCAAGCGGCCACTTCGTAGCTCCGCCGTGCTGGGTGAGGCTGCGGTAAAGACAATTCGTGCGACGCTGACTCCAGCGTTTTCTACGGACAATCTCACCCTGTATGGACGGCTCTTTGAGCTAAAAGACCGCAACCAGGAGCAAGATAGCAACAAGTTCTGGGGAGAGCTTCGGATTGATAGCGGGGAGAAATGGCGAGTCCAGTTTAGCGCCGACCTGGAAGCTAAGGCATCCAGTCTATTTCGAAAGCAAGTGCGCATCGACGGCAGGGCGTTCTATTATGAAGCGCATACTCCAAAAATCGTAGTTAAGTCCATCGACGCGGATGAGAACCGAGATTATGAGGCCGCGTTCGATGAATTGTTTGGCGCATCGAAGGAGCATTTCAACGCAAGTTTCGAGCAATTGTTGCGGGAGATGCACGGAGAGTAGTTGAGTGGAATCTGTATATTTTGAAAGCTCGGTGTTTATCGCTGTGCTGAACGGTGAGCCTACCGGCAAGCAGATCCGCTCCTTGCTGCGAGAACTCAAGAAGAACGGTGTCCGTATATACACTTCGATCATCACGGTGCAGGAGATCTCAGTATTGTCTTTCCGCCGCGGAACGGTCGCCGCCGATCCGGTATCCAAGTTAAGCAAGATGGCGAGAGTTTCTGGTATCACGAAGGAAATGGCCCTCACTGCCGCGAAGCTAGAAGCTCAAGTAAAGGACCAGGGGAAACTTCCGAAAGAAGAGCAGATAAGCGAAAACAGGAGGCGCAAGTGGGACTGTTTTCATATCGCAGCTGCAATGTGCCTCAAATGTGAGTGCGTATACTCATGCGACGGAGGATTCCTAAAAAGAAAAACTCAACTTGGAATCGATAGCCTTCGATTTTCCGAACCAATACCAGACGCCCCACCACTAGACTTAGAACCAGCAAAAGAGAAGCGAAGTGAAAGAACTGACATTACATCCACTGAAATTCGAGGAAGCGGTGACGGATCTCCTGAAGATAAAGCCGGAGCCCAAGTCACCGAAGCCAAGCCCGACGGGAAAGAAGCAGACGGCAAGCCCGAAGGCGACAAAGCGAAAGCCGTAGTTGCGCCACTTCCTCCGGTTGGGGAGTCACCAGAAATACAACCGCCCGCCAGCGCGAAGCCAGCGGGCGAATCGGATCATTGATGCAATTGCTGGCAACTACTCCTTGGGAGCTTTCCCAGTTTGGGTTAGGCGTTCAGGATCTTTCTTGCGGGTGTCTGCTAGAAAATTTGATCTGGAGACGACGCTGCTGTCCAACTGGCGCTCCAAATTTCTCCTCGCATCGCCTGCGACGCGACCACCATCGCGCGCAGCCTTGGCATTTCTATCGAAACCCTGAGATTGAGACGCCTGAGCAATCGCGGCGGTGGATTTTTCGCCAAGCATAGTGAAGACCAACTCAAGGTCGGTCATATGATCGCGGAGGTTGTGCTTCGGGGCCAATCCCTTCAGGCTCTTATGTTGGGCCGTGTCGAGGTCAAAGGTGTGTTTTGAAATGATGTCCGTCAGCCGACCGTATTCGCTTCCGGTGATCCCTCCAGCTTTCCACTGATCGGTCAATTCACGACGGACGACAATACAGCGAAGCCTAGCCTCAATCCAGTCGTTTGTGCGTCCCTGCGCTTGCCACATGAGGATGGCGCGCTTGACCGCGATTTCGGGGTCGTGAATCTCTTGGATGCGCTCATAGCCAACCTTTGAGAGCCACCGCTTGAACGGCTCCGCTTTACGGCTCGGTATCGACTGAATTATTCGAAGGACCGTTTCAACTGTCACCGCGTCCGTGAGGTAGAACTTGCCATCCGAAGACTGCATTTTCAGTTGTCCGATTTTATCGGACAACTCGGTAAACCCCTCATTCTTAATCAGTTGTGTCTTGAGATCGCTCCAATACTTACTGGGGCGCTCACTTCCGGTGAGCGCGGCAACGACGTCAACCACGGCGAAATGCCATTCGTTTTCGTGGAAGACTTTCCTGATTGTGATTCCCTCAAACAGAACCATCTGGGACTCGCCGGGCTCGGCTGGATCGCCGTCATCTTTCCCGAGTGGCCCCATGTCGGGGGCTGCTCGCCGCTTGATCTCTTCGAAGGGCGTATCTTTGGGAAGGATTTTCGACAAATCGACAGGCTTTTGGGCCATGCTTGGCTCCTCTCTTTGGGGTCAAGACGATAGTACCAGTATGTGTTCTGGGGCGAAAGCGGTCCACCGCACGCCCGTTTTGGACGACAACGGAATCTCGTTTGGATTCAATGAAATTTGGCAGTGGGTTTGTCAAAGGGATAATTGCGACCAATTTCTTATTACCGGGGGACCTAAGGTAATCCTCGTGATAGTCTCAAGTCGATGGAAAGACTCCAGTTGGGGGAAATCGCTGCCCTAGGGGCCGTCGGCGCGGCTAGCATTGGCGGATTTTTCTGGCGCATGCAGGGGGTGGTGCAAACGATATGGGATTCGAAGAAAGATGCCGATTTCCGCCTCGCCCCGCTGGGCCGCAGGGTTTGGGAGTTCATCTGGGAGGTGGCGCTCCAGGGGAAGGTGATCCGGGAGCGGCCGTTGCCAGGGTTGGCGCACGCATTCGTCTTCTGGGGGTTCTGCGCGTTCGGGCTGGTTACGTTGAATCACGTGGCGCGCGGTCTTGGACTCGGATTTCTGGACCGGGACGGTTGGTTCGGTGCGGCCTACTTTGGCCTTGCAGCGGCGTTCGCCGTGGCCGTCAGCGTGTCGATCACGGGCCTCGCCCTACGGCGGTTTGTGGTCCAGCCGAAATGGTTGGGCGAAGTGAAGTGGGAGAGCGGCCTCGTTGCGGCGCTGATTCTGGCGGTGATGGTCACCTATCTCATGGAATACGCGGGTTGGGGCGACGAACACGCCGTATGGTGGGCGCACACCCTGTCGCTCGCCGTGTTCTTGCCGCTGATTCCGCATACCAAGCACCTGCACCTGGTCTTGAGTCCGCTCACCGTATTTCTCTCCCGCGGCGGGTTCAGCAAGATTCCGCCGTTAGCCGATGACGATGATTTTGGCCTCGACACCGGCAAGGACGTCACCCAGCTTGCCGCCCTCCAGGCATACTCGTGCGTCGAATGCGGGCGCTGCACCGAGCATTGCCCGGCGGCGAACACAGGAAAGCTCCTCAACCCGAAAGAGATCGTGCTCGGGCTGCGCGGCTACCTGAACGAGAACGGAGCCCGGTCCGAGGCGCCGTTGCTGGGTGCGCACTTGAGCCAGGAGGCGGTCTTCCAATGCACAACGTGCGGGGCGTGCGAATATCAGTGCCCGGTGGGCATTGAACACCTCCCGATCATCGTCGGGCTGCGGCGCGGCGCCGTCAATACCGGCAAGTGGGAAGACGATTACGGCACGAAGTTATTTCTGAACCTCGAGCGCAACGGAAACCCGCTCGGGCTGCCCTCGAGCCAGCGCGATCAGTTCATTGCCAAAGCAGGCCTGCCCGTTTTCGATGGCTCGCAAGAGTACCTGTTGTGGCTCGGCTGCATGGGGTCGTACGATCCGCAAGGGCGGCAGATCGTGGAGTCGCTCGTCAAAGTTATGCGGCACGTCGGCACGAGCTTTGGCGTTCTGAAGAAGGAACGCTGTACCGGCGATTCGGCGCGCCGCCTGGGAAACGATCTCCTTTTCGGCGAACTCGCCCAGCAGAACCTCAGCGCCATGGAACAGGCCGGCGTGAAGAAGATCCTGTCCATCTGCCCCCATTGCGTCCGGACGATGAACGAGGACTGGCGTGAAGTGGGCGTTGCCCCGCCCGTGGAACATCACAGCGAGTTCCTCGCCCGGCATGCCGCAAAACTGCCCGGTGCCGCGGCTTCGGAGAAAGTCGTCTTTCACGATCCCTGTTACCTCGGCCGCTATCAAGGCATCTACGACGCGCCGCGCGAAGTGGCGAGCCTCGCGGGCGAGTTGGTGGAAGCCGAACGGAGCAGGGAACGAAGCTTCTGCTGCGGTGCCGGAGGCGGCCTGGCGTTCCTGGGTGAGGAAACCGGCAAGCGCGTCAGCGTCGAACGAGCCGAGCAACTCTCGGCCACGGGAGCACAGACTGTGGCGGCCGCCTGCCCGTTCTGCAATACGATGTTCCGCGACGCCCTGGCAACCGGTGGCATTGCCAACGCGCCAAAGCTGCTCGATATCGCCCAAATTGCAGCGGCTCGGCTGGCCGAGTAGGGGACGAAGACCGGCGGTCGAACTCCGGGAGGCTGCCGCTTCCTTTAGCGTCCGCCCCCCCCAAAAAAAAATCCTTAAAAGGTCACGCCAATCAGAACCTCCAACTGGTTCACCTGAGAACGTGCCGGCGCCGAATCGAACGGCCGGCCCAGCCAGCGCGTATAACGAATCTCCGGAACGATTTTCACGCCGTAGTCGTCGGCTAGTTGCCCACCCATTCCAATCGTGATTCCCGGCGTATATCGGCTCGAAAGTTTGGCCGGGATCTGCAGGCAGCAATCGTCGTTCACCTGCGTGAACGTGGAAACGCCGCCCGTCCTCCGGATCGACGGACCGCCCTCCACGAACCACCGCGGCCCCTCTTCGAACCGCCCAATGCTGTAGCGCCGCACCAGAATCGGCAACTCCCATGAACTGGCCCGCGTCTGTTCGCTCAACGTCGTTCCCTTACGCTCATCGGCGACAGTCGCCGTATTGTCGGTGCCCACAAAAGTGACCGTCGTCAAGTGGTAACCCACCTTGCGCCGCATCAGGTCCACGCTTACTGCATACCGGTCGCGCACGGCGAACTGCAACGCCACGCCGCCGCCCGCAATCACCGACTTGCCTTCCGATGTCGCCGTTATCTCCGTGGGTCCCGTCGTGAGGCTCTGCTGGGTCTCGCCGCTGCTCACCTGGCGCAGAACGGGGAAACTCAATCTCCCGCCAATCGAAAATCGCCGTACGAACGCCGTCTTACTTTCTTCCTCCTGCTGAGCGAACATGCCGCCCGCGAACACAAAAAGAGTGATCGATATGAAAATAGTCCGTCTCATGATGTCTCTTCCGTTAGAAGCTCAACCGCAAGGAAAACTGCACCGACCTGGGCCCGCCCCGCCGGAAAAATGCACTGCCGCCGCCCGCGCCGTCCGTCACGATCCGGGTCACTACCCCAAAGTTCGGGCTCGCCAGACTCGCTCCCTCGAGCGGCGACGGGTTGGCAAAGTTGCCGGAGTTGAGCAGGTTGAACGCCTGCATGTTCATCGAAAGCGAAACGCCCTCGCTGAGCCGGATCATGCGCCGCACCGATAGATCCACCTGCGACATCGGAAATCCCCGCAGAGAGTTGCGCCCCAGCGTTCCTTGCCGGAAATCTGTCGGCATCACAAACGCGTTGGGATTCAGCCGCCTCCCTCCGGGTGCGTTCACATCTTCGATCCACACTGGCTGTCCCGTATAGTCCGGCCTGACTTGCGCGAAAAATCCGCGAGACGTCAGTGCCTCCGTTTCCGCGGTATCCAGCGTCTCCGGTTGCGCCGAAATTCCCTGTACGTCGAAGGGCAGCCCCGATCGCGCCGTCACCACTCCGTCGGCCCACCAGTTCGAGAAAACAGGCTTCAGGAAGCCGCGCCCCGGTGCCGGAAGGTTATACGAAGCGGTGTAACTGAACGAGTGGCGCACATCGAAATCTGAGTTGCCCCGCTGGCTTCCGAACAACGACCGGAATCCGCCCGACAATGCGTTGTCGCTTGAGGCCGTGTCCATCGAGTGCGAGTATGTGTATCCCGCCTGCATCTGAAACCCGCGGGCCATCCGGCGGCGGAACTGGAACTGGGCAGAGTTATAGTCGGACTCCGCGCCGTTGGTCGCCATCCGCAGCAGGTCGTAGGCATTTGTCGCGGCGCGCGACGTCTCCGTCCGCAGCAGCCGTATGCCGTGGCTGCCCGCCATGCCGAATGACAACACCTGCGCCGTACCAAACGACCGTTCGAAGGTCAGGTTCCATTGATAAACGGCAGGCGATTGAAGCCCCCGTTCGGCCGCGCTGATCTGCCCGTACGGCGGTTGTTGCGGCAGTAATGGAATCGCCCTGTCCACCGTCACAAGAGGAAAAACCGGCAGCACCAGGTTGCGCGCGCTCACATACGGCGCCGCGTTGAACGTGTTGGTCGACGCCCCATAGCCGATATCGTGAAATACTCCAACTCCTCCCCGCAATACCCATTCCTGGCCCGGATCCTCCGTCAACTGCGAGGCGAATCCCAACCGCAAAGCCACGTTGCCCCACTTCGTGTCGTATAGCGGCAATTGCTGCGTGAGCGCGCAATTGCCCAGATCCGAATCACACAGCGCAAAGGGCTTGTCTCCGTTCCGCACCGTCGGTGCCGGGTTCACGTCCCATCGCCCGCCAAATGTGACCGTCGCCTTCCGGGATACGCGGTAGGTGTCCTGAATGTAGAAGGAATTGTTGATCGTCATGGGGTCCACGCGTGGCAGGCTTGCACTCACCACCGCCATCGTCGATGTCCCGGACAGAAGCGAACCCGAAGTGGTCGTCGTGGTGTCCTGCGATCCATTCGCCGCCACCAGGCCATTGAATGTCGCGCTCTGCGAATACAGCTTGTTCAGATACGACGGCGTCAGTGTGCGAAAGTCCACGCCGATCTTGTATTGGTGCGGACCCGCCGTCAACGTCGCACTATCCACGAAATTGAATTGCCGCTGAATCGACGTGGAACCCGCTGCATACGACAACCCGCTCATGCCCGTCACCACCAGCGAGAAGCTTCCGTTTTCCGCGGTTATGCCTGCCGGGAACAGCAGTGCGTCCGTCAATAACTGTGCCCCGCCATAGGTATCCATCGCCGCCGAGGTCGTCGTTGCCGACCGCGTGAAGTTCACCCGCAAATCGTTCACTATGTTCGGTGACAGCTGCGAAATCAGAGACCCCGTGAAGCTGTGCGGTCTCACCGTCCGCGAGTTCAGCACATTCGGTGTCTGCGTCTGCTCACCGCGGAACATACCGTCCGATGGCGCATAGGCGTAGCGGAAAAATAGCGCATGCCGCGCATTCAGCGAGTGGTCGATGCGCAGGCTCGCTGAGTCGCGGCTCGAGGGGTTTGAATACACCGCACTAAACAGCGCGGCGCCATTCGTCAGCTCCCCGCCATTCGGAATAGGAAACGCATTGAGATACGGCCGCAGTGCCGCCGGAGCCCGTTCCCGCGTCGTCATCGATGGGACCGTCGCAATGTTTGTTTCCGGCTCCACCAGGCGCAGCCCTTCATACGACGCAAAGAAAGACGTCTTGCCCTTGCGCACCGGTCCGCCCACCGTCCCGCCGAACTGGTTGTACCTGAGCGCCGCTCGCTGCTGCCCAAGTGAATTGGCGAACCACTGGTTTGCGTTCAGCCGGTCGTTCCCGAAATACTCGAAGACCGATCCGTGAAACTTGTCCGACCCTCCGCGGCTGCTCATCGAAATCTGCGCGCCTGGCGTCCGCCCAAACTCCGGCGCGAACGACGACGTCTGCACGCGCACTTCCTGGAGTGCCTCCACCGAAACCAGTTCCGTCGGCGGTCCTCCGCTTGCCCCGCCGCCGGCTCCCGCTCCGGGCAAGCCGCCAATTCCAGGTCCTCCTCCAGGCCCGCCGAAACCGCCTCCATTGGACGAAATGCTGGCGTTCAGACTCACGCCGTCCAATGTGTAGTAGTTCGTATTCGAACGCATTCCGTTCGAGTTGATGTCGCCTCCGCCGCGCCCGCCGGCCGCGCTCACCACGCCTGGCGCCAGGAGCAAAATCGTGTCAATTGATCGTCCCGCCAATGGCAGTGTTTGAATCGAGCGCTGATCCACAACCGCGCCGAATGAGGGATCCGAAGCCAGGATGTCTTCCTTTCCCGTGATGTCCATCGATTGCTTCACCGAACTCAATTGCAGTGAAATTCGCAGACTCTGCCGGTCGCGCGCCCGAAGCGTCAACAGCCGGATCTCCGTTTTCGCAAATCCCGTCAACGAAACTTCCAGCGAATAGTCGCCCGGCTCCAGTGACGAGAAACGGTAATAGCCGATCTCATCCGTCGTTGTCTCGCGCGGAATGTTGCGGCGCAGTTCGACCAGCCGCAACGTCGCGCCTGGAACAGCCGCCCCGCTCGGGTCGAGAACCGCCCCAGCGAGTGTCGCCGAATCTTGTGCCTGTGCGCATAGGCACACGAAGAGTGTGGACGCAGTAATCCATTTCATGTTGTGTAGACCCCGTTCCGCACGCGCCGGAATTCAAGCCCGGACAGGTATTCCCCCACGCAGAATGCGTGTGTCTAGGTAGTGCGCGTTCGCTGTAAGAAGTGGAACGCGACCTACCGCGCTCTCGTTTCACAACCTAAGTAAAGTTTGGGTAAAGGTCCTTTACCGGATGTTTACAATTGGCCCGCGGCCCCTCCTCATGTCGCCCCCGCCCGTATCGCCCCCGCCCGTATCGCCCCCGCCCGTATCGCCCCCGCCCGTTGACACCACCCCGCTCGCCAAAGAGAATAAGAGCACTCGCCGCGGCCA